>CAYSEO010000227.1:0-7365 GCA_964429885.1 uncultured bacterium
GTGTTCTGTTGAATGGTGAGCTGTTTGGAGATCACATACTGTCTCCAGGCAATGTAGGCCGCCAAGGTGGCGATCAGGATCTGACCCGCAGCCCCAAACACATCCCCCAAGGCCCCAATGGCATCCCAATCGGCCTGCTGAAACCAGCGCCGGATCTGACCGGGAGTCTCCAACAGGACGAAGACCGCGATCACGGAGACACTTAAGGTTAACCAAGCCAGGGCTGGCTCCAGATAGCGCGCCCAGGAGGAACTCCAGAAGGCTCGCCACAGGGAAGGAGCGATCCGCCAGAGAGAGAGTCCCACCCCAATTCCTCCACCGATCAGTCCGGCCCCCTTTAGGTTCAACTGCAGGCAGATCAGCACCAGCCCTAGGATCCCTAAACAGAAGAGAAGCCAGCGCCAATGGATCACCTGAGGTCGGATCACCCAGGGATTGGGCTCGGGCTCAGTGGGTATCCGCTGGTCTCTGGGGGAGTCGGAGGTGCGCAACTGGGGTAGATCGGACGGAACGGGGGGTCTCACCATGGGCCGAATTTGGAGGAACCTGCCTGTTAGGTTAACAGCCTTTACGATCCGGGGGGTGGGCCAAGTCGGTTGGCGATAATCAAGTCCGTTGCTCTCCTTCCCGATCAACCGAATCCCCCTTGAGGATCTCGATGTCTTCGGATCTCGGTTTCACCCTGTCGATTCAGGATCCGTTCTAGACGCTGAGGGCAGAAGTAGGGCAGCTCGGCAGTGTACCAATCCAGCAGGGAGCGACTGCCCTTGGCCAGGTTACATCGACCACAGGCCGGGATCAGGTTACCTCGGGTCTCCTGACCTCCCTGACAATGAGCCAGAACATGATCCAATGTCAGCTCTTGCTCTCGGCGACCACAATAGGCACAGCAATGATCAAACTCTGCCTTGATCAGGTCTCGATAGCGACTCTTCTCTGTCTTTCTGGAGCGGTCGAAAGGGATAGCCGTAGACATGATGCTTGATCTTATTCACTCTTTAGATTGATCCAGAGAAGCCTACTTTAGCTTAGGCCGATTCAATTGCCAGATCCAGGCCAAATGTAAACCAAGGATCAACAACACAGCTAACAACCCTCCTAGAGCAAAGGGACTGAAGGCAAAGATCACGATCAGACCCATGGGTACCAATAGTGTGATGTATTGGAGAGCCGATGTCCACAGATTGAGATCTTCCCCGATATCAATAGATCCCATACCTCCTTGAACTTGGTGAGTGATCCAGATAAAGATCAACAGATTGGATAGGTGCTTACCGATGATGATCCCGAACAGGATGCAGAGACAACCGAAGAACCCATTTAAAAAGGCTGCTGATAACTGCTCACTCTCCACGATCACAAACAACAACAGGGTGATCGATAGGGTCAGTAGACTATGTCGAGGATTAAACCAGTGTTTCTGGGCGATATCGATCTGCCAGATCGGGTTGAGCTCGTAGGTCTCCCCCTCGAATACCTGATCGTACCCTCTCTCCTTGAGTACCGCTCCCGCCACCGTCAGGAAGTAGTCACAGAACATCAGGGTGGGGATCAGCGCAAACTCCGGTCGGCTCATGGGCATCGTTAGGGCATCTCGATCTCATACTCTAGCTGATCCCAGGTCTATGGAGTGGAAAAGATCCTATGCAAGTTGGGATCCTTTTCTGACTTGTATCAATGCCAAAGTTAGATTAGAGACTGTCTTGTGAGATTTTCATGAAAACCCGATGAGACAGCCAGGGGGGCATGTATGGTGTAGATCACGTGGTTTCTGACCTCTGCGCCATGGATACTTCTCCTCATCTCGCTCGTCTCTGGCTTTACGATCTGTTGACCCAGCTGGGCACAAAGACCAGCTATCAACTCAAGATCATGGTGGTTGCCTTCATCGGTACCCATATTCCACTACTCTCCTTGTTGACGTTTTTCGTTCTCACACACACTTCAAGCTGGGGACAGGCTCTGTCTGTTCTGGGGATCGCGTTGGTGGCAACGCTGATCGGGACGGGATTAACCCTGTTTGCCCTCCATACCTTACTGGCCCCCGTCTTGCTCACCTCAGAATCCCTACAGACCTACCTGGATCGAGGACAGCTACCGGATCTGCCGATCCATTACAAGGATGAGGCTGGGATCTTGATGCGCAACACCCGCTTGACCGTGGGGCGGTTGGATGAGGCGGTTCGGTACGCAGCCTATTACGACGATCTGACCGGGTTGCCCAATCTGGATCTGTTTCGAGATCGGCTGCAAGCTGCCTTATCTGAGGCCCCCTGTGCTGTACTGGCCATCGGCATCGAACCCCTTCAGGATCTACGTCATACCCTACCTCGCTCCGCCTTCGATCAACTGCTGCGGCAGATCACTCAGCGTCTCAGTTCGCTAGATCCCAGAAACAGTCTACTGGCTCGATTTGAAGAGGGGTTTGCTCTATTCAGCCCGGTCCTCTCTACCCCCGATCAGACGACTCAAATGGCTCAACAGGTAATAGAAAGTTTTCAGACCCCTTTCTCAATTGAAGATCAGGAGATCTATCTCAGTGCCCGGATCGGCATCTCTCTCTATCCTGATGATGGCCAAGACGGGGATGCCCTCTGGCAACAGGCTAACGCCGCCCGACAACAGTCTTGGCAACAGGGACGCAACTCGACTATTTTCTATTGCCCAGAGCGAAATGAACAACTCCGACACCGGCTACGGCTAGAATTCGATCTGCGGGAGGCGCTTGCTCAAAACCAGTTCTCCCTGCACTATCAACCCCGCATTGATCTTAAGACAGGTCAGATCCGCTCTGTTGAGGCCCTACTGAGATGGCAACACCCGACCCAGGGCTGGATCTCCCCCGCAGAGTTTATTTCCATCGCCGAGGAGAGTGATCTGATCCTACCCATTGGTGAGTGGGTGATCCGAGAGGCTTGTACCCAACTGCGCACCTGGCAGGCCATGGGCTTGGAGATGGTGATCTCAGTCAACCTGTCGGCTCGTCAGTTTCAACACCCCGATCTGGCGGATCAAATCCTCAAGATCCTGGCGGAGAGAGATATTCGACCAGAGCAATTGGAGTTGGAGCTAACGGAGAACGCCTTGATCCATGTCGAGCAAGCTCTGCCGATCCTGGAGACCTTGCAGCGATCTGGATTTTCCATCGCCCTGGATGACTTCGGTACCGGATTTTCCTCCCTCAGTTATCTCAGTCAATTTCCTCTCCATACCCTCAAGATCGATCGCTCCTTCATCCAACATATGGAGGTGGATCCCCAACAACAGATCATCGTGCGGGCCATTGTCGCCTTGGCCCATAGTCTACAGCTGCAGGTGACCGCAGAAGGGGTGGAGACCCTGGATCAGCTGCAATATTTGAAAGAGCTGAATTGTCAGGAGGGCCAGGGATTTCTCTTCAGCCGACCCCTGCCCCCCGATCAGATTCAATCTCTGATCCTCGAATCCCAACGGGCCGATGTCACCCTCCATCTGCGTTGAGTTCCCTTCGGGATCCTAGGCGAGGCCCTGATCATAAATCAAATCTATAGATCTGAGGCGAGTCAACTTGAACCCCTTCCAGATCGGGCGGGAATTCGGTAAAGTGTGCGCTGATAACCAAATGGCACCATTTCGTCCTCGGGTTGGGATCAGGAAGCTATGCAGGACACTACCCCGCTTCGTCGCACCAAGATCGTCGCCACTATCGGTCCCGCCTCTCAGGAGCCCGACGTCCTGCGTGAGCTCATTCTGCGGGGAGCCACCACCCTACGGCTGAATTTCTCCCATGGCACCCATGAGGTACATCGCCGTAACATCCGCCTGATCCGTCAGACTGCCATTGAGCTGGGCATTCAGGTGGCGATCCTACAGGATCTGCAGGGACCCAAGATCCGGCTAGGCAAGTTCGCCGAGGGACCGATCAGGTTGCAGCCGGGGGATCCGTTTATCCTCACCAGTCACCCGATCGCGGGCACTCAAGAGCGCAGTTGGATCACCTACGACAGGTTGGCCACGGAGGTCCCAGAGGGCTCCACGATCCTACTGGATGATGGCCGGGTGGAGATGCGGGTGGAGGCGGTGGATCCGGCGGCGGGGGAGCTGTTCTGTCGCACCATCGTGGGGGGACCCCTGTCCAATAATAAGGGGGTCAACTTCCCAGGGGTACGGCTCTCGATCCGGGCGGTCACCGATAAGGATCGTGAGGATCTGGTGTTTGGTCTCAACCAGGGGGTGGATTGGGTGGCCCTCAGCTTTGTGCGGGAGCCCTCCGATGTGTTGGAGTTACGGGAGTTGATGACCCAGTCTGGGCGGCGGGTGCCGATCATTGTCAAGATTGAGAAACATGAGGCCATTGAGCAGATCGAGGAGATCCTGGCCCTCAGCGATGGGGTGATGGTGGCGCGCGGAGATCTGGGGGTGGAGCTACCCGCCGAGGATGTACCGATCCTGCAGAAGAAGCTGATCGGTCTCTCCAACCAGTTCGGCATCCCGGTGATCACGGCGACGCAGATGTTGGACAGTATGGCCAATAGTCCCCGTCCCACTCGGGCGGAGATCTCGGATGTAGCCAATGCGATCCTGGATGGTACGGATGCGGTGATGTTGTCCAATGAGACGGCGGTGGGTCAGTATCCGGTGGAGGCGGTGGCTACCATGGCTCGGATCGCCATCCGGACGGAGACGGAGTATTTCACGGCGGGTAATCGTCCAGTGGCCTGGGATCTGGTCAAGTCCGTCAAGCATGCCTACGCTAAGCGTAATGGCAATGGCAGTCTCCGCTCGGCCCAACGGCGGATCCCAGATTCCATCAGTCGAGCGGCGGGGGATATCGCCAGTCAACTGCAGGCCAGCGCCATCATGACCTTGACCAAGACGGGGGCGACGGCTCGCAATGTCTCTAAGTTCAAGCCGGAGACTCGGATCCTGGCGGTGACTCCCGATGTGGAGGTGGCTCGTCGCATGCAGATGGTCTGGGGGGTGACGCCGTTGTTGGTGTTGGATCTGCCCTCCACTCGGCAAACCTTTGAGGCGGCGGTGAATTTGGCTCGGGAGCAAGGTTGGCTCAAGGATGGAGATCTCGTGGTGTTCTCGGCGGGGACCCTGCAGGGGGTGGCGGGATCGACGGATCTGATCAAGGTGGATGTGGTGAAGACGGTGGTGGCGCAGGGGCTAGGACTGGGTAAGGGGCAGGTGGTGATGGCTCCGGCTCGGATCATCGGCTCCAGTCAGGAGTCCAATACGTTGGTGGCGGGGGAGATCTTGGTGGCGCAGTCTACAGATGCCAGCTATGTGGAGGCGATCAAGCAGGCGGCGGGGGTAATCACGGAGGAGGAGGGGGCCACCTCTCATGCGGCGGTGATCGGGACCCGCTTGGGGGTGCCGGTGTTGGTGGGGGTGAAGGATGCCACTCAGCTGATCCGCAATGGGGCGATCGTGACCTTGGATGTGGGTAAGGGGATCGTGATCTCGGGCGGAGAGGGCTTCGGGTTTTAAACCATCAGACCAACTTTAATCAGGTCCGGCCGGAAGTGATCCGGAATCAAGCCAAGCTTGCTGTTAAAGCTCAGTATAAGTTTATTGATCGGAAAATGCTTTAACATGTACGACATAGCCTGTATAAATGTTTTTGCCGATCTACTTGCCTTTGACTTTCTAGAACTTGAGAATCAGCACAGTGAGCGGCAGCTAGAGCAGGCAATCTTAATGCGAAGGCAGTTGCCGGTCTGCTACCCTAGCTGGATTGGGTAAGAACTGTAGTATAATTCCACCAGATCTATTTTGACTCCCAGATCCGTAGGAATGCTTATGTCTGATGCATTGGTTTCCCATCTCCAGATCTTTCCGATCAAAGCCTTAGATGGGGTGGTGCAGGAGCAGGTCTCGGTTCTGGAGACTGGAGCGCTGGCAGGAGATCGAGAGTTTGCCTTGGTGGACGAACGAGATCGATATGTGAATGGGAAAAACAATCCCAAGGTTCACCTGATCCGCTCTCAGTTTGATATCAAGAATCGTGTTGTCGTCCTCAATGCCCCAGAGATGGAGGAGGTCAAGCTCCATCTGGATCGAGATCGCGATCAGATCGAGGCCTGGTGTACTAAGTTCTTTGGATTCAAAACCCGGCTGATCCAGAATGATCACAGAGGTTTCCCAGACGATCTAGACGCCTGCGGTCCTACCGTGATCAGTACCCAGACCATTGTTAAAGTAGCCTCCTGGTTTACTGATATCTCAACAGAGGAGATGCGGAGCCGGTTACGTACCAATATCGAGATCTTCGATGTGCCCGCCTTTTGGGAGGATCGGCTGTTTGGCCCCCCCGATCGGATCGTGCCATTTCGGATCGGTGAGGTTTTTGTAGAGGGTGTCAACCCCTGTCAGCGCTGTGTTGTACCTGCCCGAGATCATCAAACGGCAGAGGTAACAGAAGGATTTCAGAAAACCTTCATTCGGAAGCGTGAGGATTCCTTACCGGAGTCGGTAGATCGATCCCGGTTCAATCATTATTATCGGATCGCGGTCAATACCAATATCCCAGCCACGGAGATGGGCAAGGTAATCCGGATTGGAGATCAGGTCACTATAAACTTGTCCAAGTAGCAGCTGGAAAGGATCACTATCTACAGGACCTGAACCCTAGATCATGAGGCTAGATTCAGGATTCAGGTATCAACAAGGCCACCGCATAGGATGCGATCGCCTCTCCTGCCCCCACTGGACCCAGTTTCTCATTAGTGGTCGCCTTGACACTCACCTGATCTAACCCCAGCCCCATAGCCTCCGCCAACCGAGCTTGGATCTGAGGGATCACAGGCTTGAGCTTGGGTTTCTCCGCCACCACCACAGAGTCCACATTGGCCACCTGCCAGCCCTTCTGTTGCACCAAAGTTATGATCTGTTGCAATAACCTCACGCTATCCGCTCCTTCCCATTGCGGATCCTCGGGGGGAAAATGTTGACCGATATCACCTAGGGTAGCCGCCCCCAGCAGAGCATCCATGATGGCGTGGGTAAGCACATCCGCATCGCTATGGCCCAACAAGCCCCGCTCGTAAGGGATCTCAACCCCACCTAAGATCAAAGGCCGCCCCTCCACCAGCCGATGGATATCATAGCCATTGCCGATCCGCATCTCGATCTATCCCTCCACGCTTTGAATCGATCCTAGAGGGATCGGAGCCCTTAGGCGAGCACCTGGACGGAGAACATTTCCGCTAGATCCGTCAAATAAGGCTGCAACTGAGCCTGACTCTCCTCAGATAACTGTTGGTGATAGTGATGCTCCAGCAGATGCAACAGTCGCCGGATCAGCTCCCAGGAGACTCCCAAAGGGGGATAGCCCCACCAAAGACTGACCTGAGCTCTCCACTGTCGTTCCCCTCATTA
>CAYSEO010000228.1:0-7322 GCA_964429885.1 uncultured bacterium
GGCATGACGAAGAAGGAAGACCTGATCTATTCCTAGTCTATTCAGATCGAGGAGATCGGAATCCTCTAAACAGAAATGATAAAATCTATCACGGTGCTCGTAGAAGGCAATAAACCGGCGCTTGATCATTTGGGGATCATGCAGATCAGAAGATAACGCATCATGATGAACAAAGATAGCCTTGGTGTTGATCAACTCAAATCCATAGCCGTCTATTTCCTCGTAGTAGCGACATAAACAGGTAAATGAGTTAGTGAGCAAGACGAAGTCGAAATTCTGATCGTTGACATAGTTCAGATATTCTTTGATCTCTGTGAATTGTGACGGATGCCTTGATTCAAGTCGATGTCCTCGTGCCACAAGCTCCTCAGCCAAGCTATCGATGATGCGTTGATAGATCGGAGTGGGCGCTCGCTCCACATAGAACCGATAGGGGGTGGATGTGTCGGGTGATGGGGTCACTTTCAGCCTTGGAACTATCGACTTGTGTAGCTCAGGAAGGATAACACGAGCCCAGTATACGCTCAAGGCTGCCGGGCTTTGTCTGAACGGGGGCCTGACTAGTGCAGGTCCACAGACTCACCTGCCTCGCTCCCTCCCGAGATCTGGTCTATCCGATCCGTGGGTGGAAGGCTTGTGAGTCTTCAAGGAAGGTAGGATCCATGGTCATGGAGTCAAATCAGCCCTGATATGAGCAGATCTCTATCGTTGCTACTGCAAACCCATAAATCTGTTCGGTATGGTGGGAGGGTTGAGGTAAGTCTCTTGTCATGCCCTTGATCGGTAAACCCAAACCTAAGCCCCCCCAGCGTCCTCAGCCGCCCGAACGACCCGAACGACCCAAACGACCTACCCCCCAACCTCAGGTCAAGATCAGTAAGCGGCCTAAGCCTCAGATCAATCGCCCCAAGAACAAGCCGAGCCGTGCTCCCAAGCCGAGGCCCTCTCTACCGCCAGAAGGCTTCTTCTACCAGGCCGTAGGGTGTGTACAGGGATCCCTGGGTCCGATCGATGAGAATAACCGTGCTCAGCTCAGCTGTGGCGAGACCACCTTCCCCACCTCTGTAGATCCCAAAGTGGGCCTGTGGTTGAGACATCAACCGGATCCCCAGCAACCGTTAGACTGGCTTTGTTATCCCCGTCAGTTCAAGCGGGAGCCCCTGACGTTTTATGTGGTGGCGGCCAATCCCCAGAATCGGGAGTCCGGCCAATTTACGATCCAAGGCAGGGTGACCTGGATCGATCCGGAGAAGGTGGTGGTACAGATCCGGCGCAACAGCCGCCCCTCCCAGGACAAGCGCAAGAACTTCCATTGGCGTCCCTTTCAGTTGACCTTACGCAACCCTCCCGAAGGGATCCGGCCCAAGCAATACTGGACCTTTCAGGCTCGTCTGGAGGGCACGGAGCTGATCGTGGTGGAGGGACAGCTCTGGCAACCCGCTCAACAGGCCGCCTAGGACCGAGAATACAAAGGCTTGAACGACAATATCCTGACGCCCACCTGGACCTACATGTAGCGCTAAACCGTAGATCTCCACCTTGATTTCCTGTATACCTGGAGATGACTGGATCTGAACGGGAGGTGTGGTGATGACGATCATGATGATTGTGAGGCAGGCGCTCCAGAACCGGGCTCTGACCTCTATGCAGGAGCGACAGATCGAGGAGCTGCTGGAGTCCGATCACTATGGCACTGCCGATATGGCAGCCCTGGACACCCTGATCGAGTCCCTGCAGACGGGGAGCGTGGTGGCTGATTCAGGTCTCAATGCTCTGGGGTTGGATGCGGCTTAAGCGGGGAGAAGATCTCGGAATAGGAGTGTCGATCCTGGGATCCATTGCCATAGATCTGGCTCTGCCTTTGTAAGGGAACCAAGACCTATGCCATGGTGTAACTGGATCGGCAAGATTGACTTAACACACAACATATAATCTGTATAATATTTTTGCTGATCTAGTGATTGGGTCCCAGAACTCAACTCGCTTTACTTGAAGTAGTCAAGCACGTTAGCATGGGCCGTCTGACCCTAGGCGCTCTAACCCTGGGCAGCATCTTAGTGAGCAGTTGTGGTGAGGGAAATTTAGTTGCCGTCGATCCTACCCAGTCAAGCTCTCTGCAGGAAGAATCCACCGTCAGTTTGTTGGCTGATCCCCCTGCGATCTCCGTACCACAGCTGGATAGTTTCACCTGTAAGTTCTTTGGTAACTGCACCGAATGTGAGGTCAGCCAACCTCTTCTTCGGTTCCGCCTTCATCTTCGTCAAGGCCGCTGGATCTGCCGAGACCACTACCCCTGGGGAACCTGAAGTAAGTAGATCGGCAAAATTGCTTTGACATGCACTATATAGCCTGTATAAACGTTTTTGCTGATCTACTTACCCCTCGATGTTCTGAACCTGCTGTTTGTGATCCCCATCTCCGGTGACGACAGCATCCTGCCCCAGCTGGAGTTCAACAACAACCGGGCCCGGGGCCTGTTGAGATTTGACTGCAGCAGCGACTTCTGCGAGGGAGAGATTGAAGCAGGGACAGGCCAGTGGCAGTTCGCTGGGATTGAATAGGTTCTCGATCCTCCGGAATCCATAGCACAGGGGACCTGGAGAGCGGATCACTCTCGATCACTCTTTTCGAGGTCCCTCCATCCTGCTATCATCTGCAGTAGCTTTGTCTAGGCCAAACATCTTACCTAGTCTTCCCCAGACCATTGCGGAGATCCCAACATGCCCACTTCCCTGAGAAGCCAAGCGGTGACCCAAGGTTCCCGTCGTGCCCCCAATCGCGCCATGTTACGGGCGGTCGGCTTTCAGGATCAGGATTTCACTAAGCCCATCGTCGGCATCGCCAACGGCTACAGCACGATCACCCCCTGCAATATGGGCATCAATAGCTTGGCTCTGCAGGCAGAGGAAGCCCTGCGGGCTGCAGGCACCATGCCCCAGATGTTTGGCACCATCACCGTGAGCGATGGCATCTCCATGGGCACGGAGGGCATGAAGTATTCCCTGGTCTCGCGGGAGGTGATCGCGGATTCCATCGAGACCGCTGTCAACGCCCAGAGTATGGATGGGGTCCTGGCCATCGGCGGCTGTGACAAGAATATGCCAGGGGCCATGCTCGCCATCGCCCGGATGAACATCCCCGCCATCTTTGTCTACGGAGGCACCATCAAGCCGGGTCACTATAACGGGCAGGATCTGACCGTAGTCAGCGCCTTTGAAGCCGTGGGAGCCCATGGGGCGGGCAAGATCAGCGATGAGGAATTGCTGCAGGTGGAACGTCATGCCTGTCCCGGAGCTGGATCCTGTGGGGGCATGTTTACCGCTAACACCATGTCTTCTGCCTTTGAGGCTATGGGCCTGAGCCTGCCCTATTCCTCCACCATGGCCGCTGAGGACGAGGAGAAGCTGATCAGTGCTGCCCAGTCCGCCCAGGTGCTCGCTAAGGCCATCCAGAAGGAGATCCGGCCCCGGCAACTGCTCACCCGTCAAGCCTTCGAAAACGCCATGGCCGTGATCATGGCTGTGGGGGGATCCACCAATGCGGTCCTGCATCTGTTGGCCATCGCCCGCGCCGCTGGGGTGGAGCTCACCTTGGATGACTTTGAGACGATCCGGGGTCGGGTGCCGGTGCTCTGCGATCTGAAGCCCTCCGGACGCTTCGTGACGGTGAACCTGCATCAGGCTGGGGGAGTGCCTCAGGTGATGAAGATGCTATTGGTCCACGGCTGTCTGCATGGGGATGCCCTGACGATCAGCGGCCAGACCCTGGAGGAGATCTTGCAGGATGTGCCCGAGCAGCCTCCTGCAGATCAAGAGGTGATCCGCCCCTGGGATCAGCCCATGTATACCCAAGGTCATCTAGCCATCCTCAAGGGCAACCTAGCGACAGAGGGCTGTGTGGCCAAGATCACTGGAGTCAAGCGGCCTCAGATCACAGGACCGGCGCGGGTGTTTGAGTCGGAAGAGGACTGTTTACAGGCGATCCTGAATGGCCAGATCCAGGCTGGGGATGTGTTGGTGGTCCGGTATGAGGGTCCGAAAGGAGGACCAGGGATGCGTGAGATGCTCTCCCCCACCTCCGCGATCATTGGGGCGGGTCTAGGGGATTCCGTAGGACTGATCACCGATGGTCGGTTCTCAGGGGGGACCTACGGCCTAGTGGTGGGTCATGTGGCCCCAGAGGCGGCTGTGGGAGGCACCATCGCCCTGGTTCAGGAAGGTGACTCGATCACCATCGATGCCCCGGCCCGTCAGATCCAGCTGAATGTCTCCGAGGAGGAGATCGCCCACCGCCGCTCCCAGTGGACTCCCCCTCAACCCCGTTACCGACAGGGGGTCTTGGCCAAGTACGCCAAATTGGTCTCCAGTAGCAGTCAGGGGGCCGTCACCGATCTGGATCTATTTGCCTAGGAGCATACGAGCTCATTCCTAAAGATCAAGACTCCTCAGGGATGATCTCCTCCAGATACCGATGATCCACCAGGAAACTGCCGTTGGTGAATCGCACCCCGTAGTAGCCCCCCGGACGCTGATCCAGGATCGTGCCCGTCTCATTGATCTGAATTAAGTTTGCGGATCGTAACATGGGCATCGGGTCTGCTGATTTCAGGAACGGCGGCAGCTCCACCACCCGTACCACTGCACCCACGGGGATCCGAGATCGCGGTTGAGACATCTCTGCTCCTATCGAAAGAGGATCGGCTTGACTGTAAAGCTTTCTATGCTTATCATCCTCTCCTCTGTACCCCTAACCCGGCAATCCCCGACAGGGGCGGGATCCTACCCTTTACCTAGGTAATCCGACCGCGTTATATTCGGGAACCTGAACCGAGAACTCCGTGAGCTTGCGGAAGGGAAGTGAACCCCCTCAGGTCTAAGATGAGTCTTACCACAGCAAAGCTGGACTGGCCAGGTAGGTGTCGCCATTGGCAACCGAGTTGGCTATGATTGCTTCCTGAGTAACTGAGCCCGATCCGCTTGGATCTCTCCCAGCCCTAACCTTGGGTGTTGGGGGTCTAAGGCTCGCTGGGGGTGTGAGGTTGACAAGGTGCTGTTCTGGCGGTGGGTGTTTCTACTGCTTTGCCTGATCGAGGCAATAGTGTTAAGAATAGTTACGAGATGCCTCGTTGTTCTCATATTTGTGGAATGTAGTTACGATAACCGATTTTTTCCAGGAGCGTTATGGTAGAGCCGATCCCCCCTCCCAACCTTGAGCAGTACCTGTTAGACGCAGGTATTATCGATCTGTCTCAGCTCAACTTGGCTAAGAAGCTACAGCGCCGCCAGCAGGGACCTCTGTTGATGATCCTGTTGGAGCTCAGCTTTATCGATCTAGAGCAGTTCAGCGGCTTGATGAATCTCAAGGGCATGTTCTCCGTCTAGGTATGGTGCAGATCCTCGACTGCAGCCCAGAATCCGGATCTGAGTCTCAGCGCCAGATCACCGCTCTTGATGACCATGGGGCCCTGTTGCTGAAAGGGTATGGTTTGCTACCCGCAGATCAGCAGCGATCTCTCAGATATCAGCTCACACAGAAGTTTATTCCGACCACCCAGGTAACGGGGTTGGATGACCAGTTGAATGCCCTCACCCCTGATCTCCCCCTCCTGGTCTGGGCTGATCTGGATCCTGTCTCGGGACTGACCCATTTGCTGATCCATGAGTCACCTGCACCGTCAGCGACCTTAAAGGAATTGGAACGATTGATCCAGATCGTGGCCCAGTTGCGTGCCCCAGACGGCTGTCCCTGGGATCGGGCTCAAACCCCGGAGTCCCTAACCCCCTATGTGATCGAGGAGGCCTATGAGACGGTGGCGGCCATTCGATCTGGAGAGAGCCATAAGATCACCGATGAGCTGGGGGATCTGTTGCTGCAGGTGGTGTTACAGTCCCAGATCTTTACGGAGCGAGGGGCTTTCGATCTGGGGACCGTGGCCCAGGGGATTGGAGATAAGCTGGTGCGGCGGCATCCCCATGTGTTTGGGCCGGAGCAAGGATCAGATCTGGCGGGAGAGGATCTACACCGTCGTTGGGAGGAGATCAAGCAGGCGGAGACCCCAGATCAGAGCTTGGGGGATAAGTTATGGCACTATGCGGAGAGCTTGCCGCCCTTGATGGCTGCTATGAAGATTTCTAAGCGAGTGGCCCGAGCCGGGTTTGAGTGGCCCGAGATCGAGGGGGTATGGGCCAAGCTGGCGGAGGAGGAACAGGAGTTGAAGGAGATCCTCAACACACCTTTGGAGGGAAGCTCTGAGGAGATGCAGCAGATCCGTAGAAAGCAGGCAGCGGAGTTAGGGGATCTTCTGTTTACCTGGGTGAACCTGGGGCGCTGGTATGGCATCGATCCTTCAGAAGCTCTGCAGGAAATGAATCGTCGCTTTGCTCGCCGGATCCAGGCTATGGAGAAGCTGGTGGAAGGTGGGGATCTGTCCGGACGACCCATAGAGGAATTGGAGGATCTGTGGCAGCAGGCGAAACAACAGTCCTCTCAACTCAGGTTTTGATGCACTGCGGCATATTCTAATCCTGTCAATAACGCGATTCCCTGTTCCATCCACACCTGTTCCTCAGAACAACCCCGCTCGATCTCCAGTGTAATGATCGGGATCTGCCGCTCCTTTCCCGCCCAGGTCCCTAAAGATCCGGGCGTGGGATAACCGATATCGTTGGTGATCCCATAGCCATTACACACCGCCATGACTTGGGCCAGGGTCTGACAGGGACCGTTGTAGTTGACACAGGGTTCCGTTTGGGAATGCAGAGAGAAGATCGCCCGAGGACTGATCCGTTCGATGGCATCCATCAACTTGCGGGTCTCAATCTCGGATCCAGCGGTGGGACCTGGGGTATAGCGAGGGGTACGAGCCTCCGGACTCCAATCCTGGGTGGGCATATTGCGGTTCAGATCCACACCTCGGGCATTCCACCGTTGAGTTTGGGCACAACCATCCGGGTTGATCCTCGGGATCAGCCATAGGGACGCCTTGCTCGCCAAACTCTGCCATAAGTAAGAATCCAGGAACCGATCAGCCAGTTGATAGCCCTCCGGCTCATCCCCATGCACCCCCGCGATCAGCAACAGATCCACGGCCCCCTGACAGGGACGATGCAGCTCTATGGGTCTCTGTTCATGGGAATAGCCCAGGATCGAATGCAGGGTGGTCATCAGATCGAACGGGATCTAGAAAGGGATATCGTCTAGATTGGGCTCTGCTGGGGCTGGGGCACGACTGGGTGCAGGGGCAGGAGCCGGTCGGGGTGCAGCTCGTTCGGGTGTGGGGGGTGGGCTAGGAGAGGGACGAGCTGAAGAGGGGGAGGGGGTGG
>CAYSEO010000229.1:0-7320 GCA_964429885.1 uncultured bacterium
AGAGGGTTGCCCCTGCCCCTGTTGTCGTGGATCATCCTGCGAGAAACCGGCGTCAACGTTCTCGATCCCTGTGGCCTTTGGCGGCAGCATTCCTGATGGGAGCGATCGGTTTAGGAGGAGTGTTGAGAATGCAAGGATACTCTTTGGCAGATATTTCGATCGGATCGCTTAGTGTTTCGCAACCTACAACCCCCTCTCTCTCAGGCGTAATCAACGGCTGGTCCATGATCACATCTGATCAGGTGGAGTTAAGCCTCAATGCAGATGATGGCCAGATCTACTACCTATACCTGGGGCTGGATGTCATGGGCCAGATCCCCCACTGCTCTAATCCTGGATCCTGTAATCATCGCCAGGTTGAGATCCGAGATGTGGCTCTGCAGCCAGGATCGAATCGGTTGGAGATCCTGAACTCAGATCAGATGGTTGTACTTTAGTGGGATCTTCTCCGTCTGACAACTCTACTGTTATTACAGTCGCCACTCAGTCAAATCGGGTCAGAGCTTGCTTAAATACTCCCCCTGTTATGCAAACTAGCTCACTATCTTCCTTTGCAGATAGACTCAGCATCAAGAGGGCAGATCCTAAGACTCGCTATCGTTGCTTTCGACACTGCTCTAAGTTTTATAAGGAGTTTTATAAGGAGACAGGCGATGCACTGATTGGCTTAATCAGATATCTCTGACGGCTCTGTTGGATCCGAGACGAGAGGAGTGAACACCAAACGAAAGATCTCACCATCCAGATCCAGGGCATAGAGGTTACCATCCCCGTCTCGACCAAAAGATCCCAACAGATCCAGCTGGCCCACATCCGGGTTGAGCTCCGGGGTGTGATCAATCACATCGGTAACGGAACCTCCTGTGTACTGGAAGGAAAGGATCTGGCTGGGGCCAAAATCAGGGGTGGAAAAGACTCCGAAGATGTAGCGACCGTCAAATTGCAGCTCGGGACCTCGATACACATATCCACCCACAACAGCCTTGCCATCCTCCTGACGAAACTGATAAGTGGGCTCCACCAGATCATCAGGATTTTCACCCGGATCCAACACCGTGGTTCCCTCCCGGATCGCCCAGCCGTAATTCTCTCCACCTAGGCTAAAGGAGGGCTGAATATTGACCTCTTCCCACTGATCCTGGCCCACATCCCCAATGTAGAGATCCTCCGTCAGCGGATCAAAACTGGCTCGCCAAGGATTACGCAGTCCATATACCCAGATCTCATCATCTCCTGCCGTAGCCACAAAGGGATTTTCGGGTGGGATACGATAGTTGCGTTCCGGATCCTCAGGAAAGTCATCGCCATTCACATCGATCCGCAAGATCTTGCCCAGTAGATTGTCCGTAAGATCCTGAGAGTTCTGAGAGAAAATCAGGATCCCAGAGGGCAGGAAGCCTAATCCACCACCATCTCCAGTGGCCCAATAGAGATATCCTTGATTATCAAAATCCATCCATCCACCATTGTGGTTCTGCTCTGGCTGCGGGATCGTCAAGATCGTTCGAGCCGAGTTGGGATCCGCCTGGGTTTCGTTCAGGATGCGGTACTCGATCAGTTTGGTTTGTCCTGAATTACCGTTGCCCGGTGCTGTATAGTTGATGTAAAAAAGACCGTTGATCTGGTATTGAGGATGGAAGGCTAAACCTAACAACCCTTGCTCGAAACCCGTTGCGATCAGATCTGAAGCTGGCACTGTCAGGAAGGGGGTGGGTTGAACAACTCCAGTGTCTCGATCCAGGATCCGGATGCTGCCAGTCCGCTGCTCTAAGATGAAAAGCTTCTGAGGATCTCCAGGGGGAGAGGTCAGGAAGAGGGGCTCGCTCAAACCACTGGCCACCTGCTCTAAGGTCAAGACCACTGGAGTGTCACTGGGTACTGGATCCTCCGGACTTGCAGGGGGTGGATCACCCGTGGGAACTGGGAAAGGATCTGAGGTAGGGCTTGCAACAGGTGGCGCTGGGGGAGAGATACCTGAGATCAAATCATCGTCTGAGGAGCAACTGAACAGAGCTCCTGCGATCGTCAGAGCCCAGACCCCATGACAAAGCTGCCGTACCAGCCTGCCGACCCCCTTACCAGTCATCTCGATCCCCATAACCAGAACTCACAACGCTATCATCTCACAAACTCTCCAGAATGATCCTTTGACTTGAGCCTTTTGACCGGATTGATCACAGTTCCTGGTCCCCTCAACTTTCTCAAGAAACTCTTCTAGTAGATTCGCGCCGCCTATGTGAAACACTTGGGATCGGCATCAAGTGGAGCAAGGCCCAATGGTCAAGGGTCAAGGGTCAATTGCTAGGCACTGATCTCTAGAGTCACATTGTCGATCAAGCGAGTATTCCCTAGGTAAGCGGCAATGGCCAGGATCCCAGACGGAGCATGCTCAGGATCCAAACGCTCTAAGGGCTGTAATCGCTCGGGATCGACCAGCTCCAGATACTCCAGTTGTAACTTGGGAAAGTGATTCAACCGTTGTAGGGCGGCTCCCCGGATCCCGGCTGCCGTTTGATCTCCAGAGATCAGCTGATCCTTACCTGCTAGCAGCGCTTGATAGAGTCCCACGGCTTCAGATCGTTCCCCTGAGGAGAGGTAACGATTGCGAGAGCTGAGGGCCAGACCATCCTGTTCTCGAATAATTGAGCAGGAAATGATCTGACAGGAGAGATGGAGATCGGAGACCATGCGTTGGATCAAAACCAGCTGTTGCAGATCTTTGCGGCCAAAATAGGCCCGCTGAGGTTGAACCAGGTTCAGTAAGCTGATCACAATGGTCAGTACCCCCTGGAAATGTCCCGGTCGAAAGGGGGCACAGAGATGTTCTAGCAGTAAGGCAGGAGGGACCACCTGGGTGGGTCCGCAGTTGGGATCCTGAGTTTGCGGGAGGATCTCCTCCACTGTGGGGGCGAATAAGATATCCACCCCAGCGGCCTCGCACTGGTGTTGGTCGGAGGCCAAACTGCGGGGATAGCGCTCGTAATCCTCCTGGGGACCGAATTGTAGGGGATTGACGAACAGGCTGACCACCACCCCATCACACTCCTGTCGGCAGCGGCGGATCAGACTTAGATGTCCCCTGTGTAGTGATCCCATTGTCGGGACCAAACCGATGACCTGGGCTCGCTGAGCAGCTAGAGCACCCCTTAGATCCGCCACGGTTTCAATCAAACGCATTCCTACGGATTCCTCAAGGGAGGCTGAGAGGGTCCTGATGATCTCAACTTAATACCTGTTGGCACGACCCCGAGGTCCCACCTACATTCACGATCTTAATGCAACGATCTACACAAAGATCTACAGACCAAACCGGTTGGTACGCTGATACTGCAGATAGGCCGCGACAAACAGCCCCGCCAGGGTCACCAGCACCATGCCTAGCACAATACCCAACAAGATCGGCTCAATCATGACTTGCTCCCGGAAATCAAAACGTTGTCTATCACTCTAAGTCATCTTAGACCCTCAGTAGATATAGATCGCGCCGGTATCGTCGATATTCAGGGTGCGATCCCCTACCACGTCATTGATCCGCACCACCTGCACCTGCACCTGGTTATCCTGGACGGCTAGATCATAGCGGAGGGCAGAGCGCTCGATGGTATTGATGGTCAGAAAGGCGGGTATGGTGACGATCGTAGTCTGGGCCGTCTGGGTTGCTGGCAGCTCTCGCTCCACTGCATTCGGATCCGTCAGTCCATAGACCAGGATCGATCCCGCTTGATTGACGATCTGTACCTGAACTGGCTGGGTGGGATCGATGCGAGCCACAGGTTGCCAGGGTCCCGGTTGAAAGGTCTCAGCAGGAGGATCTTGAGCTTGGACCTGGGGAGCAGCCAACAGTAGCCCTCCTCCCACAAGGCCCCAAAACACAATCGATTTCATGGGGATCTCACCCTCTACGACACCACTATTCCCAGACTAGCCAGGAATGGCCCGGATCAGGAGCCCTGAGGATGGATCTGTCCATCGAGCTAGTCTTGGCGTCTTGGCGAGAGAGCCACCCACAGATCGAAACGGATTGCTAAACTCATAGGGTTAGGTCCGTGATCCCTATTCATGTTTGAATCGCTACAGCTCTGGCTCTATCATCTGGAACAATCCGCAACCCAGTTGGTGGAATCCCAGCTCCAACAGCTCTCCCCCCTCAGCTTTGCCGTTGTGTTGTTGGCGGGGCTGATGACCAGCCTCTCTCCCTGTATGGTCTCGATGTTGCCGATCACCGTGGGCTACATCGGGGGCTATGCCGATCAGCGCTGGCGAGCTGTGATCCAGTCCACCTGGTTTGCTTTGGGTCTGGCCTTGACGTTGACGGGTTTAGGTCTAGCGGCGGCGGCCCTGGGTCAGGTGTACGGCCAGATGGGATCCGCCTGGACGGTGGTGATCGGCGGGGTGGCGATCCTGATGGGGTTGAATCTGTTGGAGGTGGTGCCGCTGCGGTTCCCCAACTGGTTCGGTGAGATGGAGATCCCGACTCATTTGCCCCAGAGCTTACGATCCTTTCTGCTGGGACTGACCTTTGGGTTGGTGGCCTCTCCCTGTAGTACTCCGGTGCTGGTGGCGTTGTTAGGCTGGGTCTCGACCACGGGCAATCCTGCAGTAGGTGCGGGCTTACTGTTTGCCTATGCTTTGGGATTGGTCTCTCCCCTGATCCTAGCGGGCATCTTTACAGCTTTGATTAAGAAGATCCTGAGCGTCCGCAAGTGGTCCGGTTGGTTCACCTATGCCAGCGGGGCCTTGTTGGTGGGCTTCGGCACGGTCACGATCCTGACTCGCCTGGTTTGATCCGGTTCTCCCCCGTAATCTAACGGAGCAATCTAATGAACAGACTAACGATCCCCTATCATCGATATCTATTGAGGTGAGCAAGCCGTGATCAACTGGTTCAAACGCTATCTCCGCCATGATCTGCTGCCCCTACTGGCTGATCTGAAACTGGCGATCGGGTTACTCCTGACTATCGCTGTGGCCAGTGCCCTAGGGACCGTGATCGAACAAGGGGAACCAGCTGCTTTCTATCAGGCGAATTATCCTGAGGATCCAGCCCTGTTTGGTTTCCTCTCTTGGAAAGTGATCCTGGCCTTGGGGTTAGATCATGTTTATCAAACCTCCTGGTTTCTGTCGATCTTGATCCTGTTCGGCACCAGTTTGACCGCCTGCACCTTTACTCGCCAGTGGCCCATGTTTAAGGTGGCTCGCCGCTGGAGCTACTACACCAAGCCCCGATCCTTCTATAAGTTGGCCCTCAGTAGCTTGACCCCTCAACAGGATCTAAAAGGGCTACCGGAGATCCTCAATCAGCGCCGCTATCAGGTTTTCCAGGAAGGGGAGACCCTCTATGCTCGCAAAGGTTTGATCGGCAAGATCGGCCCCATCGTTGTCCACGCCAGCATGTTATTGATCTTGATTGGCGCGATCTGGGGTGCCTTAGCAGGATTCACAGCTCAGGCCATGATCCCCAGTGGATCCACCAGTCCCATCACCACTATTCTGCAGGCTGGGGAGTTGGCTACGGCAAATATTCCCGATTGGCAGATCCAGGTGAATCGGTTTTGGATTGACTACTCCCCCCAGGGTCGGATCAAGCAATTCTATTCCGATCTCTCGATTGTGGATCAGGGCGAGGAGGCCAAACGTCGCATCATCCATGTCAACCAACCTCTCAAGTATGATGGTGTCACCCTCTACCAAGCGGACTGGACGATCGATTCTGTCAAAGCTCGGATCAATAACAGCCCTACCTTCCGTCTCCCGGCAAGTAAACTCCAGTCGGAGAGCGGTGATCTGTGGGGCACTTTCGTACCCACCAAGCCTGATTTCTCCGCAGGCATCACCGTCTTGATTCCCGATCTACAGGGCACCGTATTGGCCTATGGTGAGGAGGGAGAGTTGATCGGCTCCGTGCGCACTGGATCGAGCCTACAGATCTCCGATAGATTAACCCTCTACATCGACGAAGTGGTGGGTAGTACAGGACTCCAGATCAAGTCAGATCCGGGGATCCCGTTGGTCTATGCCGGATTCGGTCTCCTGATGCTGGGGGTGATCATGAGCTACATCAGTCACAGTCAGATCTGGGCTTTACAGACAGAAGACGGGCTCTACGTGGGGGGCAAGACCAATCGCGCCCTAGTCACCTTCGAGCGAGAGTTTTTCCAGATCCTGGACACCCTAAATGATCCTAAATCAACCTTCAGTGAAGATCTGTCGAGGGAATTGGATAGAAGCCATGTCTGAGTAGGCAACTTGGCTGATCCCTGTATCCAAAAACGATCTCAAGATCTGGGAAAACCTCTCGTATGACTCTTGTGAGATCGGCTCAAATCCATGGGCAAATAGGGAGTAGTTCCTGATCCTCAAGATATCATTCAGCTGCTTTCGATATTCCTGATACAGTGCTCCTAGGGGATCCTCTCCCCATTGCGCTAACACCTCATAGCTATCCCTCAGTGCCAACTCGATCCGCCCCTGATCTGGATCCCGCCTCTGCTCACAAAATGATCTGAGATGTTCGAGGACAAGCTGTAGATCTACATCCCCAGTTTTGATCTTATATTCTAGTTTAAGCCGGATCTGGGCCATTAATTCCAGGGCACGGTATAGACGCCCCACTGCATCATCATAGCGCTGCTGGTGAGCTCGGCGTTCGGCATTTAAACACAGATCCTGAACGATCTCATAGCCATGTTCTTTCATGGTTTCAGGTGGATCAAACCCCTCATCCATGATCTGACGACTGCCCATTACCCGTTTGAGAAATAGTCCTAAAGATCGGATCTCGGGATGGCGCATGTGTTGACTCAAGTAGTCCCAGGCTTGCCTGTGATCGAACCGATCCCAGGCATCTAGGCCACGACAGATCTCGATTAAGGATCGGACTCTAGTTTTTAGATCGGGGGAGAGACTGTGTTCTTTGAGGAGGCGTTCTAGTTGGACTCGATCGGGTTCTAGGGTTTGGATGGAGGTGACGATGGGTTGGGAGGATCCGCCGATGGTGATGAAGAGGATCTTTTGGGTCATGGCTGGGAGGGGCAGGTTGATTGCTGAGTTCTTGGGTTGAGCTTGGGGTGACTTCAGTCGGATCGGTTTAGGTTATGTAAGGATTCTTGATGAGATTGGGGTTGACTGTCCAGGTACAGATCCGCAGTCTGGAGACATGGAGGTTCTTATCGACGGACCCCTTCAGATCCTTGAAAGCCGCATAGTACCGTTGACATGCGTCGATACCTTGCCCTGTAAGGGTTTCAGACGTTGGCATGGCTGTTAGGAGGCTGTTTCCGGGCTTCCTGATCAGGCCAAAACAAGGATGTGTCGATTTAG
>CAYSEO010000230.1:0-7290 GCA_964429885.1 uncultured bacterium
CATGGAGGATCAGCCGCCCGCAGGCCAGGCCCAGCCCCTAGTGTTTGCCAATTTCCAGAAGGAACGCTACTACCGACAGGAGTTCCGCCGCTACCAGCGCATCAGCACCCTGGCCCAGGCCGTGTTTGTGTTGGCGACCCCCGAGACGAACTTCATTCGGTCCTCCTCGCCTTGTCATACCGTGGCCCTTGCCCCAGACGATCCTCTCACTCAGGAATGGCATCTGATCGTGATCGATGATCACTATGCCAGCTGTCTGGTGTGCCGAGAACGATCCCTGCGTCGCCGCGCTGAGCCTGAGGACTGGAAGGTGCAAGGGGGAGATACCGCCCGTCAGTTTGAGGGGATCTGGTCCTTCGACCGGCAGGTCGTGCTCACGGTAGCTCACCATCTCCTACCCAAGATCAAAGCCTATCGCCCCGATCTCGACCCACTCCTGGAGCAGGTCCAGGCCCAGATCGACCAGCCCCAACCTCGACCCCGCCACAACGGTCAAGATCCGGCCCCCTTTGCTGAGCGTCTGATCACCTATCTACAGGCGGGACAATATAAGCTACAGCGCACCTACAAGGCCATCTATCAGCAGGAACGTAAGGAACACCTGATCAACGCCATCAGCACCGCTATCCGCCAAACCCTGGATCCAGAAGATGTCCTCCAGATCGCCGTCCAGGAGTTGGGCCAGGTAGCCCAGGTGAGCCGCTGTCTGCTCTACCGCTGTCAACCCGATCAACGGCAGGTGGTCATTACCCAGGAATACTGCCAGCCCGATCAGCCCAGCCTCAGAGGTCAGGAGTGGCCCTTGCTCAGGAACCCGTTCCTGGCAGAGGTGATGCACCAAAAGGAGACCCTCTCCTGTGCCGATACCGCCATGGATCCTCGTCTACAGGCTCAGCCTCAGCTCTGGCAATTGGCTCAGATCCGGGCTTGGCTAGGGGTACCGATGGTCTATCAGGGGCGGCTGGTGGGGCTACTGGAGCTGCACCGTCAGGAGGAGGGGGAATGGTCCAAGGTCATTGTGGAGCTGGCGGAGGCGATCGCCCTACAGGTGGGGGTGGCTCTGATCCAGGCGGAGGCCTATCGATATTTGGATGATCTCAATCATCAGTTGGCGGCCTTAGATAAAGCCAAGAGCGATCTGATCGCGGTCACGGGCCATGAGCTTCGCACCCCTCTGTCCACGATTCAAGTGTGTCTAGAGACCCTCTCCAGCGATCCCGATATGCCCCCGGAGATCCGGCAGACCATGTTGGATACCGCCCTTCAGGACGCGGGGCGACTGCAGCGACTGGTGCAGGACTTTCTCACCCTCTCCAAACTAGAAAGTGGTCGGATCCGCTGGCATATTGAGCCGGTTTCCGGTCAGGAGTGTATCGAGCTATCCCTCAGCAGTATCAAGGCCCGCCGTCGCCGCGAGGATCTGCCCCAGATCACTGTTGAGGCCCCCGACCGGATCCCGATGGTGCAGGCGGATGGGGAATGGTTGGTGGAGGTGTTGCGTAAGCTCTTGGACAATGCCTGTAAATTCACCCCAGCCTCGGGTCACATCTGGTTGCGACTGCTGACGGTGCGCTCCTGTCTGCTGCCGGAGGAGGGATCTGAGGGAAATAGCTATGGCTTCCCGACAGAACAGGTGCAGTTCACCATCGCAGACTCGGGTCGGGGCATCTCCCCCCATCAGCTCCAGATCATCTTCGAGCGGTTCTACCAGGGGGAGGGATCCCTGCGTCGCTCCATGACCGGGACGGGCCTGGGCCTAGCCATCAGTCGATTGATCATCGAGGCCATGGGGGGACAGATCTGGGCGGAATCCCCTGGAGAGGAACGGGGCAGCGCCTTTCATTTCACCTTACCGGCGGCTCAGGGCATCCCCATGCCCCCACTGGATCTGTCGGATGGAGAGGAACTGATCGGATGATCCCCTGTTGAGATCTGGGACACAGCTATTGTCATCAGAACATGAGATGAGCGCATAATTCGACCTTTAGCTAGTGTGGGTCCTGTAAGCTCACAGACGAAAATGGTGATGCTGACCGTCCCAGTCGCGTTCTGATATCCGACCTTGACTGACGATACGACCCAGGATAGAAAGTCTTTGGATCCTGTAGGTGGCCTGAGTGGTCCCATGGGTCTAGGGGGATCGAGCCGCTTTCAGACCGACCATAAACGGGGAGAGATCGCCAAGATCCAGGCCTTTGCCAAACGGGTCCGCCACGATCCCCTATTGCAGTTTCGGCTCGGCGATCGCATCTACCAGCTGATGTTGGAGGATGTGCGGGTCCAGGGGGAGCGATCCCGTAACTACACCAGAGGGAGAGAGGTTTAATGGCCAACATTGGGGCTGAGCCATTCGGCGTAAATTATGTTACTGCCAACCGCTTCTATGTGGAGATCGAGAGCCAGCTGTCTGCGGCGTTCTCCGAGTGTCAGGGTCTGGGGGTCCAGATCGACAAGGAGGTCCTACAGGAGGGCGGGGCGACGGATCACCAGCGGATCTTGCTGAAGCATGCCAAATATTCTGATGTCACCCTGAAGCGGGGCATGACGGATAGCATTCTGTTCTGGAACTGGATCAACAGCATTGTGGATCCGGGTACCCAGAAAGAGCGGCGCAACGCCAATATCTTGATCTTTAACCAGGCCGGGGAGACGATGCAGTCCTGGACCCTGATCGGCGCGGTGCCGGTGGGCTGGAAGGCTCCCTCTCTACAAGCGGACTCCAACTCCCTCGCCATCGAGGAGCTTACCCTCGCCTATGAAGGGCTCAAGATCCAGAAGGGTGGCGGCAGCGGGGGTGCCACTGTCGGGGTGCAGCGTAGTGGCAGTACCGGGTATTTCCCCACTAACTAGACATCGGAATCATGGAAACGTCGTCCTCATCCCAGCCTCAACCTGAAGGGGGCTCCCTACTCAGCCCTAAATTTCTCTACCCGCTCGGGGCGATACCGATGGCGGCGGTGGATCCGTTGGCGATGTTTCCGGGGGGCTTGAGCAATTATTCCTCCCCGATGGTCTCTCCCTTTCGGGACTCCCCTTTCTTCAGTCCACCCGCTAAGTTGTCTACCCTGGCCTCACAACGGATCTCGCCCATGCTACAGAGGCGAGTGGGGGCTGGGTTGACCGATACATCACTGCCATCCCAGTCCTGGGCACCTCCCTCCTTTCCCTCCCGATCCCTCGGCTCAACGGCACCGATCCAGCGACTCCCCCTCGGGGCCGATCAGGCTCCGGATCCGGGCTCCTTCCAGACCGATGGGATCTCTGCACCTGAGTCCCTCTCGGGTCCTCCCGCCTCACAACGAGTGGAGGATTCCCCTGCAACCGATGAGACCCCGCCCTCGATCCAGGCTGCTCCTGAGGGCTCTGCCGGTTTCTCTGGAGGATCTCAACAGGGTCGCCCTAGGATCTCACCTCCATCCCTATCGGGGTCTCTACCCTCGATTCAGGCCATGGGACGGATGCCCTCTCCTCGATCTGGAAACTGGCCTCCCTCAGCGGGCCGGGATCTCACCCCATCCGCCACATCCTCCGATCTCGTCTCTAGCGGCTCCAGCTCCGCGACTCCCATCCAGGCCCAATCTCTGGAGACCGTGGGTGAGGGAGCCGAGCTAGCTTCCGGAGACTCGATTGAGATGCAAGCCCAACCCCTCTCCGGTGAAGTTAGCTCTGAGGCTCCCCTTCCAGCTCAGGATCTCTCTAGCGGATCCGCGTCTATTGATGCACCTGCGCTCCAGCCCCGGTCTGAAGATCCCGCCATCGGTAGTTTGATTCAGCCTTCAGATACTGGATCTCTCACCCCCAGATCTGCTGCTGAGCTGCCGATCCAACCTCAGTCCAGCGAGTCCAGTCCTGAGCTCTCGATCCAACCTCAGTCAACCGGGTCTAATCCCGAGCTCTCGATCCAGGCTCAAGTTCAGGTGCCTGCCTCATCTCCACCGGCTGCGATCCCAGAGGTCTCCCCGAGTCGGGTTACCCCAGAGATGCCGATCCAGCGCCAGTCTGCAGACTCCTCACCAGCTGAGCCGACCGTTGAGTCCTCGATCCCATTCCAGTCCACTTCCCCTCAGATCCAGGTTCAAACGCTTGATTCCTCCATCAGCAACACTCCTGCTGAGCCCACGGTACAGCCTCTGCCCCAACCTGGAGTTTCATCTGCACTGGTGGGATCCTCTGGGTCTACTGATGCACCCAGTCCCACAGCGATGGGGGGATCTTCAGGATCCAGACCCATGCAAGCTTCTCCTACTCCCTCATCAGATCCCTCTTTAGGGGCGGGCACCCCTATCGGTTCATCCTCCCTGTCGCAACCCTCTCGGATCAACTCGTCCTCCGATCTACCTCAAGTTCAAACCCAGAACGATCCGGTAGCCCCTGGATCAGGCTCTCGGCCCCCCGCGCCGCTTCCCCCAGAGATCCGCGCGTCTACTTCGGTCCAACAACAGATCAGTGCCTCCTCAGCTGGGGCTCCGGAACCCTCTGATCCATCCCTGTCTCTGACTCCGGAACCCTCAGCGGCTCCCATTCAGACTTCCCCAGAGATCACCTCGGTTAGCCGTGAGGGATCCACAGGTGGATCAACTGGATCTCCTTCTATCGCGCCTTCCGTCACCAGAGATCTGCCTCAGATCTCACCTCAGGTGACAGCGGGATCGACTTCAGCCTCTTTGCCTCCCCAATCGACCACACCCTCCCTGCAGGCAGCTGCAGATCCCATGGAGCAGGAGAGCCAGACGACTCCCTCCGAAACGACTTTAGGCTCTATGGATCCATCCCCTTCGATCCAGGCTCATCCAGATCTGGGTTCGGTTCCCACCCTCTCCCCTCCGACCCCAAGTAGTAGCCTGGGATCTACAGAGTCGCTCAACTCACCTCCTGGGGTGCAACCTCAGACCAAGCCCAGTTTGGCCAGCCAGGATCCACCAGTTGCTCCGCCGTCAGCCCCTCCCATGGTACAGAGCAGCCCTTCGGACGCTGTGGATGCTTCAGCTGCAGATCCCATGGTGCCACCTGCGCAGACAATTGCCGCCACCGAACCTGCTGACAGCTCCGGATCCCCTCAACTTCAAGCCCGACCTCTGGATCCGGTGGGCTCAGCGACCTCGATCGATCCACCCTCCGCTGCCTCCGCTCCATCCCCTATTCAACAATCTGCCCCTGATCTCACCTCATCCTCCACTGCAGCCCCCTCCTTGCAACCTGCCCCTGAGGCCACCTCACCCTCGGTAGCCGCCACTCCTACTAGTCCTCAGATCCAGGCTGCTCCTCAAGTTTCGACTCAGCCTCTCTCAGGACCATCGGACCCCATGCCCTCGATCCAACCCTCCGGTGGATCCCAATCATTCTCAGGTGTCTCCACTTCAGGATCTTCAGTTGCCGATCCCACCCCCTCCGTACAGGCGTCTGAGTTTCCTTCTGAGTCAACCTTCGAGAGCTCTACCGTGAATCGATCGAGTGATGGGGTTATGTCTGGGGCCAATCCCCTTCCCACTCCTGATCGGTCGAGTTTTACTCCGGCTGCAACTGAGGCGATCTCAGCAGATGAACCCGCGATTCAAGCTGCTACTGATCTGTCACTCCCGTCGATCACGACTCCGGATCTGGCCTCTGTTCCTGCCGCTCCTGCCCCAGTTCAAAGAGCTCCGGTCCATGAGGTGATCTCCTCTCCCCCGATCCAAGCCTTCACCAAGCCTGAGGTGATAACGGACGTTCCTTCCTCAGGTTCAACCGGGGGCGAACTGGGCAACACCCCCAGCATTCAAAGGGCGACAAGTTCAGATCAGTCCTTTGAGGCTACGGTGCAAGCTGCAGCAGAGCCAACTGCCCAAACCGAGGCATCTGAGTCGATCCAGCGATCCAGTGGGATCGAGGAGATCAGTTCCTCCGCCAATGCTCCTGTTGATCTCGATCCTTCTCTCCCCTCCTCCATTCCACCCGTACAGCGACGTCCAGAACCTGAGGATCATGGGTCCACTCCGTCTCAGGGGACTGGCGATCTGGGATCTTCTCTCAGTCAACCCCTTGAAAATCCCCCTCAGATCTCTGCCTCAAGCTCCGCTCCTACGGGTTCAGTGCAGGCTAGCCCAATCCCGTCTCCTCCTGTGGCATCAGGGGTTGAGCCTGTCGTGGCTGCGGATCTTGCTGCAGCTCCCTCCCCAGAAACTTTTTCGGATCCGAGCTCAACTCAGATCCAGGCGCATTCTCTCGCCTCTGAAGCTCCCTCCGACCTGAGTTCCAGTCAGATTCAGGCTCGTCTCCAGCCCTCGGAACCTTTCGCCGATTCTGGCTTAGCTCCTGCGGTTCAGGCATCTCAGACCCATGCCCCAGAGACAATCCATAACAGTACCCCAGCTCCATCTCTGGGATCCTCGTCCACCGAGAGCTCACCTGCCTTTCAGGCACAGCCCTCAACGGGTGCTCTTCCCCAGATTCAGGCCCAAGCTGCCTCCGAGCACCCGCTCAGCCCCTCCGTCGGATCCCCTGAGGCGATCCCATCCGCTGCGGGAACTGCTGATCCAACTCCGACAGCACCCTCGATCGCTCCGATGATGCAGAGGCAACCACTGGAGCACAGCGCATCCCTTAGCCCAACAGAGAACTCACCTACTACCCCTCAGATCCAGGCCCAAGCTGCGGATCCCCACTCAGCCTCAGCGACCTCAGATGCCATCCCCCAGATCCAAACAAGTCTTGCTCAGGATACAGCTCTTGATCCCACCTCAGAGATCCAAGCTCGTCTCTCTCAGGACAATGCCGTTGCCACCCCAACGATCCAGCCATCTGTAGATCCAGGTGCTGATCTGCCGATCTCACCGATGCCTATAGAGTCCTCAGGATCCGTTGCCTCCTCAGCAGATTCTCTCCCGGAGACTCCTGCCCTGCAAGCTGCTACCGATCCCGATCCTTCCGGACCCACAGCAACGGGTGCCACTCTCCAGGAGATCGGTTCTGTCCCCCCAGTACAAGCTTTGCCGGATCCCGTTGAATCTCCCTCGTCATCTATCCCACCTACCGTCCAGACATCCCCTGATGCCGCTCCTCCTCTGATCTCTGAGCCCCCTAGCCTGCAAGCCAGCCCAGAGATCTCTCCATCCACCCCTGCGTCAGGATCAAACATTGCTCCTCCACGGGCCAACTCAGATCCTATAGATCATTCCCCAGTCGAGCTCCCGCCGATTCAGCTCCAGAGGTCGATCTCCCCGACTCCCCCCTCTGTTCAAGCCAGTCGCGGGGAGAGCGCAGGGGCGGGAGGGGAGGGAGAGGGGTGGTTGCTGCATCGGCCAGCCGAAGTCG
>CAYSEO010000231.1:0-7249 GCA_964429885.1 uncultured bacterium
GCTGCAGTTGCCGCTGCCACGTATGGAGTGCCCGCTCCGCCTCTGCAGTTGGATGATGTGGATCCCTTTGCGGATATGGATGGTTTGTTTGGGGACGAGGTCTTTGGCGCAGCCGGAGACAGTGACGATGAGGATCTGTTCGCTGACAACAATCCCTTTGACGATCTGTTTGAGACCGGTGTTGATCTCTCTGAGGAGATGGCCCATACCTCCCAGGCGAATCCTTCGGGCTTTGAGGAGCCAGATTTCCCGATGCCAGAGGAATTCCCTCAGCCCCCAGAGGCTCCCTTGCCTGGGGATCTGGATACTGCGGCTTTCGGGACCTCCGCTGAGGAGGAAGAGGACAGCGAGTTCGCCTTCCTGAGCGACTTTGACGATCTGGAGGACGGTGTCGATGAGGAACAGGTCACCCAGGTGGCGGTGGGAGATGACTTCCAGTTCGATCAGAAGGAGGAGGAGGAGGTGGCCACGGATATGCCCTTCGTGGCCCTGGAGGATCACGATTCCTTTGATGACGATAGCTTTCCCACTGAGCTGGCCAGTCCGATTAGTGAGCCGATACCCCCCCCTGAGGCAGAGGAGGACTCTGAGGTGGGTCCGACCTTGTTCGACATCGATGAGTTGGATAGCCTCGACAAAGAGATCGCGGCCATGGACAGCGGGGATCAGTTGGATGAGCTGTTCGTCTCCGGCTCCAGCTCTGAGACCTCCGAAAGTCAGATGATGCCCCCTGCGGCGGCAGGAGCTGCAGCGGCGACGGGAGCTGCTCAACCCCCGGCCACCATGACGGCCCCTTCCGCCTCTGCCCTCACCCCCGACAGTGGAACTGCTGCGGTACAGCCGACCCTACAGGTGGGTCCCGCCTGGCTCCAGAACCGTCCGGTGACTGATAAGCAACTGCTGCTGGTGATCGTGCAGGGGGTCACCAGTTTCGCAGCAGGGGCCTTAATCTATGCCGGGGTCGGTATGGCAGGGGATCCCCCCCCAGCAGTACGGGGCCTCTCCTCCCTGGTGGGGGGGGCGCTGATCGGCTCCCTGGTGGGCACCGGGGTGGGATCCTCGGTCTCCAAGCACACCCGCAGCACCTGCAACGAGTTGATGAACAACTTTACGGCTCTAGAGCAGGGCAACTATAGTGTGCGGTCCACGGTGGGTGCCAATGATGAGCTGGGGAAACTGGCCAGTCGCTTCAATCAGATGGTGGGATCCATCGAGTCTAATATCTCTGAGCTGCAGCAACGGGCCGCTGAGCAAGGACAAGCCAAGGAAGATCTGCAGCGCCAGGTGATCCGACTCCTGGACGATGTGGAGGGTGCGGCTCGGGGTGACCTGACGGTTCGAGCCGAGGTGACCGCTGACGTGTTGGGGGCCGTTGCGGACTCCTTCAACCTAACGATCCGCAGCCTGAGAGATATCGTCAGCCAGGTGAAGAAGGCGGCTACGGCGGTGAACGATGCAGCTTTCCAGAACGAGGACTTCGCTCGCAGTCTGTCCTCCGATGCTTTGCGGCAGGCAGAGGATATCTCCAGCTCCCTCAACTCGGTACAGGAGATGACGGACTCGATCCAACAGGTGGCCAGTAACGCCACTGAGGCAGCGGATGTGGCGGCCCTAGCGACGGAGGCAGCCCTGCGGGGGGGTGAGGCTGTGGATCGGACGGTGACGGGTATTCTGGAGATTCGGGAGACAGTGGCGGAAACCACCCGGAAGGTGAAGCGGCTGGCGGAATCCTCCCAGGAGATCTCTAAGATCGTGGCTTTGATCTCTCAGATTGCCTCTCGGACCAACCTGTTGGCCTTGAACGCTAGTATTGAGGCGGCTCGGGCCGGGGAGTCCGGGCGAGGCTTTGCCATCGTGGCGGATGAGGTGCGTCAGCTGGCGGATCGGGCCGCCAAGGCCTCCAAGGAGATCGAGCAGATCGTGTTGCAGATTCAATCGGAGACCGGCACGGTGATGACCGCCATGGAGGAGGGCACCCAGCAGGTGATCGAGGGAACCCGCCGGGCGGAACAGGCCAAGAGCAGCCTAGATGAGATCATCGACGTCAGCCGCCGCATCGATGGTTTGGTGAAGGAGATCTCAGAGGCAACGGTGCAACAGACCGAGACCTCCCGTTCCGTGGCCCAGGTGATGCAGACCCTGGAGTTAACCGCCAATGAGACCTCAAAGGAGTCCCAACGGGTGGCCAGCTCGCTCATGCAACTGGTGGCCATCGCCCGGGAGCTACAGTCCTCCGTGGGTCGATTCCGAGTGGGTGATGAGTAGTGAACCGATCTAGACAGGTGCATCGAACCCGCCCATCTGGGCACCCTAAGGGGAATCATCGGTTCGATCTCCTATCCAGCGTATCGTCTGAGACCAGCAGCTGAGGCCAATCGGAGGACACTCCAGTCATGAACCAGGATGCACAACAGCGGATTATGGGCTACTTCATTGAGGAGGCCCGTGATCATCTCACCACGATTGAGCAGGGATTGCTGAGCTTGCGGGAGAGCATGAGCGATCCGGAGCTGATCAATGAACTGTTCCGCGCTGCCCACTCGATCAAGGGTGGGTCCGCCATGTTGGGCCTGAGCGCCATCCAACGCACCGCCCACCGCATGGAGGATTTCTTTAATATCTTCCGCTCGCGGCAGGGACAGGTCCCGGTGGATCAGCACCTGGAGACCCTGCTGCTGCGGGGCTTCGATACCCTGTCGATGTTGCTAGAGGAGCTACAGAGCCCAAGTGGACTGTCGGAGGAAACCAGTGAGGCGGCCATAGCAGAGCTGGAGCCTGTCTTCGCGGAAACAGAGAGTCATATCTATCACCTGCTGAGCGAAGGGGAGGTGAGTGCCAGTCCGCCACCCCAGAGGGAGACCGTGCAGACGGCCATGACCCAGACGGTGCCGCCGTTGATGAAGGAGATGTTGGAGCTGTTCAAGCGGCGCACGGAGCCCGGCATCCGGGAGCAATTGGTGGCTAAAACCGATCGATTGGCGCAGGTGGGTCAGCAGCACCAGCTCACCCAATGGCAATCCCTGGTGCAGGCGGTGCGTGCGGCCATTCTGGAGCCCCGTAACGATCTGCGCAATGTGGCCCTGATCGCGTTGCGGGATCTGAAACAGGCCCAACAGGCGGTTCTCCAGGGCAAGGGGGAGACGATCCAGATCTCCAGGGATCTAAACGCCCTGGCTCAGCCGCAGGCGGCCCCAGCTCCTGCCCCCAGTCCCGCCCCCGCCATGACCGAAGCCCAACGGCGGATCCTTGGGTTCTTCCTGGAGGAGGCACGGGAGCATCTCACCACGATCGAACAAGGTCTTTTGAATCTGAAGGCCAATAGCAGCGATCCCGATGTCATCGAGGAGCTGTTTCGGGCCACCCACTCCATCAAGGGGGGAGCCGCTCAGCTGGGCATGGCTAGCATACAACGCACGGCTCACCGCATGGAGGATTTCTTCAGCATCTTCCGCCAGCATCCGGGTCAGGTGCCTGTGGATCAACACCTGGAGACCTTGCTGCTGCAGGGCTACGACACCCTATCCAAGTTGATGGATCAGCTGCAGGAGCTAGGCTATCTGCCGGAGGAGTATGGCGAGGCCACTTGGGCGGAGATCGAGCCTGTGTTCCAGGAAACCGAGACCCATATGCAGGCTCTGATGCAAGGGGGGAGAACCCCTGCTACTGTCGAGCCCGTTGGTCCCACCCCTCTGCAGATCGCTCTTAATCAGGAGATCCCTCGTCTGCTCAAACAGATGTTGGCTCATTTCAAGCAGCCGGATCAGACTCAAGCTCGGGCTCAGTTGCTCCAGGACACCACGACCCTGAAGGGCTATGGCGACACCCACGGCCTCTCCCACTGGGCTCAGCTGCTGCAGACCATCAGCACAGTATTAGCCCCCGCCGATCGGGATCTGAAGCAACTTGCCCTGCCGGTGCTCCGGGATCTGAAACAGGCGCACCATGCCCTACTGGCGGGCCAAGAGGAATCGATTCAGGCCTCCGCCGATCTGCTGGCGTTCCTGCCCACCCCCGATCTCACTGCTGCAGAGGAGGACGCGGCTACCGAGCTGGATCAGTGGCTATTGGCCGCCGAGGAAGATCCCAGAGCCTTCTCCGAACACCCCACCCAGGAGGAGCCGATCTTTGCCTCACAGACTGCGGACTTCCTGACAGGGGATACGGTTCTGGAGGACGAAGAATTGATCACGACCGAGGCAGAAGCTGATGATCTCGGCGCTCTCTTCTCCTCGATGACGGAATTGGATCCTGACACGTTTGAGGAACCCCCTGCGGATCTGGAGGACTCCATACCGCCAGAGACGGAGATCGAGGGCTTGGATCCGGGTCTGGAGGAGATGTTTGAGTTATCCGGCCTGGGGTTACAGGATGACAACGCCATTCAGGAGCAGACGGAGATCTTCAATCGGGATCACTCAGAGGAGCTAGAGACCGGGGATCTGGATCTGAGCTGGGTGGAGCCTTCCCCTGCTGAGGCTGAGGACTTTGATCCGATGCCCTTAGAACTGGAGGATGAGGATGAGATGGCCTTCTCCGATCTGTTCTCCAATGCCGAGGAACTGGCGGCCATCGAGGACTCTAGCTTCGACACCCCGACGGGGTTCCCGACCGCTGCAGAGACAGCAGAGGATGAGGTATCACTCTCTCAACGGATCGGTGAGGCCAAGGCGGATGGGGATCTCGCGGATCTGTTCTCGGAGATGACGGACAGCTCAGGCTCCTCCGCATCCGATCTCACCTCCGCCCCTCAGGATCTGGATAATTCCTGGGCAGAGCCCCAATCGGCGACGATGGAATCCAGTCAAGATTCTGACTGGGGCTTACTGTTTGAGGATTTGGATCTGGGCGAGTCCTTAGGAGACGAGAGTCTGGGTCAGGCAGATCAAGAGGTATCTGAGGGATCTACGGAGGATCCGTTTGATCTCAACGCATTGGCCACAGAGACTGGGGAGGAGGACTCAGCCCTCTTCGATGCCCTATTTGGGGGAGATGAGCTGGAAGACGTGACAGACTCTGCCCCAGAGGAACCGATTCGATCTGCTGAAGTCTCCCCATGGAGCGCCCCGGACCCGCAGGCGACCCAACCGGAGGAAGAACTCTCCTTTGAGGATCTCTTTGGTGCTCCCTTAGGAGATGACTCTGCCCCCGAGACCTCCATGGCCGGTACCTCGGTTGAGCGTGATGCACAGGTCAGTTCCCCCTCGGTCGAGAGCGATCCACCGATCAGCTCTGAGTGGGGAGATCTCTCGGGCTTGGGTCTTGAGTCTGAGGATCAGGCCCTATCTCCGGAGACGGAGGAGGACTCGTTTGATGCCCTATTCGGTTCCTTGGGGGATGAGGATCTGCAGAACTCTTGGGCTGAAACCGATGCAGTCACCCCAGAGGGCGCGACCGAGGATCTGGATCTAGCAGGGTTCGATGAAGGGTTCGATGCCCTGTTCTCTTCGTCACCGGAGACGGCGACCCAGGAGGATGATAGTGATCTGTCAGATCAAGCCCCTGCTGTGGACAATGGACTGGGGGTTGGACAGGATCTGGAGGACATGGCGGCCTGGTTCTCCTCCGATTCCGGGGATACGGTCCTCGAGGATGAGCCTGTGGCGGAGGGCTCAGCGGATACGGTGCTGGAGGAGGATGACTCCCTGGATTTCCTGTTTGAGGAGAACCTGATGGGGGGCGGATCTGCCACGGATCTGTTGGGGGAGACAGAGGCGCCCGCTGGCTTGGCAACTGAAGGAGAGCCGGCCAACGGGGAGGAAGATCTCTTCCTCGAGGGGTTGTTCGATACTGAGCCTGAACCCGTTGAGTCCTCGACGCCTCAGCCCTCCCAGACTTCACCCTCCCCAGAAGAAGCCAGTTTCGATCGATTGGATGCCCTGTTTGCCGATGAACCCGAGGATGAGTCCTTGGCTCTGGAGACAACCCCAGGGGACTTCTCGATGATGGATGCCGATGGGGATGGCCAGATCGATCTGGATGAGCTGAGTCAGTTTCTCCAGGAAGATCAAGGATCTGAGGAGAGGGATACCCCTGCTGAGCCAGAAGCGAGCTCGGACTCGGATCTGGATCTGGACTCCCTATTTGGCGATGACTTTGGTGAGCTGGCTGAATCTTCTGCCGTTGAGGCCCCCGCAGAGCCCCCTGGGACCGCCTCTGAAAGCCTGGATGATTTGGAGGATCTGGCTGCTCTATTCGATGAGGGTCCGGAGGCTAGTGCCCCGACGCTAGAGCCGCTGCCGAGCTCTGCCGCTATCTCCCCAGCTCCCGCCAGCCCTCAGGGTGAGGATCTGTTCGAGGATGAACTGGATGCCATTTTGGGCGATATCTCCCTGGATCTGGACGCTCCGGTACAACCGACGACCGCTACTCCAGCACCTCAAGCCCGTCCCACACCGACCCCGGCTCCGCCGCTGGTCACCCAACCCCCTGCCCCACAACCCGTTACAGCCCGGAGCACCTCTAGTGCTCGTCGCACCACAGCTTTTAGCAACCAGACCATGCGGGTTGAGGTCCGTCACCTAGATCAGATCAACAACCTGGTGGGAGAGCTAGTGGTCAATCGGAACAGCATGGAGCAGAACCAGGGTCGTCTGCGCCAGTTCCTGGATGGGTTGCTGGTTAGGGTGCAACAGCTGAGCGAGCTGGGCCAGCGGATGCAGGATCAATACGATCGTTCTCTGCTGGAAACCGCCCTATTGGCCAGCCGGGGAGAGCCCAGTTTGGCCAGTGCCATCGTCTCCGGTGTCAGAGGATCGGGTCACTCCTCAGGACAGAGCTTCGACGCCTTGGAGATGGACCGATTCACCGCCTTCCACGCTCTCTCCCAGGAGATCATTGAGCTGATCGTGCGGGTGCGGGAGTCCTCCTCGGATATCCAGTTTGGCATCGATGAGGCGGAGCAGATCACGCGCCAGTTCCGGCAGGTCACTACCCAGTTGCAGGAGGGGCTCAACCGAGCGCGGATGGTGCCCTTCTCCCAGATTGCAGATCGACTCCCCCGAGCCATTCGGGATCTGTCCATCAAAACAGGCAAGCAGGCAGCTCTGGTGGTGGAGGGTCGAGAGACCTCCATTGACAAGGCCATCCTGGAGGAGCTCTACGATCCCATGACTCACCTGGTCAACAATGCCCTGGTACATGGCATCGAATCCCCCGATGAACGGCGTCGCACCAGCAAGCCCACCGAGGGGCGGATCTCCATCAAAGCCTTCTATCAGGGCAACCAATCCATCATCGTGGTCAGTGATGA
>CAYSEO010000232.1:0-7221 GCA_964429885.1 uncultured bacterium
GGCCCGACCCCGTAGGGGCCTCCGGTGGCAAGTTTCCAACCCCAGCGACTGCCGCAGCCGACGACGCCGATCCGTGGACGTTGATTTGGGCTCTCGAACCCGGCTGCCACCCGGCGGCGCGTGCCCGCCACGGCGCCACTCGCCCCCCAGCTCACCCCTCCTCACGCGCCCGGATCGACAGACCAACGTGATGGCCATTCCCAGGGTCAATCCCATGGTGTGCAGGTGGGCATCGGCTGCATCAACGCCTCTGAGTTTGTAAAAGGTGCCCTGTTCTCCGATCTGGAGGGAGTTGAGGGGGGCGAAGGTCACGGAAAATCCCTGGGAAAGTATCATGATCGGTTCCGGGTGAGGGACAACGGCAACGGGGGAGGGGATGGCTCTATACCAGATAGGCTTCCTGGTGGGTGCGGATCGTGCAGTCGGAGCGGGGATAGCTGACGCACAGCAATACGAACCCTTTGCCCACCTGATCGTCATCTAGGAAGGTTTGCTCCGATTGATCCACTTCCCCTTCCACCATCTTGCCGACGCAGCTGGAGCAGGCTCCGGATTGGCAGGAGGAGGGCATATCAATGTCGTTGTCCTCGGCGGCCTCCAGGATGGTGGTGTCCTCATCTACCTGGATGACGGTGTCGATCTTGCGCTTTTTGTTGATTAGGTGCACAGCATAGGTAGCCATGATGAGTCTCCTTGGGAAATTGGGTGAGTGGGTTGGCAAGGGTGAGTTGAGCCCAGATCTGTTGGGATCAGAGGACCGTAGAGGATCGATGAACTCTCCATGGACGATCGCTCTGAGCCTAGGTGATCTTTAGCTACAGGGAGCTGCGGCTGGGGTACAGTCTCCGGCTTGGAAGGATTGACCACAACCACAGGTGTCGGTGGCGTTGGGGTTGGCGAACTTGAAGCCGCTTTGGGTGAGCCCCTCCACGTAATCGATCACCACCCCTTCCAGCAGGGATCCGTTGGTGCTATCCAGGAACAACTGCACGGGTCCTTCCTGTTGCACCTGATCTCCGGGTCGGGCAGTGTCCACCAGCTCTAGGGAGTATTGGTAGCCACTGCAGCCACCATCCAACACGGAGATCCGCACCCCTGCTTTGGAGGATCCACGGATAAAGGTGCGTAGCCTTAGCTCGGCCAGTTCAGTCAATGTGACGGTCATCGGAAGATCCTCCTTGGGTTGAGTGGAACAGTGAGATGGATTTGGGATCGAACGGGTCTGGGCTCATCTCAGGTGTTTGTGAGCGATACCCAGGACGCCTAGCAGGACGATCACCTGTAGGGGCCAGGGGGCGGTCAGCAGACTGAGGCTGAGGAAGAACAGACAGTTCACCCACAGAGACAGATGGATCACGTCATCGCGGGTACGCGGGTAGACCCACCAGAGGGGGCCGAGGGCCAGACCTAGGGTGAACAGGGAGGGGATCATCGGCTCACCTCCTGCAGTTGGGATCCAGCCGAGGCTTGGGAAACACCAGAACCACACACGGGGCATTCTGGATCCTTGTAGGGACGCCGTTTGGCGAACTCCAGTGTGGTCAGATCCATGGTCAACAGCCGACCCAGTAGGGGTTGACCGAAGCCAGTGATCACCTTGATGGCCTCCAGAGCGGTCAGACAGGCCAGTGTCCCCGATACCGCTCCCAGCACCCCGAAGCCCCACCGATCCCACTCCGGTTTCTCGGGGTAGAGACAGGAGAGACAGGGGGTTTGATGGGGGATCACGGTGGTGAGATAGGCTTCCATGCCGTTCATGGCAGCCTCCACCATGGGCTTACCCCCATTCACACAGGTGGCATTGATCAGATCCCGTTCCGCGAAGTTATGGGAGCAGTCCAGGGCGATATCTGCCGATCGCACCAGATCCTCCACATTCTCCGGGGTGACGTAATCATGCACCGCCTCGATCTGCACATCGGGATTGAGGGCCTGCAGGCTCTGTTGGGCTTTGAAGACGCGGGGCTTACCCAGCCAATCCTCGCTCATCAACACCTGCCGGTTCAGATCATCCCGCCGCAGATCGCCTCCTCGCACCAGGATCAGCTTGCCGATCCCGGCCACCGTCAGATAGAGCGCCGCTGTGCCCCCCAGTCCGCCGACCCCAGTCACCAGAGCCGTGGATGCTTTCAGCCGCTGTTGGGCTGCCTCGCCAAATCCTGGCAGCATGATCTGACGACGATACCGCTCCAGCTCGGTGGGGGTGAGGGTGGGCAACATGGGATCCTCCAACGGGTGAACTCGGATGACTTAGGTAACTCAGCAACAGGGATCAGGGGATCACGAGGAGGTGATCTCTGATATCAGCACTACCCCCTGGGGCTTTTGGTTGAACACCTTGAACAGCTTCTGTGCTTGGGCGTTGGAATCCAGGAAGGTTTGATAGGCCTCCTGTAGGGCTTGGCGAGCCAGGGTGAGGCGCTCGGTCTCCGTTAGCTCCGATCCGGCCTCCTCGATCGCTTCCAGGTTGCGGGAGAACTTCTGCAGGATATGCAGTCGGTTCACATTCACCACCTGGGGATCAAAGGGCAGATCGAAGAAGGTGAAGTACTCCTCGGCATCCACTAGGGCCTCGAAAGCCTGCCAGGTGCGGGGGGTGGGGGAAGGGGTCTGGGTCACTGGGCTTGCTCCTTGGCTTTGAGTCGTTGTTTCAGATCGTGGAGTTGGCGGTAGACCTCGTAGGTGCGAGAGGCCATATCCATCAGGGATTCAAAGTCGGTGGGTAAGCCCTCCGCCAGATCGTGGAGATCCATCTTCATCTGGCCAGCTTTGCTGTTGAGCTTCTTGATCCGAGTCTTGAGATCCTCGATGGAGAGATCTTCAGGGGCAATGGTTTGCACCATGGTTCTTTCCTTGAGTGTCCTGTGACGGGATGGGTGGGATCTGGACGGTCTGACAGCTTCAGTGCATGGGATCGCTTGAGATCCCATGGGGATCTAGGGAATCCGGTTGAGATCGGGGTGACTGTAGAGCCACTCCCGAGTCTTGCCTAGAGGCGACCCACCTCCGGATAGCGTTGGGCCAGATCGACGCCTTTGGTGACCAGCTTCTCTCCCTGTTGAGCCAGCTTCTCGAAGGAGTCAAAACCGAACCGTTGGGCATCCCGTAGGGTTTGGGTCACCACCAGCAGTTTGCCGGAGAAGACCAAGGCCCAGCCGAAGCCCTCATGGCTCAGATCGATCACCACCTGACAGAGCAGGCCGGTCTCCTTCTCCACTAAGGCGGCCACGGCCCGATAGAAGGCCAGGATCCGACCTTTGGTGATGGGATCCACCTCTCCCTCTACGGAGATCTCCCGCTTCTTGGCCTTGGAGACGATGTAGGGCTTGAGCAATAGCTCATCGGCCCAGTTGCGGTAGGTGCCATAGGCATCTTGGGAGCGGAACTGCCGGGTCAGCTCTTGGAGAAAGGGGTGGGTGCTCACCAACTCAGCATCCTGAGCGGGAGCGATGGGGGTCTGGGTCATACGTAAGCCTCTGCTTGTTCCTCTACGTCTTCAAAGGCATCGAAGGAGTGGGCTACACGTCGCTCCTCCCGTAGCACTTTCCGCAACCAGGGGGGAGGGGTGCCCTGTAGGGTAGTGACCAGTCGGGTCAACAGATCCTCGATCTCCTGTTCCTCGGACTGAGCCTTGATGGGGGTGATCTTTTGTTTGATCAATCGGGCCGCAGCACTGCCCCCGATGGCGGAGACATAGACCAGGGTGCATCCCGATAGGGCATTGATCTTGGGCACCAGCTTGTCCTCATTGCCATCCTCCTTCAGATCCCCGCTGAAGCCGAGGGTCTCAGAGAACTGATAGCCCTCTGGGGAGACATCATAGACGGCGATCTTTTTGGCCCAGCCGAAGTGAGCGTTGACATGGACCCCGTCGCTGGTAGTGAAGGCAACCTTCATGGCGATCCTCCTAAATCGACAAACGTGAATGAATGATCCAGAAATGGTGCAGAACTTGATCCAGATTCAGCCTCCAGATCAGACCTGGACCGAGGCGGGACTGGACAGCAGGGACTGATCGCGGGGGGAAGGATGGCGGTTCTCCTCCACCTCCAAAAACAGATTACCCACCTCAAACAGCTGCGCCATGGTGCCCCGATAGCCCACCTGAGTGACCTGACCGTTGCCCAACCGATCGAAGATCGGCATGCCCTGGCGATAGACCGGGATCCCCAACTGCTTGGCGATCCGGGCCACATGGGAGTTGCCAATCACCAGATCGGCCCCTACGGCAGCTGTGGCAAAGTCCTCCAGATCCCCGATGGTGACCTGATCCACGGGCATTTCCGCCAGGATCGGGGAGCGGCTGGTGGTGAAGGCGGTCTGGATCTCCGCCCCCATCAATTTCAGCCAGTGGATCGTGGACCACAGCAGATCGGGCTCCAGGGCCAGGGCCACCCGCTTCCGTCCGAAGAAGAAGTGAGTGTCCAACATGGCATCCTGTACCTGACAGCGCTGTCGCCGATAACGCTCGGGCACCGGGCGACCGCTGATCTGAGACAGCTGCATCAACCACTGATCCACAGCCCCCAACCCCGTCAGCTCCCGAAACAGCCGATAGGGGGTGGCAAACCGCATCTCTAAGATCTGAGCCGCCACCCGCATACTCTCCCCGAGGGCCAGAGTGAAGCAGGAGCGACCCACCGCCTTCAGATCCGCAACTGTAGTCCCGCCGGTTGTGGTCTGAGTCAGTCCTTCCCCCAGATGGCCATCCAACGATCCTGAGAGATCGGGCACCACGATGGGGGTGAGACCAAACGCCTCCACCATCTCTTTCACCTCCTGTAGATCCCCTGGAGTGAAGGCAACACTGGCCAGAATGGTTACCTGAGTCGGATCCACCGATCCAGGTTGGGGCAGGCTACTGACCAGGCTATTGACGACGGTGGCGAAACCATCCTGGAGGGCTCCTTTGAAATCCGGGGTGGAGGCAAGCACGATGGGCAGATCCTCCAGCTCCGGATGGCGTCGCCGAATCCCGTTCAAAATGCCGTTCATATCATCGCCCCGCGTCTCCGTCAGACCGGTGGTGAGCAGACCGATGATCTCAGGCTGAGCTTTCTCCACCAGGGTGAGCAGGGCTTGCTCGATGTTCTCCTCTCCCCCCAAGATCGTGGAGACCTCGGTCATGGCGGTGGTAGCCACAGGGATCGCCTCCCGGAAGTGGCGCACCAGGACAACCTTGGCGAAGGCGGTGCAGCCTTGGGAGCCATGAAAGAGAGGGACGGATCCTTTCAATCCCAGATACGCCAGTGCTGCCCCCAGGGGTTGGCTGAGTTTGAGTGGGTTGACGGCCACGGCTTTTTTGGGAGCGCAGATCTTGGCCATTACAAGACCTCCTTCGTGTCGAGATCCCAGGGGGCAGGCTGACGAATTTGCTGCCAGACTGGGCTGAACAGAGCTTCTTCCAGTTCTCGGGCCATCTCTACTAGGCCCACATAGCCGGAGTAGGGATGGTGCCGCTCCTGATTGATGTCTAGAAACGGGATCCGGGCCTTCAAGGCGGTGTACTGGTTGCGGCCTCCCGCGATCAGCATGTCCGCCTGGGTTTGATCGATCACCCGCAGCAGCTCTTGGGGATTGCCCTTCTCCAACATGATCCCCTCCTGACCCAGCAGATCCCGGATGCGAGCCTTATCCTCCTCGGTGCTCTTTTTGGTGCTGGTGGCGGTGACCTGGATGCCCAGATCCTTGGCGGCAGAGATGATCGACCAACTCTTGACGCCGCCAGTATAGAGAACAACTCGCTTGCCTTGTAACCGTTGCCGGTAGGGGGCCAGGGCCTTGGCAAGGGCTTTTGTCTCCCGCTCGATCAGGGCCTCGGTGCGCTGTTGTAGATCGGGATCTCCCAGGGCTCGGGCAATATCCCGCAGGCACTTGTTCATATCCTCCACACCATAGAAGGAGGCCTCGATGTAGGGAATGCCGTAGCGTTCCTCCAGCTTGCGGCCCACATTGATCAACGCCTTAGAGCAGATCATGACGTTGAGTTTGGCCCGGTGAGCAGTACACACCTCCTCGTAGCGAGCATCCCCAGTCAGCTTGGCCAGGACCCGGATCCCCAGTTCCTCCAGCAGCGGCAACACCCCCCAGAGCTCTCCGGCGATGTTGTACTCCCCGATCAAATTAATGTCGTAGGGAGTGGTGTATTCCGGTTCTCGGGTGCCGATCACATGTTCCAGCAGGGACTCCCCGGCCACCCGGTTGCCTAGATTTTTGCTGCCGATAAATCCAGGGGAATGGACTGGGATCACTGGGGTATTGATCTTCTGAGAGGCCGCCTGACAGACCGCATCCAGATCATCTCCGATCAGGGCCGTCACACAGGTGAGATAGACAAACACCGCAGCGGGTTGATAGCGCTTGTGGATCTCCAGGATCGATTTATATAACCGTTTCTCACCGCCGAAGATGATCTCATTCTCGGTTAGATCCGTGGTGAAGCCCATTTTGTAGAGCTCCGATCCGGAGGAGAGGCTACCTCGAGTGCCCCAAGAGTTACCGGCACAAGCGATCGGGCCGTGGACTAAATGAGCCACATCGGTGATCGGCACCAGGGTGATCATGGCACCATCAAAAGCACAGCCCCCTTGAGCGGCACCGGGTTTGGCTTGTTGCACACAGGCTGTATTTTTGCCCTTGCCATCCTTGGCATGATTGTGCTCACAGGCGGTTTCGTTGAGGAGCTCCGCCACCTTGCCTGGGGTCATCTTCATGGGTTCACCTCCGCCAGATAGGTCGCAGCTCGCAGTCTCAGAGCCACCAATTGCTCGTACACCGGATTGATCTGGCAGAGGGCCGGGATATGAATCGTGCGATCCCCCAACCGGATATTCCGTTCAAAGGGACAATGGGAGGGGATCAGCTGACAGATCCAGGTGGCCTGTCGTGCAGTTCGGATCTGGATGCTATCTAATCCGGTTTTGATCGCGTTGATCAGGGGGCGCAATGGGTTCCATAGGGAACCAGAATTGTAATGCTGGGGATCGACAAAATGAGATGTCATGATCAGGCCTCGACGATAAACCGAATTTTCGAATGGGAAGGCCCTGCCAACCAATCAAAGATCTGTTGCAACTGCTCCATGGAGATCAGGCCATAGTGCCAGAGGATCATCTGTAGAGGCCCCCGTTCTCGCTGACACTGTTTGAGGGCGAAGGTGATGGCAGCTTCCGGCACCGCCAGCTCCGCTTGCAGAAACTGGATCAGGGCGGTCTCGGTGGG
>CAYSEO010000233.1:0-7159 GCA_964429885.1 uncultured bacterium
CATAGCCAGCGGATTTACAGTCCGCCCCCTTTAGCCACTCGGGCATCGACCCGCACCTGAAGCTTTACTATGGTAGCAAACCGAGGCTCACCTGCAATAGTCTTTGGCTCCTCCTCTCGGTTTTTTCCTGGGGCCTCTGTCTCTGCTCCATCTTCTGTCATTCCTGTCATTGCCCTGATGTCACCGATCGTCTCCCTGCAGCGAGTTACCCTCCGCTATCCTGCCGCCGCCACGCCTGCAGTCCAAGGGGTCAGCTTCGATCTACCGAAAGGGGACATCCTGGGCTTGTTGGGTCCCTCCGGCTGTGGCAAGACTACCCTGCTGAGATTGATTGCCGGTTTCGCCTCCCCCCAAGGGGGAACGATTCAGATCGAGGAGCGGATCGTAGCTGGGGCAGGATCGTCGATCGCTCCTGAACAGCGGGATGTGGGTCTGGTGTTTCAGGACTTCGCCTTATTTCCTCACCTCACCGTGGCGGAGAACATTCGCTTCGGCCTTACCCATTGGGGACGGCGAGAGAGCCGTGATCGGGTCCAGACCCTAATGGAGTTAGTGGGATTGCAGGGGATGGAGAGTCGCTACCCCCATGAGCTGTCGGGGGGTCAACAACAGCGGGTGGCTCTAGCCCGAGCTTTGGCCCCGAAACCCGCTCTGATCCTGTTGGATGAACCTCTCAGTAATCTGGATGCGCAGGTGCGGCTGCGGTTACGGCAGGAGATCCGACGAGTCCTGAAGGAAACCCAAACCTCTGCCCTGTTTGTCACTCACGATCAAGAGGAGGCCCTAGCGATCTCGGATTGGGTGGCGGTGATGCAGCAGGGATCTCTGGAACAGTTGGATACTCCAGAACGGATCTATCGCTACCCAGCCTCCCGATTTGTGGCGGAGTTTGTGGCCCAGGCCAACTTGCTGCCAGGTCATCGACAGGAGCGGCATTGGCATTCCGAGGTGGGGGTGTTTTGCTTACCCGATCTACCCGATCCACCTGACCAGGGGGAGTTAATGATCCGTCAGGAGGAGCTACAGATGCAACTGGACGAGCAAGGAGCGGTCCTGATCGAGGATAGACAGTTTCTGGGGCGGGAGTATCGTTATGGTTTGGTGACCAGATCAGGGTTGGCCTTGCAGGTGCGCTCGACTCAACGGTTATCTGTGGGCAGTCGGGTGCGGGTGTCCCTCAGCAGTAGCGATGGTGTGATCTTTGGATCCCGATGAGTGGCATGATCGAGCTGGTAAGATGTTGGAGCTGTTAGTTTGTTGAGGCAGATTTGCCATGGCTGCTCACTCCTCGGGGTTTCTAAATCTGGTTCAGGATGCTAAGAGTCGGATCAAGGAGTATACCGTGCCCCAGATCCGTCAGCGACAGGAGGCTGGAGAGCCGTTTACCCTGGTGGATGTGCGAGAGGAATCGGAATGGCAGGCGGGACATGTGAGTGGATCCATTCATCTGGGTAAGGGGATCATCGAGCGAGATATCGAGCAGCGGATCCCGGATAAGGATACGGATATCGTCCTGTATTGTGGTGGAGGATTTCGCTCGGCTCTGGCGGCAGATGCTCTCCAAAAGATGGGCTATACCCAAGTCAGTTCTATGGATGGGGGCATTCGGGAGTGGCGTAATGCTGGGTACCCAGAGGAGAAATAAACTGATCTCAGACTGCCTGACTTTCTATTTTTGATTTGTGGGGTTCGAGATCTCCTCTACAATCTAGGGTAAGGCAGAAGCTTGAGGCTCTTGACGGGAGCTCGAGTTTTGAGAGGGCAACAGATCCCATTCCTCTAATAGGCGACAGATATCTGTCTGGGATCCGTCTTCCGCTGGTTGGCAAAGGGATTGATCAGAGTAGAAGGGATAAAGCACAGCTTGGATCTCCTCCTGGAGGTTGGTGAGATCATGAGTAAACAATAGTCTTAGAAAGGCAACGTAACCTCGGTTCCAGTAGTTTTCGGGTTGCAGTTGAGTAAGGATCTCAAAGTAGGTTTGGGCTTCCTTGGCTCGGAGTTGAGTGACTGCGATCAGGCCCAGCTGATAATAGATGAGTAACTGATCCTCAAGTGCCTGAGTTTGCTGTAATCGTCCCTTGAGTAGCCTACGTTGTAGATCCAGATCCGGATCGATCACACCTGGATCATGGCGTAGGGTGGTCCATACATTGAGGTATTTGGAGAGCTGATCGAGATCCCCGACGGCCATGGCTTCAGCGGTTTGTCGTAAGGGATCTGCTGGTAGATTTAGGGACCGAATGGATTCGATCTTGACTGGGATGATCTTGAGCTGAGCTGTTGTGGTCTCAGGAGCAGTTTGCCAGCGGATCTTCAATTGATAATCTCCTGGGTTTAGGGGTTGAGCTGATCTCCAGGAAAAACGATGGGTGACCCATACGGGATCATCTCGATCTCGCCGCAAATGTCCCTCTCCTACGGCAAACTCCCTAGATCCAATCACTTGCTCATCTTGAACCCAATCCACCCATACCGCTGTTTGGGATAGATCTCCAACAGCTCCTCTCCAAGTCATCTCCCAGGCCGCGATCTGAGGATCCTCTGAGAGACATTGAGCTTGGCTGATCTCACAAGCACGTAAGGATCTCACCTGTAGGAGCTGAGGATCTTTCGATTGATCCTGGCTGAGAACTTGAGTACGGACCCGATCTTGGCTAGGCACAAAAGTCTGTAGCTCACCCACTGGATTCACCTGAATGGGCTCCTTGGCTTGCCAATCCGGAGAGGTTTGGAGGATCTCTAGGATTGCTTCCTTAGAAGGGCCATAGGGACCGATCACACCCCAATCTCCATCGCTATTGAGATGTTGATCAACCAAGCTAGTCTCTAGATCAGGCCATTCTGATTGTCCCAAGGGTGCAAAGGAAAGGGGTAAATGCTCTAACCGAGCCAGATAACTCAAGGTCTCAGATGAGATCAGCTCCGTATTCGGCAAAACTCCCATCAGAGTCCGCTGAGGATCCTGAGGATCGGCTTGGGTATGGAGCCATCGGATCAATTCTGCCTGAGGCTGATCTCCATCAAAGGATCGAGCTAAGGCTGTGACTCCAGGAGTCAAGGGTTGTCCACTCCAGAACAACGCCAGGATCCCAATCAAGATCATCCCTACCCTTAACGATCGTTGTCCCCAGGGCCATCTCTGTTGTAACCGACCGATCCCAATCGCTGAGATCACTGCTAGCAAGGGCAGCACAGGCATTGTAAATCGTACCGTCTTGATCCCGATCAGCGTATAGATCAGATATCCCACCAGGTAAGTCGAGATTAGCCATGCTTCTGATCCACCCCCGAATCGACTCAGCCCGTATTGGAACTTAGATCTAGAAGCTTTCAGATCAGCACCGATCGATCTCGGGATCAGAATCAACAAAGGTAACCCACAGAGGATCGGGGACATCTGTTCAGGTAATAGCCGCAGATAGATCGTCCACCAACACCAGGATCCCGCTGGGCATTCCACATAATAATGAGTTGTCGCTGTGTAATTGAGCCCGTTACTGATCACAAATACCCAATTGGCTCCATACCAACCCCAACAGATCCCCATGGTGATCCCGATCATCACCAACAGATGAAGGATCTGATGCCATTGTCTCCGGATCAGGATCCGAGCTCCGATCAGGGCCAAAGGCCAGACTAAAAATAAGATGCCATTCCACTTGGTCAGCATCACCAACCCGATCGCTATCCCCAAACCGATCCCACTGATCCAGCCCGGTTGCTGCCAGTAGCGCAGAGCCCCCCAGAATCCCACAGCTACCGCCACCACCAAGGGCAGATCGGTCATATACACATGAGCTAAGCCTGTGATTGAGGGATAGAGCAGGATCAATCCTGCCCCCAGCCAGCCCACCAAAGATCCCCGGCTCAGCGCCCCGATCCGTTGGGTGACTGCCGCCCCGATCCCTAGCAACACCAAATTGATCAGTTGCCCCTCCGCGCGACCGAAGATCCGCCAGGGACTGAACAATAATCCCAACCAGTAGGTCAGGGGCGGATAGCGTTGGCTGAGATGCCAGAAGGATCCCCACCACTCCGGATCCCAGCGAAACTGACGCAGATGATCGCCAAACGCCTGGGCCATGAGCAGATGTTGGGCCTCATCCCAAGCGGGCGGACTCGGATCCAGACCATTCCAGATCACCAGGAGTACCAGGGATCCTAGGGCCAACCCAGCCATGATCTTCAGCCAGGTGGGATCTGTGGGGGCAGTGCTGCGGGTCTTCAGAGCTCTGATCCTAAACGCTGCACCTTTTGGTGTAGCCGATCCCAACTGGAGACACAACGGTGGCAACAACAGCCTCGATCTCAGCTGATTGAGGGTGTCCTTAGTATATCTCGATCACTCCGCCACCCCCGAGGGACCCGCCACCAACTCCGAGGCTAACTGGATCGCCGCCTTCAAACTCTCCGCCCGTGCGATCCCCTGCCCCGCAATACCAAAAGCCGTACCATGATCTGGCGACGTGCGTACAAACGGCAACCCGATCGTCGTATTCACCGCCTGATCAAACGCCAACATCTTCACCGGGATCAACCCCTGATCGTGATACAGAGCCAAAAACGCATCTGCCCCCGCCGATCCCCCCGTCAGCCAAGCCTGGGCCGGTCGAGTCCACATCGTATCTGGCGGAATCGGCCCCAGGATCCGAGCCCGATCGTAAGTCTGTAACAGCGGAGTCAACCACTCGATCTCCTCCCGACCCAACTGCCCCACCTCCCCACTATGGGGATTCAACCCTGCTACCCCGATCACCGGCTGATCCAGACCAAAATCCTGCTGTAAACACTCCGTCAACAGATCCAGCTTGGTCCGCACTCGCTCCGCCGTCAGCTCCTGGGGCACCTGTCGTAAAGGAATATGGGTGGTTGCCAGTAGCACTCGTAATTGCCACTCAGTCCACGGAGATCGGGCCACAAACATCATGCCGTAGCGATCCGTTCCACTTAGCTGAGCCAACACCTCCGTCTGCCCTGGAAACTCATATCCCGCCAGCCGCCAAGCAAACTTAGCGATCGGAGCCGTCACGATCCCTGCGAACTCCCCCGCCAGAGTGCCCTCGATAGCCCACTTGAGATAGGTAAAACTGGCCTCCCCCGAACGAGCATCCCCTACCCCCGTCTGGATCGACAGCTGAGTCTGTGGATCTAGAATAGAGATCTCTTCTGGATCCCTCAGATCCTCTAGAGACTGATCCCCCAGAGTCTCATAGGTGGAAACCAATATCGAGCGATCCCCCACGACCGTGATCGGAGCCAGGGACCGGATCTCCGGATCCGCCAGGGCCTTGAGGACGATCTCCGGCCCGATCCCCGCCGGATCTCCTAGGGTCAAGGCCAGGGGTTGAGGATGGCTCATCAGATCACCAAAACAGAAGCATCAGGGTACCCTATAGATCTTGTCCTGTCTGAGGCCATCGGTCCAGCACCCCATTCCCTCATCTTCAGAAAAGGCATGAGGCTAGTTCGCAAACTTCGGACCCGGATCACCCTTTCATCCCGCTCCAACATGAGGTAAACCTTAAGAGATTCCCGAAACCCCCTCGATCCGGCTTCAAGCCATGACCTAGGATCAGGGTGGGATCAGACCCGTTGATAACCAAGGGTGATGAGCCTTGAGAGACCCAGCTCTGTTAGATGCAGGCATCGGTGTCCCAAAAGACACAAGAGGTATAGGAGATCGAGAGGGTAACGCTGTGCAGGTAGCGCTTGACTATTACCGCATTCTGATGGTTCCGATCCAAGAGGCCGAACCTCAGATCGAGCAGGCTTACCGAGAGCGGACTCAACTGGCTCGCCACCAGCATCCTTGGTCCTCCTTCTCGACCCAGGCTTGGCAGGCCAGAGAACGGCTGTTGGATGAGGCGGCCACGATCCTATTAGATCCTCAACGACGACAGAACTATGATGCTGATCTGAGTGGTGTGCATGAGGGTCTCAATCTGGATCCCGAGCAGCTCCCCGGTGCTCTGATCATCCTCTGTGAGACTGGTGACTTTCAAGGGGCTCAGGAACTGGCCATCACGGTGTTGAATCAGCAATATCCCGCCACAACGGATGCGGTGTTGACGGTGGCCATTGCCCGATTAGAGATGGGTCGAGAGGCCTGGCAGAAGGGGGCCTATGAGGAAGCCGCGGAGTGGCTCCGATCGGCCTTGATCGATCTGGAGACCTATCAGTCCTTTCCGGAGATGCAGTCGGAGATCCAGGTGGATCTGGGCAAGCTGCGACCCTATCGGATCTTGAACCTGTTGGGGGTTGAGGAGGATAGCTCCCCGGAACGAGAGCGGGGCCTGATGTTGCTGCGGGAGATGCTGGATGAACGGGGCGGGATTGAGGGCATCAACGAGGATCGCTCTGGCCTGAGCACTGAGGACTTTCTCCGCTTTATCCAACGGGTGCGGCATCAGCTGACCATTGCGGAACAGGAAGCCTTGTTCGCTCAGGAGGCGGAGCGGCCCTCCTTGGTGGGTGCCTATCTAGCGGCTCAGGTGTTGATGGTACGGGGCTATGTGGAGAATCGTCCGGCTCTGGTGCGGCGCTCCCGCAGTTATCTGCAGCGGCTGGCCCGTCATCAGGATGTCTATGTGGAGCAGGCGATCTGTAGTCTGTTGTTGGGACAAACCGAGGCAGCCCTAGAGCAGTTGCAGTTGACGGAAGAGGAGGAGCCGCTGACCTTTATTCAGGAGCACTCAACCTCGGCTCCGGATCAGCTGCCGGGGCTCTGTCGCTATACGGAACGGTGGTTCTCTGAGGAGGTGTTCTCCGAGTTTCGTCATCTTGAGGTTGGCCAAGCCAATCTGCAAGCTTATTTTGATAATCCCCAGGTGCAAGCTTATCTGGAGGAAATGCCAGCGGTGGAGGAACCTGAAGCCCCCCGATGGTCTGTCAGTATGCCCAACTTCGCGCGCTCCAACCCCTCTCCCATCGCTGTCGCCCCCGATCCAGCCGCTTCCAGCTACTCCCCTTATGAGGATGAGACCTTTGCTGTGGCGGAGCAAGCCGTCTCCGAACCCGCCCTCAACTTGGCTGGATCCCGTTATGGTGAGGACGATCGAGCCCCCCACTCCAGTTCCCTGGGGTTAGGACGGCTTTCCACCGAGCTCCCGGCCTCCTCGACCCGGGGGGGGGGGGGCGCGGCGGCGGCCGGCGCGGG
>CAYSEO010000234.1:0-7149 GCA_964429885.1 uncultured bacterium
GTAATCTTTCCTGAGCGAGTCTCAGGGGTTAGGTTTTCCTGGTGTTGAATGGATGAGGACACGTTGACAGAATCACAGATCCCAGTAGTGGTTGCAGGTGCCCTAGGTAAGATGGGGCGCGAAACTGTTAAGGTGGTGGCCCAAGCTTCCGATATGCAGTTGGTGGGGGCTGTGGATAAGTCTCACATCGGTGCAGATGTGGGAGAGATCATCGGGATCGGAACCTTAGGCGTGCAGGTGGCAGATGATCTGCAGGGGATGCTGTTGCTGGCCAGTCAGAGGGAAAAGCCCGGGGTGATGGTGGATTTCACCCATCCCAACAGTGTTTACGAGCATATTCGAGCAGCAGTCTCCTATGGGGTCAGGCCCGTGGTGGGCACGACAGGACTGACGGAAGCTCAGATCCGGACCCTACGAGAGTTCACGGAAAAGGCAGGGGTGGGGTGTTTGATCGCCCCTAATTTTTCCATCGGCATGATCCTGCTGCAACAGATGGCGGTTCAGGCCTCTCAGTATTTTGATCATGTGGAGATCATTGAACTGCATCACAATCAGAAGGCGGATGCTCCCAGTGGCACTGCGGTTCAGACCGCCCAGTTGCTAGGGGGAATGGGTAAGGAGTACAACCCTCCCACGGTGCAAGAGACGGAACAGATCCCCGGATCGAGAGGGGGACGGACGGAGGATCAGATCCGGATCCATAGCGTCCGTTTGCCAGGGTTGGTGGCCCATCAGGAGGTGATCTTTGGGGGATTGGGCCAGACCCTGACTCTACGTCACGATACGACGGATCGGATGGCCTTCATGCCGGGGGTTCTCCTGGGGATCCGTAAGGTTTTAGAGGTGGAGACTCTGGTGTATGGCCTGGAGAAGATCCTGCAGTAGAGGCAAGACTTGGACGCGATGCGAGGGGATGAGTGGGGAGATCCCTCTGCAGTAGATCGGTTCCCAATACCTACAGGTTTGATCTCAGCTCTTATCGTAAGAAGTGTTGGAGGAATCAAACGGCAACATAAGGAGAGTTGGAGATGACGAATAGCCCTATGGTTGAGATCGCTCGTGAACTGGATCGGGTCTTTCATACTCCCAATGGCACCCGCTACCAGCCCCAAACCCAACACCAGCCTCAGGTTGCTACGCCTGCAGTTCAGGTGTGGGAGACTCCCGAGGCTTACACTGTGGCTCTGATCCTGCCGGGACTGGAGCGTGACACTCTAGATATCGAAGCCTCTGCCAATTTCCTGAAGGTGAAAGGTCGCACTGCTTTCCGGGTTCCCCAAGACAGCGAGTTGCGTTATGCGGAATTTAAGAACGTTGAGTTTCGGCGCAACATTAAGCTGTCTCAAGGGATCAAGACCGAGGCCGTGACTGCAGATTACACCGATGGCGTCCTGACGGTCTCTTTGCCCAAAGTGGATGTGCCTCGATCGGTGAAAGTACAACTGCAGGGCAATGGTGCCCAGTCCGATACCACTGCGGTTAGCGTGTAAGCCTTGGGGTGCCCAAAGGCCTATCTGCGGATCGATCGACTGTCCTCGTCATGGGGGGCAGTTTTTCTATGGATCCGAAGGAATTTCCGGGTAGCCAGCTCTGATCCTGCTGACTGGTTAATGAACATCTGATCCCATTGAGCCATTATTATACCCTCGATCTACAAAACTAGGTCAAGTGTAATCTCTCACTCCAGCGCTAGCCCACTTGTCCTACAGGAACCCGTGCTCCTAAGGTTCCGGGCCGGATCGCGCCATCCCCAGTGGACTCGGCTATCCTGGGAGGAATGGATCATCACAGCACCGATCCCAACTGTTTGCAACGAGATCTAACTCTCACCCAGCCGTTCGCTTCCTGTGGTCATGACACTCCTGCGCGCTCAACCGTTACCGTCGTGAGCTCCACCATCTGCCTCGATCTGCGGACCCTGTTCCCCTTCCCTCTGGATGACTTCCAGATCCGCGCCATCGAGACCCTGGAGAAGGGCCATTCCGTTGTGGTCTGTGCTCCCACTGGATCGGGGAAAACCCTGGTGGGGGAATATGCCATCTATCGAGCCCTAGCTTACGAGAAGCGGGTCTTCTATACCACCCCTCTTAAAGCCCTCTCCAATCAGAAGTTTCGGGACTTCGGGGAACAGTTTGGCCCCGATCAGGTGGGGCTGTTGACCGGTGATATCTCCATCAACCGGGATGCTCCTGTGGTGGTGATGACCACTGAGATCTTTCGGAATATGCTCTATGGCACCTCCATCGGCGAGGTGGGCACCTCCCTGGATCAGGTCCAAGCGGTGATCCTGGATGAATGCCATTATATGAACGATCAGCAACGGGGCACGGTCTGGGAGGAATCGATCATCTACTGTCCCCCTAGCATCCAACTGATCGCCCTCTCCGCCACCATCGCCAACAGCGATCAGCTCACGGACTGGATGGAGGAGGTGCATGGTCCTACTCATCTAATCGACTCCGATCATCGGCCTGTGCCTCTGGATTTCGAGTTTGTCTCCAAGAAGGGCCTCTATCCCTTGCTGGAACGATCTGGATCGGGCAAGCTGACCTGTAATCCTAAGCTCAAGACCAAGCGGGCGGTGGCCAGCCAGCGAGTCCATCGGCATGCGGCGGTCCCCGAGATCATGAAGGTGGTGCAGCAACTGCGCCAACGGGATATGTTACCGGCCATCTACTTCATCTTCAGTCGCAAGGGGTGTGATGGAGCCGTGACTCAGATGGGATCTTTGGATCTGCTCTCCTCCGAGGAGGAACGGCAGCGCCTGCATAGCCAGATCGATCGATTCTGCCAGGACTCCCCTGAGGCGGTGCGTCAGCCCCAGTTGGAGCCGCTCTATCGAGGGGTGGCGGCCCACCATGCTGGGATCTTGCCGGCTTGGAAGGGATTGGTGGAGGGGTTGTTTCAACAGGGGTTGGTGAAGGTTGTCTTTGCTACTGAGACTCTGGCGGCTGGGATCAATATGCCCGCTCGCACTACGGTGATCTCCTCTCTCTCCAAACGCACAGACAATGGTCACCGCCTGCTGACGGCCTCCGAGTTTATGCAGATGTCAGGTCGGGCCGGTCGTCGAGGTAAGGACAAGTTGGGCTATGTGGTGACGGTGCAATCTCCCTTTGAAGGGGCGAGAGAGGCGGCTTATCTGGCTACCTCAAGTGCTGATCCCTTGGTCAGCCAGTTCACCCCTACCTATGGCATGGTGTTGAATCTCCTGCAGAAACACAACCTGGAGGATGCCCGCGATCTGGTCAATCGCAGTTTCGGTCAGTATCTGCTCTCCCTACAACACCGCTCCCATGGCAAAGAAGATCGGGCGCTCCGAGAGGAGTTGGAGGCCCTCGATCGGGCATTGGAAGGGATCTCAGAGGAGGATATTCAACGCTATGACAAACTGCAGGGACGGCGACACGAGGAGCGACGTAGCCTCAGATATCTAGAGAAGCAGCTGAAGCAGGAGACCGATCCCAATCTACGGTTACTGGGCCAACATCATGTCCAGGAACAACGACACCGGATCACGGAGGTAGAACAGGAGATCGAGGCCAATCCCGCCCACTCTCTGGGGAAGAACCTGCCAAAACTATTGGAACGTCGGGAGAAACTGATCCAGAAGCTCCATAAACAGGAAAATACCTCTCAAGCCACTCAGGAATTGCGTTGGGATCAGTTTATGACTCTGGTCAAGGTCCTACAGGATTTTGAGTGTCTGGCGGGCTACACCCCAACGCCTCAGGGGGAGGTGGTGGCGGCTTTGCGGGGGGATAATGAGCTGTGGTTGGCCTTGGCTTTACTCTCCGGTGAGTTGGACGATCTGGATCCTCCTCATCTGGCGGGGGCGGTGGCAGCGTTGGTGACGGAACCCCCTCGATCGGGCACCTTTAGTCGTGTGAGTCCTTCCGATGTGGTGATGGATGCCTTGGGGTGTTTGAAGCGCACCCGTCGTCACCTGTTTCAATGTCAGCGTCGTCATCAGGTGTTTCACATGCCGATCTGGCTAGAGGATGATCTCTCCGGTTTGGTGGAACAGTGGGCCTTAGAGATCGAGTGGGAGGACTTGGAGAGCAGCACCAGCTTAGACTCTGGAGATCTGGTCCGCTTGATCCGGCGTACCCTCGATCTATTGTCTCAGATTCCCCATGCCCCCCATCTCTCCCGGCAACTGAAGGATGGCGCCCGCGAGGCCCAACGCATGCTTGATCGGTTCCCAGTCAGTGAAGTGATCTGAGCCTTCAGTGGCTTCATGCTACTGACTTTCTGTTTGAACCTAAGTGACCAGAAACCCGCTCTAGATCACAGCCAGATCTCCACCCTGCGGGCGCTAGAGTAGTGGGGTCTGCCCATCTCCCCCTGACATGGCCCCCTCTGAAATCCAAGACTTCGACCTCGCCGCTGCCATCGATCACACCCTGTTGATCCCGGCAGCCTCAGCGGATCAGATCACCCAATGGTGTGCGGCAGCCGAACACTATCGTTTCCCTACTGTCTGTGTGCATCCCTGCTATGTGCGGCAGGCTGTGGAGCATCTCTACAACAGCTCCGTTCAAGTCACCACCGTGATCGATTTCCCCCTGGGGATCTCTCCTGGGGAGGTGAAGCTGTATCAGGCACAGCTGGCAGTGGAGATGGGGGCCGCAGCACTGGATGTCAAACTCAACCTCTGCCTGTTAAAAAACGGTGATCTGGAGGCCCTCAATACGGAGATCGCTCAGATTGTGGAGGAGACCGGGGTCCCCGTTAAGGCGATCTTAGAGACCGCCTTGCTGACGGATCAGGAGAAACAACAGGTGGCCGAGGTCTGTATCGATGCTGGGGTCTCCTATCTGATGACCTCCACGGGTTGGACCCAAGGGGCAACGGCTGCGGATGTGCGGTTACTTTGGGAGATCACCCAGGGGGGTGTAGGGGTGAAAGCCGCAGGGGGGATCAACACCGTGGAGAAAGCGATCCAGATGTTAGAGGCCGGAGCCACCCGATTGGGCACCTCCTATGGCGTGGAGCTGATGGATCAGATGAAAGCAGCAGCCCTACCCACCCCCGACTCAGAAAGCTAGGAGCCCACTCATGAGCAGTCGTACCTACCGAGCTACTGGCATCAACCTCAAGACCATGCCCCTAGGGGAGTCGGATCGGCTGATCACGATCCTGACCCAGGAGGCGGGCCTGATCCGAGCTGTGGCCAAAGGTGCCCGTAAGCAACCCTCCAAACTCGGGGGCCGTATGGAACCCTTTGTGGTCAACGATCTGATGCTATCCCGAGGGCGTCGCAATGCCCATCTCGATCCCCAGTCCACCCTGCAGCGGATCGCTCAAGCCGAGACTCTGCATAGCTTCACCAGCCTCCGTCGTAGCCTCGCCCACCTGACTGCGGCTCAATATCTAGCGGAAGTGGTGTTGGTCCTGGCCAGCTCCGGCGCCACCCAGGAGGATCTCTACCTGCTCCTGTTGGAACATCTGCAACGGCTCGATCAAGCCCGCGATCCAGCTCAGATTCTGCCCCTGCTTAGCCATGGCCTCTACCATCTGTTGGCCCTAGCGGGAGTGGCTCCCCAGGTGTTCACCTGCCAGATCTGTCAAACCCCAATCGTCCCTCAACCCGATCAGGATGTTCAGTTCAGCCTCAGTAACGGCGGCCTGATCTGCGATCCCTGTAGCTTCAATCGTGCCCTCAAAGGGTTATCTCTGATCTCCCCCACGGTGCTCCAAGCCCTACAACAGCTCCCCGATCCGCAACTGCCTCCAGAGAGCACCCTCACCACCGCCAGCTGGCTGGGGGCCGAAGCCCTGCTGCGCCGCGCCATTGAAACCCATACCGAGCGTCCGATCCAGTCATCGGCCTTGATCGAGAGCTGCTGGTCCAGGGCCGCCCGTGAGGTCCCCTAACAGATCTTAAAGGGGTTAATGAACTTTCGTTGCATTCCCTAAGGTAATGTAAAAGATCGGCTGGGGTGAGTCTCCCAGGTCAAGCCCCAATGCTTAAGCTTTACATTAGATCCACGTTCTGTTAGGAGTGATAGCTTTATTCTAGAGAAAGATATCGTTTCCTTACGGGGCGAGATAGTATGCTCAGATCCTTAATAAATTGTTACTGGCTGTTGTCGAGGGTATGATTTCTGTATCACCCATCTGGGGTGTGAGAGGGCTCCTCGTCCGGGTTGAGATCATCGTCGCTGTTGAAGGAGTGACAAGGCATTGGAAACACAACGCAAAGAGAGAATCCTGGTGGTTGACGATGAGGCCAGCATTCGCCGCATCTTAGAGACCCGCCTGTCCATGATCGGCTATGACGTGGTGACGGCTTCCGATGGTGAGGAGGCCCTCAACGTGTTTCATCAGGAGGGACCGGATCTGGTGGTCCTGGATGTGATGATGCCCAAGTTGGATGGCTACGGAGTGTGCCAGGAGCTCCGTAAGGAGTCGGACATCCCGATCATCATGTTGACGGCTCTGGGGGATGTGGCGGATCGGATCACGGGCTTGGAGTTGGGGGCGGATGACTATGTGGTCAAGCCCTTTTCCCCGAAGGAGTTGGAGGCGCGGATCCGCTCGGTGTTACGGCGAGTCTCCAAGGGCGCCCATGAGGGGATCCCCAGCTCTGGGGTGATCCATGTCATGGACATCCGCATCGATACCAACAAGCGGCAGGTGTATAAGCGGGATGAGCGGATCCGGTTGACGGGCATGGAGTTCAGCCTACTAGAGCTGTTGGTCAGTCGTTCGGGGGAGGCCTTCTCTCGCTCCGAGATCCTGCAGGAAGTGTGGGGGTATACTCCCGAGCGCCATGTGGATACGCGGGTGGTGGATGTGCATATCTCCCGGCTGCGGGCCAAGCTGGAGGATGATCCCAGCAATCCGGAGCTGATCCTGACGGCGCGGGGCACCGGCTATCTCTTCCAGCGGATCATTCAGGATGATGAGAAGGGGGGCGGTACGGTGGCGAGCAAGGTGGGTAAGTAGGGAGGATCTGGAACGGCAACTGGGTCTTGCCAGGCTCCTTGTAGTTCCCTCAAAGACCAGGAATGAGGGTAAGTAGATCAGCAAAAACGTTTATGTAGGCTACATAGTGCGTGTCAATGCAATTTTGCCGATCTACTTATGAACTGAGCTCAGCTTCTCAAGCCTGCCCTGGTGTGATCCAGTTCTGTAAGTCAC
>CAYSEO010000235.1:0-7121 GCA_964429885.1 uncultured bacterium
GTATGCGAGTGAACTGACCTGTAATATATCGCAGTCTACGCCCCCTTTCAGTTTTAGTATCGTAATGCCGATCCAGGTGAGCCGATAGATCCTGGGCTCCCTTGGTTCCTGAATAGGCCATGAGATAATCCAGAAAGGCATGGGCATAAGCCTCTCCTTGAAAGGATCCATGCCAACCGAGATCTAAACTGAGCGGAAATCGGATCGCCCATCGTAATGGCCAGGTGAGTTGCACCAACAGACCATAGATCCAGGGCAGATCATAATAATCATGATTGCCTAAAACTGGCAGAACAGGGAACTTGAAGACCATCCGATCGTAAGGGATCTGTTCAGGATATTCGCCACCCAAGATCCAACCTTGGTAGGGTTTGATAAAGTTCTCCAGATATTGTTCTGAGGATCCTGTCATATAGACCACATCCCCCGTATGTAAAACAAATCGACAAGATCGACTCTGTTCCAACATCCAGGCTGCGATCCGGCGTTGGGGCGGATCAAATCGTCTGCGGCTAGATCCGGAATCTCCCATCACTAGAAAGGAGAAGTTGGGATCTGCCGCTCCCTCGTCATCGATCGCCAATTGAGTTTGATCGATACCCCGTTCTAAGATAAGGGGATCCTGCCAGCGCACCCGTTGATGCATCCGAGCGATCTTGGTAGCGGAGTCAGGTTCGTAAACGAATCGCATCAGGGGTGAGACTGAGGAGGTTTGCTCTATAGTGATCACAAGCATGAACCCGCCGCGAGGTGATCATAGGATCAACTGGCTCAGCAGATCGGGCACTAGCATCAGCTCGCAATCCACCCAGGTGATCGCCTCATCACCCCAGGTATGACCCGCCGTCAGGACCTCCCCCTGTTCATCCAAAACGATCACCGCCACATGCCCCTTTTGGGTAGACTGTCGCAAGGCGTAGGTCTCCTGGTTCTCCACCGTGAAAAAGTAGACCTGGGGTCGCTCCTCCAACATATCCCCCAGCCACTCCACCGTCGTCGGGATCTCCGAGGGCAGAGACAACAGTTGCTCAGGCTTGACCTCATGATCGGCATAGTCCTCCGGGTCGAAGTCCTCCGTCAGAAATTCTGCATAGAACTGTCGCAGGTCAGTAATAGGATCGGTCATAGCCTCTCGCCGGTCCGGGAATAGACCTCTGTAGCCTACCATCCCCTGATCCCCTCAGGATCTTGCCCGGATCCACTTAGACCCTTCCTCAGGAGCCTGCCATGTTGATCCAACTGGTCCAGTCGGATGCTGCTCTGGAATCCTGCTTCCCCGTGATCCAACAACTACGTCCCCACCTCACCCTGGAGGTCTTCCTGGAGCAGGTCCACCGCCAGCAACAACAGGGCTATCAGATCGCCTACCTGCACACCGATCATCAGGTTCGCTCCGTGGCGGGCTTCCGGATCTTGGAGGTGCTATGGCAAGGCCGCTTTCTATACGTGGACGATCTGGTCACCGATGTGGCCTGTCGATCCCGAGGGTTCGGGGATGCGCTGTTCGACTGGTTGGTGGAGTACGCCAAAGCCCAGGGCTGTGCTCATCTCAATCTCGATTCTGGCGTCCAACGTCATGAGGCCCATCGCTTTTACTTTCGCAAACGTATGCAGATCAGCAGCTATCACTTCTCCCTGAAACTGTAGATTTGATCTTCATAGAAGATCTTTTCTGGCAATGATTGATAAATTAATCGTTCTTCTTTAAATGTGAGTTCGACTGTCTTGGGCTCTGCTGGGGTTGTGCTGCTATCTTACTCCCATAGCGATACATGAGCACCCTGACAGATCCGGAGTAGCCGTGCGCTGTGGTTTTGAGATCCCGTGCTAACTAGAGACTATTGAGGTAGCTCAACAGATCCGCCATCTCCTGAGGAGTGGGCTGAAACTGAGGCATGGGCAGGGTATCCCCACTGGTGACCTGCCTGATGATGAATCGATCGGAGCGGCGGGCATCGATCCCCTGTAGGTTAGGACCTACGTTGCCCGATCCGAAAGCCCCATGACAGGCCGCACAGTTCAACGAGAAGAGCGCCTCTCCCCGTTCCGGCTCTCCCTCCAGCTGCTCCACCGCCTGAACATAAGGATCGGGCTGGGCGAAGCTGCGCACCCCAATAAACAGCGCTAACCAGATCAACAACAACAGCACAGCCGTCCGAACCCCCCAGACCAGGGCATGATACAGAATGTTGACAGGCTTGGACGGGGAGATGTCGAGCACGGGGAAAGGTGAGAAAAACTTCTTAATCGTTTACATTCCTGTCCACTAACATAGCGCAACCGATCCAGTCTGCCAACTTTTGGTAATGGCTTTTACAGTTTCTTAAGGATTGTGTGCTCCACAGCGATCCGAGCGGCTCCTCGGCTAGCGGGTAGATCTGTCTATCGTCAAGTCCTCAGCTTCCAGATATCTGTCGTAGGATCGAGAGGTGTTCTCGCCCTGAGCCCTGACCTATGATGAGAGAGCGAGGATGGGTTACCCCCGGAATGATGGAACAGTATGGTGGATTGGATTCTTCTTGCACTGGTCGGCTCGGTCACCTATTTTCTGCTGCAGCAGAGCAAAGCTCGTCTCTCTTATGTGCCCTGGCGACTCCTCTGGGGGGTGATGATCGCTCCACCGGCGGTGGTGGTGGCCTCACAGCAGCTGTTTGAGTTCGAGATCCCACCTCTGATCGTGCTGATCCTGTTTCTTGCCTCCTATATCACCAGCGTCACCTTGTTGCGTCGGGGTCGGTTACGTCATTCCCAGGAGTCGGAGGATCCAGAGGATCAGGAAGCGGATTCATCCTCAGAGGATCTAGAGACCGACGGGGAGCACAAATCCCACGCCAGCTTAGAATCTGAGGCGATCGCGGCAGCTCTGGCCCATACCCCGATCTCAGAGGTGTCTCGGGAACAGTTGGGCGGATGCTTCCCCTGGACGATCTTCTATCTGCAGACGGTGGAGTACCGGCCCCAGGCGATCATCTGTCGAGGCAATCTCAGATCCGATCCGAGCGAGGCCTACGAGCGGATCAATACCAATATTCAGCATCAATTCGGCAATCGCTTTCTAGTGGTGCTGCAGGAGGGATTTGCTGGCAAGCCCTTCTTTGCTCTAGTGCCTAACCCAGCAGCGCGACGCCCCACGACGGAGCCAGAGACGAAGGAGAATCCCGGCTTGGCCATCGGTCTGTTGATGCTGACCCTGCTGACGACGATGATGACGGGGGCCTATGAAGCGGGAGTGGATCCTGAGCAGGTTTGGGAGCCTCACTTATTGTTGCGGGGGTGGGCCTATGCCCTTTCCCTGGTCCTGATCCTGGGCACCCATGAGTTGGTGCGGTTTATCGTGGCCCGTCGGCACCAGATCCAAACCACTCTGCCTTATTTCATTCCCTTTCCCTATCTGCTGGGCACCTTTGGAGCCTTTCTGCAGCTGAAGCAGCCTGTGCCCAACCGGCGGGTCCTGTTCGACATTAGTATCGCGGGTCCTTTGGCGGGTAGCCTGATGGCGATCCTGCTGTTGATGATCGGTTTGAGTCAGTCAGGAACGGTGCCAGCTCCCTTGCCCTCAGAACAAGAACAGGCCTTGTTGGAGTTCCACACCCTACAGCCCTCCTTCTCGCTGTTGCTAGGGATCTTGGCCAAGATCATCATGGGGGGAGACTTGCAGCCGGGTCAGTGGCTCGATCTCCACCCACTTGCCTATGGTGGATGGGTTGGATTGATTGTTTTCGGGTTGAACCTGATGCCGGTGGGACAGTTGGACGGCGGCCATGTGGTCCATGCGGTCTATGGTCAACAGATGGGGGCCAATGTGGGGCGAGTGACCCGGTTATTGGTGTTGTTACTGGCCTTGTTGGTGCAGGAATGGCTGCTGATCTGGGCGTTGCTGTTGTTCTTCATCTCCAGTGCCGATGAGCCCGCCTTGAACGATGTCACGGATCTGAATGAGGGTCGGGATCTGTTGGGTCTGTTCGCCCTCAGCCTGTTGGTGGTGATCGTGCTGCCGGTGCCCCCCTTTCTACAGGTGTGGTTGGGGTTAGCCTGATGATCGTCTTGACCAATGATGATGGCATCGATGCCCCTGGGATCCGGGCGCTGCAGCGGGCGGTGGCGGTGCCTACGGTGTTGGTGGCTCCCGATCAGGAAGCCTCCGGTTGTGGCCATCGGGTGACGACTCGGGATCCGATCCGGGTGGAGTGTCGCTCTGAGACGGAATATGCGGTGGCGGGGACCCCGGCGGATTGCACCCGTCTGGCGATCCATGCCCTGCTGCCTCAGGTGGATTGGGTGTTGGCGGGGATCAATGCTGGGGGCAATATGGGCACCGATGTCTATATCTCCGGTACCGTGGCAGCTGTGCGAGAGGCAGCTCTGCATCGCGTTCCGGCCATCGCCCTCTCCTACTACCGGAGCCAGCATCCTCACCCCTTTGACTGGGAGCGAGCCAGTCGTTTGGTGGCCCAGATCCTGAATATCCTGATGACCCAGCCCATGGATCCGGGCACCTACTGGAACATCAATCTGCCCTATTTGGATCCAGAGGGTCCCGACCCGCAACTGGTGATCTGCAGCCTCTGTACCCAACCCTTGCCCGTGGCCTATGAGAGCGAGGCGGATCTATATCACTACAGGGGCCGCTACGACCAGAGAGGACGAGATCTGGGAGCAGACACTGATGTCTGTCTTTCGGGTCAGATCTCGGCTACTCTCTTGAGGCTCTGATCACTAGAGCAGGGACATGCCCTCAGCCACCGGATCCAGGGAGCGAGGCAGAACGGTGTTGTGATCATAATGGGCTCGATCCAGACAGGCTCCCCGCAGATCGGCTCCTTCAAGATCGGCGTATCTCAGATCCACACAGCGCAGATCCGTACCCCGCAGGTTAGCCCCGCGCAGATTGGCGAAGTGTAGATTGGCCCCATGCAGATCCGCCTGCTGGAGATTCGCCTCCCGTAGGTCGGTGCCGGTCAGCTCAGCGTAACGGAGATCAGCAGCATGAAGATCCGCACCCCGCAGCTTGGTGTACTTCAAGATCGCGTGGGTGAACTGGCGTTGCCCCGCCGCGTAACGGGCCAACAGTTGGCTGGGGTCGGCGATCGGTCGAATTGGTCGAGAGGTGGTCACAGTCATCTTGGTCCTCCTGATCCTAGGGATGGCATGGATTGGATCTCAGTCAGGGAATTGCGCCATCTAGATTCCCCACATCTAGCCAATGGAGAGGGGGCCAGTCATCCTTAGGTGTACTTGGTTTACAGACCGCCAAAACCCCTCAGATCGGCCCTGGACCGGCATCGGGACCGCTTCAGCCCTGAGCCGCCCGCAAAAAATGATAGGGAAATTCATCTCCGTTTACAGTCAAAAGCTCTGTCCGGGCCATCGGGATCTAGCAGCAGGGGACCCAAACAGGGTGCGATAATGGGATCTCGTTCTTGACTTGACCCGTGGTTCATGTCTACTGAGGAGCATTCTTCTCTCCCCGATCCCACCCCTGCGGCTCCCTCCGAGTCCGCGCAGGTAAAGGCTGATCCGGAATCAACGCCTCCCTCTTGGTGGCAGCGACACCGTGAGAATATCGTTACCCTATTGGTGGCCCTGATCCTGGCCTTTGGCATTCGCACCTTTGTGGCTGAGGCCCGCTGGATCCCCTCAGATTCCATGGTGCCGACCCTGGCGGTGGGGGATCGGTTGGTGGTGGAGAAGGTCAGCTATTATCTGAATCCGCCCCAGCGGGGGGACATCATCGTGTTCGATCCGCCGCAGCGACTCCAGTTTCCAGGTGCCTTCATCAAACGGGTGATCGGGGTGCCAGGGGATCGGATCCATATCGATGAGGGCCAGGTGTTTATCAATGATGTGGCCCTGGAGGAGTCCTATATTGCGGCCCCACCTGCCTACCGCTGTCCAGGGGATTGCCCCAGTATGCCCCCCTTTGCCTCAGAGTTCGTTGTGCCCCAGGGGGCCTACTTCGTGATGGGAGATAATCGTAACGACAGCCAGGACTCTCATATCTGGGGGTTTCTGCCGGAACAGAATATCATTGGGCATGCCGTCTTTCGGTTTTGGCCACCGCAGCGACTGCAGGTCTTTTCTCACCGGGACTATCCTGAGCTCTCAACCCTCACCTGATCCCGAGCCGGTTGTGCCTCTTGTTCGTTTTGACCGCTGGAGATCCACCATCATGCCCTTTGAAGATCCATCCCTCGATCACCGCTCCTCCACTGGGGAGTCCCCCTCAGGATTTAAGGGGGGCAGGACCGAAGCTCCGGCAGATCCACAATTGGACCCGGAGAAACAGCCGCCCCGCTCCAGTTGGCAACGGGATCTGATGGAAAATGCTCTGACGGTCTTGATCGCCATTGGGGTCTCGGTGGGCTGTCGCTCGGTGGTGGCGGAACCCCGCTGGATCCCTTCAGGGTCCATGTTGCCGACCCTAGAGATCGGGGATCGGTTGGTGGTGGAGAAGATCAGCTACCGCTTTCATCCCCCTCGGCGCGGGGATATTGTGGTCTTCTACCCGCCTTTTCAAGATGATCGAGATCGGGTGGCCTACATCAAACGGGTGGTCGGCGTCCCTGGTGATCAGGTGCGGATCGCAGAGGGCCAGGTGCAGATCAATGGGGTGGAGATCCAGGAGCCCTACATCAATGAGCCCCCTCGCTATACCTGTCCCGGATCCTGTGGTGGAGTACAGACGAACGATTCCACCTTTACAGTGCCTGAGGGCCAGTACTTCGTGATGGGGGATAACCGCAACGACAGTCGAGACTCCCACGAGTGGGGCTTTCTACCGGAGGAGAACATCATCGGTCACACGATCTATCGCTTCTGGCCCCTGACCCGCTTGCATTACTTCGATCAGGTGGAGTACCCTCAGTTGGAGCAGAATAGGGGCTCTGATGAGGCTAGCGGAAGGGGTCAGATCCAGTGATGTGAAACAGGCTCTGCGACAGGGAGACAGCATCGTGGATCTCTTCTTGCCCTCACTCTGAAATCCTAGAGCGGATCCACACCCCCAATGACCTGGCTCGTCTCCAACAGATCCATCTGGCTAGGGAATTGGAACAAGCCCTCAAGGAACTCAAATTCGACCCCTCAGATCACCAACGGCAAGCCCTGCACCAGGCCTGGAC
>CAYSEO010000236.1:0-7080 GCA_964429885.1 uncultured bacterium
CCGCCTTGCTCAGGTTGGCGTAGCTGAGATCGGCACCCATCAGACTGGCCCCTACTAATTTGACCCCCCCTAGTTCCGCACGACTGAGCAGAGATCGATTCATCTTCACCGCGATCAGATCGGCCCCACTCAGATCCGCCTCCCTCAGGTTGACATCACAGAGGTTGGCTTCCTCCAAATTGGCTCGGATCAAAGTACAGCCCTGCATATCCGCTAGGGTGAGGGTGGCACGGGTGAGGGTGGCTTTACTCAAGTGGGCTTGGCGCAGATTGGCCCCAAACAGATCGGCCCGACTCAGCTCACAGCCGATCAGATAGGCCCCCTCCAAGTTGGCGACGGTCAGATAGGCCCGGCTCAGCTTGGACTGACTCAAGATCGACTTCGCCAGCTGAGCCCCACTCAGATCTGCCTCCGTCAGCTTGGTACCCGTCAGATCCGCCTCCGTCAGATCCGCCTCGGAGAGGCTGATCCCCTTAAAGTCCCGCTCCCCCGCCCCATAGTTCTGCAACAGCTCATAGGTTTTTACCACGACAGAGCCGCTGGTGGGTTGACTCACGCTGGCCTCAGACATCGCCGATCCTAAAGATCCCATTTCCCCTTTACTGTATCTCGTTCACCGGATCTCGGCGCTCTCAGCCTGGGTCTCTGTCACGGTCCCCTAGCTCCCATCGCTGTAGGGCTGCCCGCTCCGGATCAAACCCTGCCGGGAAGTCCGTGATGTCGGAATAGAAAGCCCCTTGGAGATCGGTATGCTCCACTCTCGCCCCCCGCAGATCCACTCCCCGCAGATCCGCTGCCACCAGGATGGCCCCCCGCAGATCCGCTCCAGTCAAACGGGCTCCACTCAGGAGTGCCCCACTCAGATCACACTCCCTTAAGACAGACCCCTGCAGATCTCCCCCCCAAAGAAAGACCTCAGAGAGATCGGCTCCACTCAGATCCGCAGACCTCAGATCCACTCGACTCAGATCCGCGTGGCCCAGATCCGCCTCTCGCAGTTGGGCAAAGGAGAGCTGTCCCTCCCGCAGCTGAGCACCCCTGAGGTTGGCCCGATCCAAACAGCTATAGCGGAGATCGATGGTGTGTAACAGAGCGTCCTGCAGATCTGCCTCCCGTAGATCGCAATGACTCAGACTCGCCAGAGATAGATCGGCTCCACTCAGATCCGCTCGGTGCAGGGTGCTGCCCTGGAGCTCCGCACCTGGCAAACTCACCGCAGCCAGATTCAGACGGGAGAAGGTTCTGGCTCCGATGTTATAGGCCGCTAACAGATCGGTAGCGGAGAGGATCGAGGTAGAGGTCCCCAGCATGTCGATATCCTGCTCTCAGATCTCAGTCATCCTCAGGTCTGGCGCATACCGGCGGCCACCGGGTCGAAGCTAGGATCGAATTGGGTGCGTTGATCGTAGAAGGTACCTCGTAAAACCACATCATGCAGCTGAGTATTCTGTAGCTGAGTCCCCAACAACTTGGCCCCCGCCAGGTAGGTACCGATCAGGCTGGCTCGCTGCAGATTGGCATCTTTGAGATTCGATTCCTTCAGATTCGCCCCGGAAAGTTTGGCTTGGGAGAGGTTGGCTCCCCGCAGATTGGCCCCCAGAAATTTGGCTCCGATCAGATCCGCCTCACTCAGATCCACATCCCGCAAATTGGCCCCACTCAGATCCGCTCCATTTAAATTGATCTGTCTCAAGTTGGCTCCCCTAAGATAGGCTCCCAATAGGTTCGCTCCCTTGAGGTTAGCCCCCTGCAGTTGGATCAAGCCCAATAGTGATCCGCGCAGATCCGCGCCTGGGAGGTTGATGCCTGAAAACTCACGTTCCCCAGCGGCATATTGTCGCACCAGATCCGCATCGCTACGAACCAAGGGTTCTTCAGAAGACAGGGCCATGGAATAACCTCTTCAGGTAGGTGTCACTCGGGAATAGACCCGATCAGATGGGCCAACACTGAGATGATAAGCCAAATTGGGCGAGGCCGGGATGAGTGTTCCGGGGGAGCTGGAAGGAGCGAAGCAAAACTCTCTCCTCGCTCAAACGGGGACGGAAATGGGGGAGATCTGGGCAAACTCCCTGAGGAACGATCCAGATGCAGAGCCACATGAAGGTGTATGGTTGCTTCAGGGTTGCAGCGGATTGTTCTGGCTTGCCTCCTGATCTCGGGAAGCGGCGGCTCTGTTGCTGTTCATCGATGCTAGCGTCCCCTACTCAGAACCCATGATGACCCCATTGCCCTATCCTCCCCAAAATCCCAATGACCCGATCCAGGCTCTGCCTTCTATAGCGGGCTCCGAGGCGGGCGGCGGACAGGTCTCAGATCTATCCCAGTGGGATCTGAGTCCGGGGACTCGGTTGGTGCAGGCGGATCTGAGTGACTCGCGGCTGACGGAGGTGGATCTACAGCAGGCGGATCTGTATGGGGCGGATCTGAGCGGCATTCGGTGGAAACGGGTCAATCTGCATCGGGCGGAGCTGACGAAGGCCAATTTGCAGGAGGCCACGCTGTTGTATGTGGATCTCAGCCATGGGGATCTGAGTGAGGCGGATTTGAAGGATGCCACGTTGCGATGGGTGAATCTGAGTGAGGCCAATCTGAGTGGGGCTGATTTGGCTCGGGCCTTTCTGCGTTGGGTGATCTTGAATGATGCTCTGTTACGGGGGGCGGAGCTGACCTCGGCTAATCTACAACGGGCGGATCTCCATGGGGCAGATCTGGTGGGGGCTCATCTGCAGCAGGCCAATCTGTTTCGGGCAGATCTGTGTATGAGCAATGCGGACCAGACGGATTTTCTGGAGGCGGATCTACGGCGCTCGGATTGGTATGGGGCTCAGGCGCGGGCGGCTCGGTTTGATGAGGCTCAGCTGCGCTGGTCCAAGTTAAGGGGGGTCGATCTACAATCCTCCACGTTCCGAGACAGTGACTTGCAATGGTGCGATCTGCGCTGGGCTCGGCTAAGTGAGGTGGATTTTCAAGGGGCGAATCTGCGTCAGGCCAACTTTCGGGAGACAGATCTGAGAGATACCCAATGGGGGGGAGCTTGTGTGGAGGGCACCTGTTTTCAGGATGTTAGTGGCCTGTCTCCAACTGTGCTTAGAGATCTTCAACAACGAGGGGCGATCGTGATCCCAGATCTAGATGATGAGGATGAGGATTAACTCAAAACCTTCCCCGATCTCTGGATCTCATGGGTAGTAAAGGGCTGTGCTCTGCTCCCATCGTCATGTCAGACCCGAGGGGGTGGAAGGATTTGAGTTCTTCCTGGTCTGACAAGGATCCTTAGGCATGGTGATCTTCGATGCTCAAGCCCAGGTGATCCACACGGAACAGATCGGTGCTAGAGGAGAGATCTGGGGGATCGAGCTGCCGGAGGCCACCTGGATCCAGACCTGGGAACAACTGTTTACAGGCACTCAATAAAAATTGTTGCTTCATTACAGTGTGCAAGTATGGTGCTTTACACTATCCATGTATTACCATGGGCTTTGCATGAGCCCAACGATGATTCCTTCAAGATAATGACTAAGAGGTCTGTTCTATGCATGGTTTGTCTTTAGCCAAGTATTCCAGGATCCCTGCCCTGGTCTCGCTCGTGATGTTGGGCGCCTGTAGTGGATCCAATACTGTCCCGGTAGCCATTACCCCTGGATCTCCCTCTGCTGCTGTGGATGTTGTCTCTGCCACGAGCTCCGTACCCAATAGCACCTTGATCGTGAACACACTGGCGGATGAGAACGATGGCACTCCCAACAGCACTTGTAGTCTGAGGGAGGCGATCCTGACGGCTAACTCAGGCACTCCTACAGGGGGGTGTGGAGCCGATAACCCTAGGATCATCTTTGAGCCCACCCTCTCTGGCACCATCACTCTGGGATCTCCCTTACCGGCCCTTAACTCAGTCAATCTGGCAGGTAACGGTTCGATCACGATCGACGGAGATGGTTCCTCTAGTGTCTTGGAGATCCCTGGGAATCAACAGGTGGTGCTCTCCCATCTCACCATCGCGGGAGGTACTGCCGTCAACGGAGGTGGCATCAACAACCAGGGTCAGCTCAATCTCACAGGAGTAACTTTGGAGAACAACCCAGCCACAGCTTTGGGGGGTGGGATCTACAACTTGGGGGGACGAGTTGTCCTTAGAGACAGCTTCATCCTTAACAACACCGCCGCAGAAGGAGGTGGGATCTACAACGATGGCGGACAGGTTTCTCTGACCAACACCCTGGTGGATAACAACACTGCCACTGATGGAGGTGGGATCAAGACGGAGGGTGGTCGGGTGACCACGCTCGGCAGCACCGTGATCAGCAACAACACTGCCGACTTTGGAGGTGGGGTATCCCTGATCAACAGGGGTCAAGTCAGCCTAGGCAGTGGAACCCAGGTGGACAGCAACCAAGCCACAGGAACGGGAGGAGCTCTCTTTCCGGATGAGACCTCCCAGATCCGGCCCCTGAATATCCCTGAGATGGGAGATGGGATAGTTGGAGGAGTGGACTTCACCAACAACAGTCCCAACAACCTGCCAGCAACAATCACCGTGCCAGAATCTCTGTCGGGCACATTGGCCAATACAGATCTGCGCAACCCCACTCGGCGGCCTCTCAGGTTTAAAGATGACTTCTTGTTGACAGGATTCACCCCTGGAGAGGCTGTCCAGATCTCTCTAATCGGATCCTTTGATACTTTTCTCCAGATTGTGGATCGAGATACAGGTGCTGTGATTTCTGCTGATGATGATGGTGGTCCTGGGAACAATTCGCAACTTATATTACAGACACAACCTGGGATCAATTACGTGGTAAGAGTAACCAGCTTTGACCCTCTTGAGACGGGCAACTACACCCTGACAACTGTTGATCTTGGGACCATTTTAGGTGTTCGGCTCGTATTCGGAGGAAACGATTTTGAATCTCCTATTACCCGTGTTCTATCGGTGCCCGCTGCCGATTTCAACCAGCTCCTGTTTGATGGAGGCGGATCCATAACTCTTAAACTTGCTCCCTCTGGAGAGGTGAATAATGATCCAGACCTGCTTGAATTTGCAGAAGTGACCGTCGACTATGCAGACATTGCACCGGCATTCCTGGGAAGGCAAACAGAGACGCTCTTTGCCCCTAACGTCTTAGAATTCCCCTTCAGCGGACCTCCCGCAACCAGCGATGTGGATATTATAATCACTGTGTTTGGTGATTTTGAGGCTCTATTTGAATTCATTGTGATCGCTGGTGATGATTGAGAGACTGATCTCGTTTCCGTGATTGAGGGGATCCCTGGAACGGGGGTTCTTTATGCTCAGAAAAAGCTCCCCATCTGGGGAGCCAAGATCTGAAATAGGAGAGATACGAAAGGAACTACCGCAGATCCCTCATGCGATAAACCGGCTCGTTCTCACGGCTGAGACCTTTCTCAAAGCCAGCCGCAGCCGCCCGAGCGCGTCCAGCGTGCCACAGGTGACCCACGAAGAACAGGAAGCCCAGGATGAAGTTGTGCGCCGCCAACCAGGTACGAGGGCTGGTGAAGTTGACACTGTTCACCTCAGTCGCCACGCCCCCCACAGAGTTCAGAGAGCCCAGAGGAGCATGGGTCATATACTCCACCGCACGGCGAGCTTGCCAGGGCTGAATGTCGTTCTTGAGCTTATCGATATCCAAGCCGTTGGGACCCAGCAAAGGCTCCTTCCAGGGAGCTTCCACATCCCAGAAGCGCATGGTCTCACCCCCGAAGATGATCTCGCCGGTGGGGGACCGCATCAGATACTTACCCAAACCGGTAGGACCTTGAGCCTGACCGATGTTAGCCCCCAAGCGCTGGTCGCGCACCACGAAGGTGAGGGCCTGAGCCTGAGACGCCTCGGGACCCGTAGGACCATAGAACTCACTGGGGTAAGCGGTGTTGTTGAACCAGATAAAGCCAACTGCGATGAAGCTCATCAAGGACACTGCTGCCAAGCTGTAGGACAGGTAGGCCTCACCGGACCATACAAAGGCCCGCCGTGCCCAGCCGAAGGGCTTGGTCAGGATATGCCACACGCCACCCGCGATGCAGATGATGGCAATGTAGATATGCCCACCGATGATGTCCTCCATGTTGTCTACGCTGATGATCCAGCCCTCACCCCCAAAGGGAGACTTGGTCAGGTAGCCGAAGATCACCGCCGGATCCAGAGTCGGATTGGTGATCACGCGGACATCACCACCGCCAGGGGCCCAGGTATCGTATACACCACCCAGGAACATGGCCTTGACCACCAACAGCAATGCCCCCAGGCCCAGCAGGGTCAAGTGGATGCCGATGATCGTGGTCATCTTATTCTTGTCTTTCCAGTCGTACCCAAAGAAGGGAGAGGTTTGCTCCAAGGTCTCAGGGCCGCGTACCGCGTGGTAAACGCCGCCAAAGCCCAGCACCGCTGAGGAGATCAGGTGCAACACACCCACCACAAAGAACGGAAAGGTGTCTACGATCTCGCCCCCAGGACCTACCCCGTAACCCAGGGTGGCCACGTGAGGCATCAAGATCAGCCCTTGCTCATACATGGGCTTGTCGGGAACGAAGTGAGCCACCTCAAACAGGATCATGGCTCCAGCCCAGAACACGATCAGGCCAGCGTGAGCCACATGCGCCCCCAAGAGGCGACCTGACAGGTTGATCAAGCGAGCGTTACCGGCCCACCAGGCGAAGCCGCCCTGGGTCCGATCCTGCATCGCTGCACTACTGAATGTTGTCGATGTCACAGGAGACAGCCTCCCTAAACTGCACTATCTAATCAGTTTGTCAAAACGTAACCGAAGTTCACAAAGCTAGTCACAAGAGTAGCACTCTCCTCAGAAACAGGCAAAGCCCTCGGGTGGGGGACTCTACGGTAAGCAGATCAGCAAAAATGTCCGTACAGACTGTGTGTCGTGTGTCAAGTCAATTTTGCCGATCTACTGATGTTGGATCTCAGCCCGTAACCCGCTATGCCTGTTATGCAAATCAGGCACCCACAGGTCAGATCCCTAACCCACTGGATGCCCAACTGAGAGATCTCTTACAGAGCGTTACCGCGAGGCAGAACCTCCTCAGGGAACACAAACCGCTTGT
>CAYSEO010000237.1:0-7068 GCA_964429885.1 uncultured bacterium
TTTCTCTGGGAAGAGATCTGGGATCTGAGCAACACAGCCTATCTTTCCTCCTGGTTGTTACTGCTGATCACGGCAGGAGCCATCATCTGTTCTCTGATCTTTGAGCGACGTTTCTGGTGTCGATATCTCTGTCCGATCGGAGGGATGAATGGACTTTATGGCAAACTGGCCATGATCGAATTGCGGGCTCAACAGGGCACCTGTTCCGCAGAATGTACCACCTACCAATGTTATAAAGGGGGACCCCGAAAAGGAGAGGGCATGGAGACTGGCGGCTGTCCTGTCTATTCCCATCCCGCCCAGCTCCAGGATAATAAAGATTGTGTTTTATGTATGACCTGTCTGAAGGCATGTCCCCACCGATCCGTCGAGCTTAACCTGCGTCCTCCAGGCATTGAACTGTGGACCACCCATACCCCCCGATCCTTCGAGGTGACCCTATTACTATTACTTTTGGGGGGCATCTACCTGCATCGCCTACCTGAGATTCAAGCGCAGTTGAAAACCTATTGGGATCTCAATTCCTTCGGGATCCATCTGGGTATTTCCTGTTTAGTCCTCATCATACCAACCCTGATCCCATTGTTGTCTCAAGGGCTGATCCAGATCCTCAAGACCACACCCAAGCCAAAGCCATTTGTGGAGATGGCCTACGGTTATTTGCCTCTAGTTTTGGGAGGTACGTTAGCTCATTATTTGAGGCTGGGGTTGGAGGAAGCGGGTCAGATCCTGCCTGTGACCTGGGCCACTTTCGGTCTCACAGGGGAGACTTTGCCGGTGGTGATCGCACATCCGGCAGTGATCGCCTTTCTACAAGGATCAACCCTGATCCTGGCCTGTCTCTTAACCTGGGTATTGACCCAAAAGATCGGCAAGCAGCCGTTTCTCTCCCTCTGGCCTCAACAGTTGGGATCCTTGGGCTTGACGATCAGCTTATGGATCTTGATCGTCGGTCAATAGAAACCGAGCTTTGCTCCAGATCCCACTAGATAATATAGGTATAGACCGTAGCAGGATCCGGTTGAACGGAGATGATCTTAACCCCGATCCTAGTTGATCTCGGGGGTCGAGAGATAGGTTACTGTGTCGCTCATTGATCCCTCTTTGCGGTTAATAGGGGATCGGGTCAGGGTGATCTCACCTTTCCTGATCAGTCTAAAGGTATCATCAATAGGTAAGTTGATTGGCAAAATGGCCTTGACACACGCTGATCGTGGAGATGGGGTTTATGCTGATCCGCTTCAAATTGATGCCATTTTCTTCAAGACCATGCAATATCTTGCGATCGCTACAGACTATGATGGCACCCTGGCCACCAAAGGGGCTGTGGATGCTTCTACCCTAGCGTCCCTACAACGGTATCGTGAGGCTGGGGGACAACTCCTATTGGTGACAGGCCGAGAGCTGGCCGATCTGCAACAGGTTTTTCCTCATCTGTCGCTCTTCGATGGAGTGATCGCAGAGAATGGAGCTGTCTATTTCGATCCAGCCTCCCAACACCGTCAACTTTTAGGAGAGCCATTCCCACGGTCCTTTTTCTCCGCTCTCAGCCAGCGTCAGGTCGATCCTCTTCACCAAGGTCAGGTGATGATCTCAACCCTAGACCCCCATGGTGATACCGTACAGCAAGTGATCCAAGAACTCGCCCTCCCAGCCAGAGTGATCCTCAATAAGGGAGCGGTGATGATCTTACCCAAGGGGGTGGATAAAGGCACTGGGGTGCGATTTGCTCTACAACAAATGGGGATTCCAGTGGATCAAGCAGTCGGGATCGGGGATGCGGAAAACGATCGAGATCTCCTCTTGAGCTGTGGTTTGGCAGTTGCGGTGGAGAATGCTTTAACAGACCTCAAAACGATCGCCGATCGGGTTACCACTCGACCCCGAGGGGCCGGTGTGCAAGAGTTGATCGACTGGATCCTGAGCTCCTGATCCACAGCCGTCTGGGAAGCCTGGATCTGATCGCGATTGGATTGCAGTTGGAAGAAGGCCAGCTCCACCTCCTCCCGGATCCCATCCGCATCTGCCTCGGACTGCGTGATCGCTGCCGCCTCCCATAGCTCCGCCGCTCTCGCCTGGGCCTGGGCAGCCCCACCATCAAACCAGGTAGCATTCACCGTCGCCCCAATGGAATAACCCAGATCCATGCCGTCGCCTACCTCAGTGATATCGGAAGTAAACACCGATCCGTTTAGAGAAAAGGTCGGATCCAATTCCGCGCGGGCCTGAGCCGCCAACACCTGAGCCTGCTCACTTAACTGTTGCTGGATCTGCAATTCCTCTCGCCGATTTAGAGCTCTCACGATCGTCTCCTCTAGACTCAGATCCCAGGCATCTGCCGGTTGCAAAGGCTCAGCGGCGATCACATCTGTGGGGATCTGAAAGCTCAGCAATCGGGCTAAGGATCGTTGTCGGGAACGGCGATCGTTTTGGGCCGCCAACAATTGGGTCTCGGCATCAGCGAGATTGGCTCGGGCAGAGAGAACATCAAATCGGGTGCCCAATCCGGCCTGCTCTAGATCCCTAGCATCCGCCAAATTGGTCTGTTGTTGGGTGACCGATCCTTGCTCGATCAAAACCTGAGCCTCAGCCCGCTGTAGATCGAAATAAGCCTCTGCCACCGTCAGCCGTAACTGTTGGATCGTCTGAGCCAGACGTAGCGTCTCGATGGCTACTGAGATCTCTGCACTGTTGGCCCGAGCATCCCGCACTGGATCAATGACGTCGTACTCCAGATCCAAAAGAGTCGCCCGCAGAGCTCTTTCTGTTTGATTGCTATCCGGATCCCCGACATCATCCAAAGTGTAGGTAGCAGTGCTACTCAGAGTCGGAGCGAAAGTGGCCTGGATCTGATCCAGTTCGGCCTCAGAGATGTCTAGATCTAGCTCAGCGGCCCGGATCTCAGGGTTCTGTTCCACGGCCAGATCCATCGCCTCCTGTAGGGAAAGCTGCTGTGTTCTTTGGATCTGAACCTCTAGGGGATCCTGGGGAGAGAGTTGCTGAGCTGATGGAGGAATTAGATCAGAGGTGGGCTCCGGATCTACTCTCAATTCAGGAGGAGCAGGTGGGATCAGGAGCTCCGATCCTTGCGGGGGGATAAAGTGGTTTTCGGCAGGTTGATCCTGTGGATCACTAGATTCATTTTGAGCTTGGGCTAAACCACCCCATAGATTAGCCAGGGTGATCAAAACGATGACTCCAATGAGCCTGAGCAGGGATTTCGAGTCTGTAGAAGTGAAATCGATGAACATGGTAAACAACTCAATGAACATGACAGATCAGGGATTGGGATTAGGGCTAGAGGAAAGGATTGATTCGATCAAGGCAGTAATGATTCGATCGGGATCCATAGGGATGATCTCCTTGCCATGCATGCCCTCTTGAATGATCACAAAATGAACCAGGGTTCCCATAAAGATGCGGGCTGCCGCCTCGGGATCTGCCAGACGAAGACTGGGACAGGACGCCAGGTATTGGCTGAGGGCATCAAACGTGGGCTTCCAGGCATTGATGAAGGTTCTCCCCAATTGTGGAAACCGTCCGGACTCGAACATCAGCAACCGCATGAACTGGAGAATCTGTGGCTCTTGAGTCACCTTACTGAGCATCATCTCCGCCAATTGTCGCAGTACGATCCGAGGATCCTGGGGTTGGATATCCAGTTCCTGCAAGCTAAACAGCAGTCTCTGTTTCTCTTGGGCAATGCCTTCGATCAGGGCGGTGAACAAGGATTCTTTGTCTTTAAAATGGGCATAGAGAGTGGACTTGGAGACTCCCGCTGCTGCCGTGATCCGATCCATGCTGGCCCCAGAGTAGCCGTTGGTCAGGAACTCCTGCATCGCCCCCGCCAGGATCGCCTCAGTCTTGCTCCTGGAGCTCAGATCTCGCTTCTCCCGTAGCTTGGCCATGCTTCCCTGTCTCCCCTTGACTTCATCGAACCAAACCGTATAGTCTCATAATATCGAACTGAACGGTTTAGTTGACTTCATTCCAAAGGTATGGGAGATCGAGTTATGGTGTCAATCCCACAGGCAATACATCCCCACTCCTCCCCGAGGCCGCCTCAGCTGGGACGGGTGCTGACCCTGTCTCTGTGCGGTTTGCTGGTGACGGGAGGAGTCTCTCTAGGGCTCTCTCAGCACTGGGCCTCTCGCTCTCAGGTGTCTGATCCAGAGCCAGAGGTTTCCCTGCCCACCCTCTCCACCCTCTCCGCCCTGGGGCATGTGGAGCCCATGGATCAGGTGATCCGGTTATCTGTGCCCAGCTCCTCCAACAGCAGCCGGGTCGAGGAACTGTTAGTGGAGGAGGGGGATTGGGTTGAGGCCAATCAAGTGATCGCCATCCTGGATAACCGGGATCAGTTGCAAGCCGCCTTCGAGCAAGCTAGGGGTCAGCTGCAGATCGCAGAAGCGACCCTAGCCCAGGTGCAAGCTGGGGCCAAACAAGGAGAGATCCTGGCCCAGCAGGCGACTATCAACCGCTTGGAAGCGGAGATCAACAATCAGATCCAAGCCCAGCAGGCCGCTGTGGATCGGTTGGAGGCAGAACGGAACAATGCCCAGGCCGACTTCCAACGGTATCAGGATCTGTTTGAACGAGGCGCGATCTCTGCTTCAGAACGTGATCGGTTTGCTCTCTCTCTGGAGGCCGCTGAGAAACAGCTCTTACAAGCCCAGGCCGACTTGAACCGACTGCGCTCCACCGAACGACCTCAATTGGAGGAAGCGAGAGCGACCCTGGACCGGATCCAAGAGGTGCGGCCTGTGGATGTCCGGGTGGCGGCAGCTGAGGTGACTGCTCAACGGGCGGCGGTGCAACAAGCCCAAGCAGAACTGGATCAGGCCTACCTCAAAGCTCCCCAACCAGGACAGATCATCGAGGTCCATACCTATCCTGGGGAGATCTCTGATTCAGAAGGGGTGGTGGAGATCGGTCGAACTGATCAGATGGCGGTGGTCGCTGAGGTGTATGAGAGTGACATCGATCACGTCGAGATCGGTCAACCGGTCCGGATCTACTCCGATTCCTTTGCTGAACCGATGCAGGGCACTGTGGAACGGATCGGCTTGAAGGTGGAGCGTCAGCAGGTGATCAATACCGATCCGGCTGAGAACACCGACTCGCGGGTGGTTGAGGTGCGGATCGCCTTGGAGTCCGCATCAAGCGCTAGGGTGGCTAACCTGACTAACCTGCAGGTGACAGCGGAGATCCAACTATGAAAACAGCAGATCCCATTCAGCCGCAAGAACAGCAGCAGAAGCAGATCTCGATCCCCCAGCCCGGCCCTCAACGCCCCCAACGGCCCAGTTGGTGGCAGCGGGTCCTGGATCGGACTCCCTTGGGTTGGCGACAATTGCAGCAGAATCGTTGCCGTATGCTGGTGGCGGTGGCGGGGATCGCCTTTGCGGATCTGCTCCTGTTCGCTCAGTTGGGTATCCAAGCCTCCCTGTTTGAGAGCAATACCCTTCTGATCCGTCGAATGCAAGCTGATGTGATCATTCGGGGGAGTCAGTACCTCAATCTATCCACACCCACGACTTTCACCCGCCGGCGGTTGTTTCAGGCCCAGAGCCTACCAGGGGTTGCTGCCATAGAACCTCTCTACATTGGCTCAGTCGATTGGCGCAATCCCCAAACCCGCCAACAGGCTCAACTCACCCTGCTGGGCCAAGATCCAGGACACTCGCTGTTAGATATTCCGGAGGTGGATCGTCAACGTGAGCTTTTGAAGATACCCAACACCTTACTGTTTGACACCCTCTCACGGGGAGATTACGAAGAGGTGGTTGCCCAACTGGAGAACGGGGAACAGGTTTCTACCGAGATCGAGCGGAATACAGTGACAGTGGTGGGCACCTTCGAGCAGGGAGCCTCCTTTGCCACCGATGGCACCATCATCGCTAGCCAATCTACCTTTCTGCGGCTGTTGCCACGGCGTTCTTCCGGCCAGGTGTCGTTGGGTTTAATTCAGCTAGAGCCTGGTTACGATCCGGATGTGGTGGCTGAGCAACTCAATTTGCTTCTGCCTGTAGATGTTGACGCCCGTAGCTACGCAGACTTTTTGCAAGACGAGCTGGATTATTTTGCGCGGCGATCTCCCATCGGGATCGTGTTCGGGTTTGGCGCTACCATGGCCTTTGTGGTGGGGATCGTGATCGTTTTCCAGATCCTATCGACGGATGTCAATGATCACATGGCGGAGTACGCCACCTTCAAAGCCATGGGTTATCGTGATCGTTATCTATTGATCACCATTTTCGAAGAAGCTGTGATTCTGGCTATTCTGGGTTTTGTGCCAGGGCTTGGCTTAGCTCTGGCTCAATATGCCCTGGTCCGTCGTGCTGCAAGTCTGCCCCTTTACATGACCCTTTCACGAACGATCTTTGTGTTAGTGCTCACCATCATCATGTGTGGGCTCTCAGGAGCCTTTGCCAGTCGTCGTCTGCGCTCCGCCGATCCTGCCGATATCTTTTGATCTAATGAATTCAGGGGAGAGGGTTACGATGAATCCACATCGATCTGATGTTGATCCGGTGATCGCTGTCGATCATGTGGATCACTTCTTTGGTCAAGGCCAGTTGCGCAAACAGGTGTTATTCGACATCACGCTAAACATCTTTCCCGGAGAGATCGTGATCATGAGTGGTCCTTCCGGATCGGGTAAGACTACCCTACTCACCTTGCTCGGGGGTCTACGATCAACCCAGTCCGGGAGCATGAAGATCTTGGGACATGAGCTGTGTGGGGCTCCGCCAAAACGACAGGTGCAAGTGCGACGGCAGATGGGCTATATCTTTCAGGCCCACAACCTGCATCACAGCCTGACGGCCCTGCAGAATGTGATGATGGCGCTGGAGGTGCATGGCCTCTATTCTCGCCCAGAACGGGAGAGACGCTCAGCTGAGATCTTGACTCAGGTGGGGCTGGAACCACGACTCCACTATCACCCCAGCAATCTGTCTGGGGGACAGAAACAACGGGTGGCCATCGCTCGGGCTCTGGTGAGCCATCCCCGGATCGTTTTGGCCGATGAACCGACGGCCTCCTTGGACAAACACACAGGACGGG
>CAYSEO010000238.1:0-5354 GCA_964429885.1 uncultured bacterium
GGTTGAAACAATCTTTACCTGCCTCTGTGGGATTTGACGGGATCGCCGTGGCCTTGATGGGTCAGAATCATCCGTTGGGGATCCTGTTGACCGCTATCCTGTTTGGGGTGTTGCTGACGGGGGGGCTGGAGCTGAATCTGCAGCTGGGCATTAGTCGGGAACTGGTGACCACCTTGCAAGCTCTGATCGTCTTATTCATCGCAGCTGGAGGGTTTCTACCGGTCTACTTTCGCGATCCTTTGCGGGCTGCTCAGGTGGAGATGGAGGCCATGGTGGAGCACCATCCAACAGCTTCTCCTCCGGTGGTCAGCTCGACCGAGCGGATCCCATAAACCTCCTGTTGCTGCAGAACCTTATCCCGAGGCCACACATGGGGTGATAAGTAGATTAGCAAAATTGCTTTGACGTGCATTATCTATTCTGTATAAACATTTTTGCCGAACTACTTGGCTATGCACTAAGCAAACCACAGAGATCCGGGATCTTGGGAGTACTGTGTTGCAGGAAACAATCCAGAAGAGATGCCTAGAGAATAGTTAGAGTCCCAGCCCCTGAGGATCCACATAGCGCTACACTAATCTTTATTGAGAATGATGTAGATAAGATGATTTGCTTATCTTAAATGATCCTGAGATTGTTAGAAGCTTAAGCTAACATTAAATGCAGATGAAATCAAGTCTTTTCTGTTAAATCGCACCCTTTTTCTCAGATTCGGTTGAGGTTTACAGTCGATCATTTTCTCGATTACGATCAGCCACTGGGCTCCTTGAGTCCTGAATTGTCTCAGATCAAGATCGATCGAACTCTGGTTTTGGAGTGCTTTAGGCATGAAACAAATAGCAAGATTTGCAGGCGCCGCGTTGAAGGTCGTGCTCGGATTGGGGATCGCTTTGCTCCTCAACTTGGGCCTGATCAGCTGCGGCTCCGATGGGGGATCTACCATCGGCGTGGGCACAGATCCCGGTCCCTCCGCTGGATTTTTGACCCCACAAGCCTCTCTGGTCACCCCCCTGGCAGGGGCGGAGATCACCCCGATCCTGACGGTGGGCGACTTTCCCCTTTCCCCGGATAATCCCACAGGTGGCGAGCTGGACACCTTTGCGCCTGTTCCGGATGGTGTGGGAGCCTTCATGGACGGCGGTGAGATGGTGGTGTTCGTCAACCATGAGATCAATGCCGTGGGTCAATCCTTTGGGGATCCTGGGATCGACACCGAGGCTGGCGAGGAGCAAGCCTTTATCGCCTCACGAGTGTCTCGGCTGGTGCTGAACCCCGATACGTTAGGGGTCTTGGATCTCAGCTATCCCGTGGATGGCAGCGAGAACTACGCTCGTCTCTGCTCGGGCACCTACTCAGGAGCGGCTGAGGGAACTCCTTCCGGCCTCTGGTTGGCTGGGGAGGAAGCTCTACCCAGTCCCAACGGGGATATTGGTATTGCGGTGACCGCCGATGGTTCTGGTGTGATCGAGTTGCCCTGTCTGGGCCGGATCAGCCATGAGAACGCGGCTACGGTTCCCTACCCTGGTCATGTGGTGGTGATCAACACCGATGATGCTTTCCCGCCTGCGGAGGATGGCTTCTCAGAGTTGTACATGTTTGTGGCTGACTCTGAGGGGGATCTGTTGAGCTGTAATGGTCGCCTGTTCGTGTTGGGAGCTGAGGGTGTTGCGGTTTCCGGCAACCTGACGGAAGGTCAAACCGTGACCGCCAACTGGATCGAGATCCCGGATCCGTTTACCGGCACCGAGGCTCTGCAGGACTTCGCAGATGAGAACGGAGCTCTGTCCTTCGTGCGGATCGAGGATTCCGACTACGATCGTCGCCCTGGATTTGGCCCTGCTTTCTTCTTCGCGGATACGGCTGATGCGGATGTGACCGGTAACTCCCGCATCGGGGCCTCCTGTGATGGGGTGTGCGATCTGGCCGGATCCCTCTATCGCATGAATCTCAACCCTGTCACCCCTGAGGGACCTGGGGAGCTGACCCTAGTGGCCCGCTCCAATGGACCGGCAGGCTTCTGGGCCTCTCCAGATAATATCGCCACCAGCCTCAACAGCATCATGATCCAGGAAGATCCCAACAGCAATGTGGGCTTTGATGGCTTCCGTACCGGCGGGATCTGGAATTGCCCCTTGGTGGGTGAGGGGATCGGTGCCTGTACCGAGGTGGCCAGCCTCAATGACGAAGGGGGCGAGACCAGTGGCATTGTCAGCGTGGCGGACATGCTGGGTGAGGGTCAGTGGTTGTTTGCCGTCCAAGCCCATGATGTGCCCCAACCTTTGCTGGGATTGGCTGAGGAGAATGGACAGCTGTCCTTGCTCACCGTCCCCGGATCCTGATCGGAGGCCTCTACCGAACCGGCTAGGCGGGTCTACTCTTGCAAGGGGATCGATCACCTTGTAAAGATCTGTGATGTTTGATGTAGGCCCTGCTGATCTGGGTTGCGGTCTAGATCAACGTGTGGTGCTCGATCTGAGGCGATGAAGACCCGATGCCAGGAGATATCAAGGAGCTCTACCGGATGAATCGTCAGCTATCCCGTCGTTTTCTGATGCGTGCTTTGGTGTGTGGAGGAGCCGCCTCCCTGGTCAGCGTCAAAGGTCTATGGCATTCCGCCACAGCCACTACCGATGCTGCCCAGTCTGCAAAGATCCAACGGAGCCCCCAGGCTCAGCCCACTGGGCGTCGGATCTTGCGCCATGAGCTAGAGGCCGATCGATTCTAGGTTCAGCCCTGAATCCCCTGCGATCGCAGCCCGCTGCTGTGAGACCAGGTGAATACGGCAAGCTCCTGAGATCTCCGATGATCTGCAGGAGCTTTCTCAGATCCGGGTTAAGCTCTGATGCGGCTACCATTCTCAGCCGTGGGTTGGGTGGAGGCGTGATCTTCGTCAAAGAGTGGATGTTACGGCACCCTAAGCTGTCAAGCCTAGCAGAGCCAGAGATCAGGCTCCTTGAAAAACAAGTAGAAAGGCTAAGAAAACATGGACGATCGCGTGGATACTGAAACAGATATCTGCCTCTGGATCACATATGCCAAAGCTGATAAATCGGGGGTCTGGAGGCTTCATGGAATTGAGTTTCCTAGTGTGATTGATTCCGAGGATGAACCCTGGGACGGCTACTCTGGGGAAGTATCTCTAGTCACTGCTGAGTCAAAGTCTGTGCATCATGTAGAAATGGATATATACCACAGTTCTTCTCGAGGGTTTGGGTGGTTAGTAGAAGTTGATCGTCTTCCCTCTCCTCCATTTCTGCTAACTAGTCGGATCGATACATATCTTATCTTTGACGGTTTGATAGAACTAAAGATCAGCGAATATGCAGATGAGTTTCTGAATGAGACTGGAGGGAAATACTCTTGCGCGATCGTGGGAGAGAATAATGGGTTCGGGGCACTAGTTTACAGAGGGCCTCATGAGATTCAGTTGAGTGCATTTTCCACTGGCGGAAAAACCAATCTCGTTCCCATAGTCGGATCAGGGCCGCTCCATACACCTTGGTGTTGCCCCCTACCCAATAGCCTGTCGCTGGACGAAAGGGCTGATCCTGTCGGTCATACCAGCGTTCCTCCGTGTGGTAGCGCTTCCGCTGATACACTTCCCCCGCGTCCCAGTTCTGCTTCTCCCGAGGCAAAAACGATCCCCGCTCTAGGATCAAGATCCGTTGCCCTGCAGAGGCCAGCCGATGGGCGATCGTGCCTCCCCCCGCACCGGTACCGATAATGATCACATCGTAATGGGTCTCAGACACATGCATGGGCTGCCTCCCACTCTGTAGCTGTTATCAATGACCTGCCACCTCCAGATCCATACCCATGACTGTAGTTTCCGATCAGATTGGTCTGGATCACAACCCTGTTTGGGTTAATTGGGGATCTGTAACTGTCCCTCAGGCTCCATCAAACGGCGCTCGCCAATGGGTAGACGCCGATCCACCTCCAACAGTTGGGTGGCGGTGACCGCATCCACGGGTTTGGAGTAGAAATAACCTTGGATCTTCTCGCAGTTGAGCATCTTCAATTGGATCAGTTGCTCTAGGGTCTCAACTCCCTCCGCCACCACTTCAATGTTGAGATTGTGAGCCAGGGTGATGATGGCCCGGATCGTCTGGGTGTTCTCACCAGTCTTGCCGATGCGGTTAACAAACGATCGATCGATCTTCAAGCCATCGATGGGAAGCCGATCCAGATAGCTGAGGGAGGAATAGCCAGTACCGAAGTCGTCGATGCACAGCTTAATGCCCCGCTCCTTTAACCGTTTGAGGGTGGAGAAGACTTGGGGGGAACTGGACATGATCTCCCCCTCGGTGATCTCCAGGATCAGGGTATGAGGATCACATTGGGTCTCAACGCAGACTCGATCCAGGAGGGCGATCAGGTTGGGTTGGGTAAACTGACGGCTGGAGATGTTGACATTGATCGTCAGAGGACGGGTGGGATCGGAGCGGCGGCGGCCTGGTGGGTGTGCCTTACCCCCGTCTGACCCGAGTTGGGCTTGCCAGCGTCTGAGTTGGCCGCAGGCTTGCTGCAGTACCCAGGTATTGATGGGCAAGATCAGACCGGTCTCGTCCGCGACGGAGAGAAAGCTACCTGGGGCGATCAGGCCCCGCCGGGGATGTTGCCACCGCACCAGGGCCTCAAAGCCGATGATCCGTTGGGTGCGTAGGGAGACGATCGGTTGATAGTGCAGCACCAGCTCCTGTTGACCCACGGGATCTACCAGGATCCCATCCACAGCACGCCGTAGATCTGTCTCCAGCTGCATCAACAGCACCGCCTCCCGATGCATCTCTGGATTAAAGATCTCAAACCGATCCTTGCCCCGTTCCTTGGCCCGATGTAGGGCGATATCCGCATCCCGCAGAATCTCCTCACTGCTGGAGACCTCCTGATTGCTGAGCACGATCCCGAGGCTGACGGTGATGAAGATCTCCTGCTCCGCCAGGGTCAAGGGCTGTCTCATAGAGCGCAGGACACGACGGGCGATCTCCAGAGCTTCCCGGTCAGTGGAGAGATCGTCTACCAAGAGGGCAAACTCATCTCCCCCCAGCCGAGCAATGGTATCGATGGCCCGCACACAGGTGGCCAGCCGTTGGGCGATCCCCACCAAAACCTGATCCCCCTGGTGATGTCCTAGGCTATCGGTGATCACCTTGAACCGATCCACATTGAGGGTGATGAAGGCGAACTTATGGTTGGGGTACTGACCCTTGCGGGCCAACACCTGATGCAGTCGATCCAGAAGCAACAGCTTGTTGGGGAGCTGGGTGAGGGGATCCCGCAGCAGGGTGGGATGGGGGGTTTTGCGGGGATGAGGAGTACGGGGATTGGGATGTTGACCAGAGGTGCGGCGG
>CAYSEO010000238.1:5364-7067 GCA_964429885.1 uncultured bacterium
GTTGTTGGGTTGTGGGTGCTGGGTTCCGGGGTGTTGTGGGGTTGGGGGGGGTTTGGGGGTTTGAGGAATTCGGGGATTGGGTTGGTGACCAGAGGTGCGGCGGCGGCGTTCCTGGAGCTGTTGCTGGAGATCCGCTTGAGTGGTCTGTAACTGGGTGATGGTCTGTTGAGAGTCTTGCAGCTGATGGCGTTGTCGTCGGTTCTGCCGCCACAGCAACAGCTGCACCCCTAGACTACAGCCGAGCAGTAACCCCAGCAACACGCTCACAAAGGTTCCCATCTCCACCCCAGTGTTGATAAAGGAAAAGGATTCAGGCTAGGACACGACGGGCTCCGGATCCTGGGGGGCGAGATTCTGGAATAGGGGCACCTCCCGCAGAACCGGCACCTGATCCAGTTTGAGGGTGCTGCGTTGAGATCCTCGACCGGACACCCACTTGAGGATCTCCGCCTTCTGCTTCTGGACCATAAACGTGATCCGATCCCCCGGTTGCCACTCACTGCCGGCCCGCGCCACCCGCAGCTGATTCCCAGTCTCGATCACCAAGGGCACCAGATTACCGGAGTCTACCAGGGCTTGGAGATAGATCCGTTGGGCCACAAAGCCGCTCTCCTGTAGGGTGGCCTCGATCAGCTGCACCTTGTCCTGCTCCAGTAGCTGATTCCAGGTTTGTAGAGGCAGGTTGAGGGAGAGGGCCTGCTGTACCTTGGGAGAGCTGGGCTCCTTCTTGGGAGCCTTGGATTGACTGTCTCGGAACAGGGCTAGGACGCGGGGGGGCTCAAACTCCTCCAAGGCCTTCTGAGCCAAAACAAAGTTGACCTCTCCATTCACCGTTAGGGCCACAAAGGTGCCCATGGAGTCCAAGCCCGCCTGCTCCAACACATGGGAGTCCAGGGTGGAGGAGAGGAATACCCGTAGGTTCTGTTGCTCCATGTGATTGCGGCACATCTCCGGATCGCTCTCGATCAACACCGCTGGCTCATCCCGCCGGGTGAACAGATCTGCCAGTAAGCGGGCCAGAGGGTTGGATCCCACGATCACCACTCCATTCACAAACCCGGAGGTCACCCGCAGGGCATTGGCCACCCACTGAGCTGTCAACCCCTGGATCACCACTGTCATGATGATGGTGAGAAAGACTAGCGCCTTGATGGCCTCTCCCCCCGTGATCTCCCGCTCCGCCAACACCAGGGCAAACAGGGACGCCACCGAGGCGGACACGATCCCCTTAGGACCGATCCAGCTGATGAAGGCCTTCTGCCGCCAATTGAACTGACTGCCCCAGGTACAGATGCCAATGGTCAGAGGGCGCACCACCACCATCAATACCAGCACCGTAGCCACGCTCCCCCACCCCAGAGCCACCACACTGGCCAAGGAGAGATTGGCTGACAGCAGAATAAACAGCACCGACACCGCCAGGATCGTCAGCTGATTCTTGAACCGCTTCACCAACCGCACCTCCGGAGTGGCCAGAGCGCTCACCACCATACCCGCCACCACCGTGGCCATCAGCCCGGATTCATCCTTCAGCACCTGGGAGAGACCATACAGATCCCACAATCCTGCCAGCACCACCAAACTCTTGAGGCTCTCCGACAGATCAGAGGCCCGCTTCAAGATCCAACTCAGGATCCAGCCCCCCAATCCCCGCGCCCTCGCCGCGCGGCCCACCCGCCAGGGCCGGGCGGGGGGTGAGGGGG
>CAYSEO010000239.1:0-7050 GCA_964429885.1 uncultured bacterium
AGTGGACTTGCCCGTACCCCGATCCCCCATGATCAACACGCCCCCCACCTTGGGATCGATGATGTTGAGCAACAGGGCCAACTTCATCTCGTCCTGACCCACGATGGCGGTGAAAGGATAGACGGCCCGTTTACGGACGGGAGCAGAGACGGGGCTTGTAGAGGTCATGCCAGGCTGATCGCGAACTTCAATCCTCCTATTGTAAGCGTAATCTCGGAACATATTGGGCGTTACAGAGTCAGGAATCGATGAGGGATCAAACTTTTAAGCTTAGGCTGGACAGGTCAGTGATCGGCACTACCCTCAGAGGGAGAAGGCGAGCTAAATGGAGCCCGACCGGATACCATGAAGGTCCACAGTGGATGAGTGGAGGAATGCCACAGAGGAGCGACAGGATGGGAACACAGAGGTCAGGCTGGATCGGTTTACTGATCAGCTGTTGTTGGGGGATAGCCGGGATCGCTCTGCCTCAGCCAGTGGCCCTAGCTCAAAGTCCAGCCCCAACGTTTACCCCAGAACAGATCGAGGTGTTCGCCCAGGTGGTGTTGGCCATGGAGCCCCATCGACTGGAGGCCCATGACCGCTCTCAAGCCACCGAAGATAGCCAAACTCAGGACCAGATCCGCCGGGAATTCATTCGCAAGGCCACGGAGATCATCACGGACCATGGCATGACGGTGCCGGACTATAACCGCTTCGTCCTCAGCTTGCAGGGGGAAGAGGGGGAGGTACTCAAGCAACAGATCGAGGCTCAGATTCGCCAGATCCAGTTAAACGATCCCAGCTACACAGCTCCCCACCTCACCTCCCCTAGTCCCACAGATCCACAGAACTAAACCTCATGAGCAAGCATGACGGTTGGGGTACCCAAAGAAAGTGACGGCGAGGGGATCATGACCGAGCGGGAGCCACAAGAGGGCATGAAACGCATCCAGGATCGTCTGCCCATGGCGGGGCGGATCAGTTTCTGGGCGCAAAGTTTTCTGGGGGTGACGGCGGCGGCCTCCTGGTTGATCTCGATCGTGGTGGGTCAGGCTCGCTATGACGGACAGCCCACGGGTACGGTGTTGGCCTCCTGGGCTACATTGCTCACCCTGATCAGCTTGGGGATCAACATCTTCTTTACTTGGCAGTACAAACAACGCAGTCAGTCGGCGGGGGCCTCATCGAGGGAGATCCTGAGCAAATTGCAGCTGGTGATCTACATCAGTTTAGCGGGGACCTTATTGGCAGTGATCAGTCTGGAGGCCCAGGTGGGGGAATTGCTCTCCCGAGTGTTTCTGTTGCGGGTCTATGGGGGACCGGATGAGCTGTTGGGGTTATTGCTCGTGATCGCCAATACCAATATCATCCTGGCTCACTTTATCAACCTGTCCAGCATGTTATGGGTCTCGGGGTTGTTGGATCGGGGACAGTCCCGTTCGGAATACTAGCCTTGGGTCGGATCGGAACCCTGGGCCTAAGATGGGGGTGATGACAAGACCCTCGAAACTTTTTTGTGCTATGACCACACCTGCCAAGTTGAACCGGATCGTGGAGAAGTTGCAGCGGGCTTCCAGCCCCCGGAAGCGCCATGAGGTGTTGCTCTCCTATGCCAAACGACTGCCAGAGCTACCGGAGTCCGCCAAGATCCCAGACAACAAGGTGCCGGGATGTACCTCTCAGGTGTTTCTCATCTCGGATCTGGAGGCGGGTCAGGTTCGCTACCAGGGGGATTCCGACTCCCAGCTGGTGAAGGGGCTAGTGGCCTTGTTGATCGAGGGGCTTAATGATCTGCCTCCAGAGGAGATCTTGGAGGTGACCCCGGAGTTTATCGAGCGATCCGGGTTACAGGTGAGCCTCACCCCCTCCCGAGCCAATGGCTTCTACAATGTGTTCCGTAAGATGCAGCAGCTAGCCAACGGACATCTATCGGGGACGGCGGATCCAACGACCCATGGCACCCCTGTGGCGGCTGGGGATCCTGGCTCTGAGAGAGGTTGATCGGAGGATTCCTTCCCGGATCCACTAGATGATAGGCTGCTGCGTGGTGGGATCTCCAGATCTCGGCTGTTGTCCAATCGCCAATCCTAGAGGAGCGCTCAATGGGCATTACCCCTGAGATCAATCTATCCCCCATTCCCCATCGCTATCCCCACCGGCAGGTCTCCCAGGCGGAGATGGTGGAGGCGGTGCGCACCCTATTGAGCGGTCTGGGGGAGGATCCAGATCGAGAAGGGTTACAGACGACGCCCCAGTGGGTGATCGAGTCCTTGCGCTTTCTGACCCAAGGCTACCATCAGTCTCTAGATGAACTGCTCAATGGGGCCATCTTCCAGGAACAGGTGGATGAGATGGTGTTGGTGCGGGATATCGATCTGTTCAGCCTCTGTGAGCATCATCTGTTGCCGATTGTGGGTCGGGCTCATGTAGCCTATATTCCGGATGGACGGGTGATCGGATTGTCAAAGGTGGCCCGGATCTGTGATCGCTGTTCTCGACGGTTGCAAGTGCAAGAGCGAATGACGGTGGAGATCGCGGAATCGTTGCAGGCGCTGTTGCGGCCCCGTGGAGTGGCGGTCGTGGTGGAGGCGACTCATCTCTGCATGGTGGTGCGCGGCATCCAGAAGGTGGGCTGTTGGACAGTGACCAGTGCTATGCGAGGGGTGTTTGCGGAGGATGGTCGCACCCGTCAGGAGTTTATGGGCTTGATCCAGTAGCGATCTCAGTTCAACTGGATGTGATATGAGCTGTATCCCTGAGCAAGGAAATAGGCTACTCAAAATAAACCCACAAGGCTGAATTAGCCGATTCACGACCTGTTCACATTCCATTCCTAGTGTAAGAGCTAAGAAGGCAAGAGCTACGAATATCTTAGCGCCAACCTTGCTTATCTTTTCGAGCTGAAGAGGTTGTTATCACTATGGCAAATCAGCCATCCAAACGAGTTGCATTTGTAGTCGGTCCGGGGTTCGAGGACTCAGAGTTCACCGTCCCCTACGAAGGTCTCAAGCAGGCTGGTGCCACGATTACTCTGCTGGCTCCCCACATGGGTGATCAGTACCAAGGTAAGCGGGGTGACGCGACTGTAGATCCCGATGCCACCTTCTCGGAGGTTCTTTCGGAAGATTTCGATGCCCTTGTGATCCCTGGCGGCAGTGCCCCAGATCAGATCCGTGCTAACCCTCATGTGCAGAGGCTAGTGATCGACGCCATGGCTCAGGGGAAGCTGATCGCTGCCGTTTGTCATGGACCTCAGATCCTGATCGAGGCGGATCAGTTGCGAGAGAAGCAGGCCACCGGATACCGAGCCATCCGTAAGGATATGCAGAATGCGGGAGCCACCTATGTGGATGAGGCCGTGGTCACCGATGGCAATCTGATCACCTCCCGTCAGCCTAGCGATCTGCCCCTATTTGTGACGATGATCCTGGCCCGGCTGGGACTATCCCTACAGGATGTCACGCTACCGGATACTGCCGATCGGACCTTTGCATGGTGGAAGCTAGGGGAAAAGTGGGGCGGATCCTCCCGTGAGTCGATCCTGATCGCGCTGAACCGAGCCCTAGTAGGTGAACGCTACTCTGTAACCGCCTTCCAGGAGTACGAGCGCAAGGCCACTGATTCGAAGTTCCGGGTTGTGCTGCGGGAAGCGATCGCTACCAAGGAACGCAACGCCCTGTTGATCGAGTCTCGCTTGACGGACTTCAATGAACCTGCCACCTGGCAGGCCTGGGGTGGTGAAACCTTTGCGGCCCTACAGAGTTGGCTGCAGTCCAGCGATGATCATCTGTTGATGCGTCGCGCTTTAGGCGATCTGCAGACTGGGATCAAGGACACCCATCAGCTCTGTGTCAGCGTCACGGATCCTCGCACTGGAGAGCTCTTGGATGAGATCCAAACTGCCCTAATGGTGCACGAACAACGGTTGGCGGATCTGTATCGGGCTCGCTTAGGTAGCAAGGTGCAACCTCCGATCCCGGCTGGAGCCTTGGTCTGAAACAAAGACCTACGGGGCATCGATTTGTCCACCTTCGATCTACGGGGCGCGAAGCTTAACCAAACTAACTTTGCCAACAGTACTTTTAAGGGCACCGACCTGAGGAATGTCTCACTTCGATCTGGAGTTTGACGTTCCAAGGAGCTGGTTCACCGTTAGAGACCATCCAGGTCCAGATCGGCTCACTTTTGGTTGGGCTTGCGCAACTCCTGATCGCTCAATAACAGCAGCAGTTTATACTTACCCTCATCCTCACCCCTGCCGATCTCGCCGTACAGAAATCCGCGATAGGGACTGCCCTTCTCTCGGATCACTAAGGGTTGATTGCCCTTCGATCCTGCTCCCACTACAGCTAGCTCCTGTTTCTGATCCAGATCCTGAGCGATGTTGAACAAGAACTCTAGAGTCACCCCATCCTCATGGACGATCTGATAGGTGAGCTTGAAGATGAACTGAGTCAGGGCTTGCTGGAGGGGGATCCGTTTGCCGAGCTTGACCGGTAAGAGATCATTGAGGTTGGATCGGCGGGTTAGATGAGGGCGTCGATCCTGCTCCTCCCCCGCCGGATCAAAGATAATGTCAGTGAACTTGAAGTTTGAGATCGGCTCAGGCTCCTCGGCCTGGGCATCGTAGTATGCCGTAGAGAGTAGCTCTGGCTCCAGGATCTGTCCGGCCCGTGCTGGGTTGATCTCCGGATCTGACTCGATCAGATCCTGCGGGGCCAGCTGTTTAGGATCGAGGCGTGAATTAAGGCCATTGGTGAGACGCACTAACGAAACAGGGCCAACAGGGGTCCGGGAGCGCAGATCAGGTGAGGGATAGGCTTGAGGCAGAGGTCGCAGGGAGACCCGAGCGGATTTCCCCTGATCCTCAAGATGAAGCACTTTATCGGAGGCCATGACAACAGATCACAAAGAGGGACGCTGAGATCCATGCTAATGAACTGTCCCAGATCTCGATCAGCTGGAGGAGGAATCGTCCGAGGGGATCAGCCGGGTCTGCATGGGCAGCAGATAGATGGCCACGGCTCCGCCAGCAAATCCTAGGGTATTGCGCAGCAGAGGTAACCAATCGCTAGTTCGAGTCACCACCGGCCCGATCCCGAAGGCGATGTAGAGGATAAACCATAGGGGCGAGAAGATCATGGCCCACTTCCAGTTGAAGATCTCATCGGGCTTACGAGGCTTACCTGCGAACCCGAACACGATCCCCCCCACGATGGAGGTAATCAGGGTCAGCACCCATTGCTCATCTGGCAAGCCCGGCACCACTCGACAGCCCCCCTGATGGAAACATAGATCCAATGTCTGCACCGTGGATAGGATCGCCTGGGGACGGCCATTATCTCGCACAAAGAACTGGTTCCCAAAACGGGACTGCAGCTCGATCCAGAAGGTCCGGGGCAAGATCTCACGCACCTGATCCCCCACATTGAAGGCCAACAGATTGCCCCCACGGGGATCCGCCACCATCAGCACACTCTTCTCATCTAACCCCCAATACTCCTTCACCTGTCGCCCTGGAGTCTTATCGAACTGAGTGATCACCCGTAGCTTCCACCCCGTCTCCTGCTCCAAGCGCTCTAGCTCCTGACTCAAACTCTGCTCCTGCCGATCGCTCAGCTCATCCGCCAGATCCAGTACAGGCAGGGCCGGTTGGGGCAGATCCATGTCCACGACGGGTAAGGGCATCTGAGCTTGAGCAGGAGCCCCCCAGAGAAGCCCCATCAGGGCTACACAGGCGCAACCCACGACCCAGATCCTCACAACTTTGTTTATGAAATGCATCATGATGAGACGGTTTGTTAAGAAAAGTAACAGCAATGAGATAGATATGATCATACTCGCCCAGTCTTTGCTGATGCAAGCGAGTGGGTTCGTCTGTTCGTCTGTTCGTCTGACCCTGTTATTGCCCTGATCCCGTTTCGTCACTCTCAACCCCAGGGTCTCAGGCTCCATGGGGAGGAACCCATTTATGACTGTTTCAGATCCAACATGATCCCGGTTGGTGCCGTTTTAGTAGCCCAGAACTCAATGTCAGCATGGATGGAGCTCAGTCGCTGACTCGTGGCCTGGGCCGTCTCCAAGGACTCAAAGATCCCAAAGACGCTGGGGCCGGATCCGGACATCATCGTTCCCAACGCCCCCGATCGATCGATCAGGGCCTTGAGCTCAGCTACAGCAGGATGCTCCTGTAACACCGGCAACTCCAGATCGTTATGGATGTGATTGGCGATCTGTTGGGGATCTCGGTGGGCGAGGGCGGTCAACATCTCCCGCAGAGCCGAGGCCGGTTGAGGGGAGCGGTGGAGCTGACGGTAAGCTTGGTAGGCCCAGGCGGTGGAGACACTGATCTGACGATGTTTAGCCAACACGAGCGGCACCTGATCCAGATCATTGAGGGGCTCCAGGATCTCACCCCGACCCGTGGCCAGCTGGGTGCCCCCACTGATACAGAAGGGAATATCCGATCCGAGGCGAGCGGCTAAGGTTTGCAGGTCGGCAACCGTCAATCCCAACTCCCACATCTGATTCATCCCCACCAACACCGCTGCGGCATCCGTCGATCCCCCCGCTAGCCCTGCCGCCACTGGGATCCGTTTCTGGATCTCGATCTTGATCCCATCCAGACGCCCAAATTCCGACTTGAGTAATGCCGCTGCCCGGTAGGCCAGATTGGTCTCATCGGTGGGGATCTGGGGATGATCGCAGTGCAACTCAATGGTCAGGGCCGTAGGGGACAGCTGCAGATGATCGGCTAGATCGATGCTTTGTAACACCATCGCCACCTCGTGGAACCCATCGGGCCGATCGCCGAGGATCCCTAAATAGAGGTTGATCTTGCCACGAGCATCGAGAGTACAGGCTTGCATAGAGGAATGAGATAGAAGCGGCTCTACCCTAGATTATCTGTCATCCTGGGGCTCGGTCGGATCTGGTCTCCTGGGCCTCAGCTCTCAGCTGCTCTGATGATCTTGTTACTATTGAACCTCCCTCTGAAAGCAGTCCTGGTAGGGTTAGACGGTTCTAGTTGTAAGTAAGATCGTCAAAATTGCTTTGATAGAAATTATA
>CAYSEO010000240.1:0-7047 GCA_964429885.1 uncultured bacterium
GCACGCGCCATTCTCCGATCAATTATTTCATCCGGGACAAATTGTGATCAACGCCTAATGGCATCAAAGGAAATCGCACCTCAACGTGTAGCTTTCACTATCACTCGGTAAAAAGTGATCAACGCCTAATGGCATCAAAGGAAATCGCACGTTCAACTCGGACAATCTGGAATCCCGTGGGATCGTGATCAACGCCTAATGGCATCAAAGGAAATCGCACTGAACCTCTCGAAGAACTCATTCTGTAGATAATCTAGTGATCTTCTTTACCTTTCTTATCAACCAAGCAACAATTGTCACGCGAGTTGATCGGAAGTATCCCTTGACAGGTGCTGGAGTAACTCATCCAGGCGTTGAGGCTTGCTCCTGATCCCCCTGCTAAGCTATTGAGGTACCTCGTGAGGATCCAATCCCGATGAGCTCCAGAACCGATCCCCTCAGCCCCAACCTGACTCTATCTCGATGGCAACCGGCATCCTGGCAGGATTACATGAGAGCTCGTGATACCCTAACGGAGGATCGGTTACGGCTTTTCTTCAGTCAGGAGCATCTGCTGATCGATATGGGCTCTGAAGGTATCAACCATGCCAGTGTCAGTGATCTGTTGCCGATCCTGTTCTTTCTCTGGTTTAGCAAAACTCAACAGCGGTTTAAATCCTATGGACGCTGCCTGATCGAGAAACCCGGACAAAAGGCAGTCTCCCCCGACCAAGTCCTCTATCTCGGCGACAATACCCCAACCGGGATCCAGGGAGATCCCCGTCGGATCAACCTACAGCAGACACGATTACCCGATCTGGTGGCTGAGATCTCGGACACAACCTTAGCAACGGATCTGGATGAGAAGAAGCAGTTATATGCAGACTTAGGGATCTCAGAGTACTGGGTGATCGATGTGGAAGGCAGGCAGGTCTCAATCTTTCAGCTTCTGTCTGGAGGTCAGTACCAGATCAGTGATAGATCGAGTATCTTAAACGGACTCACCCAAGAGATCTTAGCCGCTGCGATCCGACGAGTTATTGAGGAGAGCACCGATAGTGCGGCCCGTTGGTTTCAGGATCAGATCTCATGATCACGAATAATGGATCGCCCCAAACCCTAGGACGATCCACAATGTTTTACCCAGAGAGATCCCTAGAGTTGACCAGGAGTACCATAGGACTCACTGTAGAACACCTGGTTCAGATCCCAACGACCGCCATAGAGCTTGAAGGGCTCAGTAGTGTAGCCCAAAGGCAGCAAACAGCACACATCCACATGATCAGGGATATTGAAGGACTCCTTCACTTGGGCGGACATGAACCCTTCCATGGGACAGGAATCCACCCCAAAGGCTTTGGCCACCACCATCAGATGAGCCACTGCTAACATGACATGGCGATTGGTCCAAGCTTCAACAGACTCAAAACAGGGCTTGTACTCAAACATCTGCGGGATCTGCTTGCGCATGGTATCCCCATAGTCATCCGTAATGGCTCCATGCTCCTTGCCCAGTTGGATCACCGCCTCAATGTTCTCCATCTCCCCAGCCTTGCGATCCCCACAACAGATCAGCACCACCGGTGCCTGTTCCACCTGACCCTGACCAAAGGCCGCCTCCTTCAGCTTCGCCTTACTGGCCGGATCCTGAAGCAGGATGAATCGCCAGGGCTGTAGATTGAACCCAGAGGGGGCACGGGTGCCCAGCCGCAGGATCTCCTTCAGGGTATCCATAGGGATGGGATCGGGACGAAAAGCGCGGGCAGCCCGCCGTTGTTCTACTGCTTCTTTGAGGCTCAATAGGGTCGCTTCTGTCATCTCAGTTCCTCTCGCTTCACATCAGTGGCCGTCACCAGGGTCGATCCGGATCCGATCTGGGGCCACGGATTTCAGTCTCTCATAGTTTTGTTTGGATCGGAAGAGTCTTAATGTCAACAAACAGGAAACACTCTGTCATGGGTTTATTGGAACAACACCTAGATCTGGGGTTGTCGAGATCGAGCCTAGGACATCCCATCAGCCCATAGCTCTATGGGAAAATGAGGATCGGACCACGGAGGCGATAGGAATGGCTCAATGGATTGTGTTACATCAACTGGGGACCGAGAAGCGATTTCTAGGAATCAATGCCGAGGATCATCCCCGTCGCTATACCCGGATCACGTTGACTCATTATGGATCAGGCCCTTAGGTGACCGAGGCGGCCCTGGCTCGAGCGGCAGAACTGTCCCGCACTAAGTATTGTTCGGTCTCCGTCAGCCTCAATGCCGAGATCCTGGACAAAGTAGTGGTTGAACCCTGGGAAGATCCGGAGAGTGATCAACATTAAATCCCATGTGAGTTTAGCCTCTGAGGAGTTCCGCTATCGATGACAAAACCTATTCTCGTGATCGGCAGTTTGAATATGGATCTGGTGGTAGCGGTGCCGCGACATCCTCTGCCAGGTGAGACGATCCTGGGATCCCATACCAACCTCTATCCTGGCGGAAAGGGAGCAAACCAAGCGGTAGCAGCGGCCCGAGCTGGGGGACAGGTAAAGATGGCGGGCCAGATCGGACCTGATGATTTCGGTCGTCAACTCAAGGATAATCTCAAGAAAAACCAGGTCGATATCCAGCTGATTCAGAGCGGTTCCGATCCCACCGGTATGGCCCTGATCACGGTCGATCCTCGGGGTCAAAATGCCATCGTGGTCAGCCCTGGGGCCAATGGTAGCTTCACCCCCAATCGTCTCAAGAAAAAACAGATCCAGTCCGCCGGTTTGATCGTTATGCAGTTGGAGATCCCGGTGGAGACGGTGGCATGGGTGGCTGAGGTGGCTATGGAGGCGGAGATCCCCGTTCTGCTCAATCCGGCTCCGATCCAGCCCTTGTCGGAGGCGTTACTGGAGTGCCTGGATTATCTGATCCTCAATGAGACCGAAGCCAGTCAGTTGACCGGCAGGCCCCTACGGGATCGCAGGGATGCAAAGGAGATCGCAGAGGAATTGCAGGAGCAGGTGCCCTGGGTGATCATTACTCTGGGGCGTTCCGGGGTGATCTGGTGTGGTCCTGAGGATCAGGGGCATCAACCGGCCTATGCAGTGGAGGTGGTGGATACGACGGCAGCTGGGGATAGTTTCTGCGGATCCCTCGCTGTCCAGATCGCTGCGACTACTCCTTGGTCGGAGGCGATCCGGTTTGCTACAGCGGCAGCCGCCTTGACGGTGACTCGGGCCGGGGCTCAACCCAGCTTGCCCACTCGCCAGGAGATCGAGCAGTTTCTCAAGGATCCCAACTAAGGGACCTGGCAGATCCTGGGATCGAGATCGAGAGCTCTCTAGGCGTCGGGATCAATGCCGAGCTGACGCAACCGTTCTGCTAACCGATCGGCTCGCTGTTGTGCCTCCTCAGTTCGCTGTCGCTCTTGCTGGACCTCTGTCAACAACTCATCGGGGGTCAGGAGTCTCTCCCCCGTGTCCAGTCGATAGAACCCGATCAGATAGCCCTCAGCCTGCAACCGTAGTCCCAACACCTGGCTGCATTGGTGGGTGATCGATCGGTAACGGCCCTCCTCATCCAGTTGGTAGCCGCGCAGCTGCTCAGAGATCCACTCACCATAGGGATCGAACAGCCAGTACTCCTGTACCCCCAACTGCTCATAGAGGGTTTTCTTAAAGTTCAGATCGTGATCTTGAGTGCCCTTGGAGGTCATCTCAAAGATGATCGAGGGGGTCTCACCTTCCTCCCAGATCTTGTAGTTGCCCCGCAGGCCAGGGGGAATATTGAATACCACCATGACATCAGGGGCCACCCTTGCGGCAGGCTTGCCCTCCACGTAATAGAGAAACTGATCTGCAAACACCACAGCTTGTTGATCTCTGAGGTACTGGGAGAGGAGGCTTAGGGTGATCAAGATCGCCCAGATATGTTCTTGAGTTTCAGCCAAGGGTTCACCATCCGCACAGGGGTAGATGATCTCTGCCGCCGCCGGGTTTGAACTGATCACCATAGAGTTACTTCGATAAGCTCTGGCTCGATTATAAGATCGCTGTCTAGAGTTGAGATCGAATGAATCGGTCACTTGAGGGAGCTGCCAACTCTCCCCGCTTGGATCCCCATGGGAATCAGCGGGAATCAGCGACAATCAGACTAAGATCGATCTACCGATTGCAACCTCAACCCATGCTCGAACACGACATCATTATCGTTGGCGGTGGTCTCTCCGGCTGTCGCGCGGCCCTAGAAGCAAAACGTCAGGATCCCGCTCTCGATCTGGCCCTGGTGGCCAAAACCCATCCGATTCGCAGTCACTCCGTCGCTGCCCAGGGGGGGATCGCTGCTGCTCTGCAAAATGTGGATCCAGAGGACAGTTGGGAGGCCCATGCTTTCGATACGGTCAAGGGATCCGATTACCTCGCAGATCAGGATGCGGTGGAGATCCTCACCCGTGAAGCCCCGGAGGTGATCATCGATCTGGAGCATTTGGGAGTGCTGTTCTCCCGACTCGAGGATGGTCGGATCGCTCAACGGGCCTTTGGCGGACATAGCCATCGTCGCACCTGTTACGCTGCCGATAAGACTGGCCATGCCATTCTCCATGAGCTGGTGTCCAATTTGTATCAGTTCGGGGTAACGATCTATCAGGAATGGTATGTGATGGATCTGATCCTGGAGGAGAACGGGGTCAAGGGTCTGGTGATGCTGGAGATGGCCACGGGACGGATCGAGGTGGTGCGGGCTAAGGCAGTGATGTTCGGCACTGGGGGCTACGGACGGGTCTATAACACCACATCCAATGATTTCGCCTCCACAGGGGATGGGTTGGCGATGGTAGCCCATGGGGGCTTGCCGCTACAGGATATGGAGTTCGTCCAGTTTCATCCCACAGGCTTGTATTCCGTGGGGGTGTTGATCTCAGAGGCGGTACGCGGGGAAGGGGCTTATCTGATCAATCACCAAGGGGAACGGTTTATGGCCCACTATGCTCCCAGTCGGATGGAGCTGGCTCCCCGTGATATCACCTCCCGTGCCATCGTGACCGAGGTGCGGGCTGGACGAGGCATTGATCAGCAGGATTATGTGTATCTCGATCTGCGCCATATGGGTCGTGAGAAGATCATGAGCCGGGTGCCCTTCTGTTGGGACGAGGCCCATCGCCATCTGGGGATCGACGCGGTGGTCAGCCCGATCCCCGTACGACCAACGGTGCACTATTGCATGGGCGGCATCCCGGTGACCACGGACTGTGAGGTGTTACGGGCTGAGGATCAGCGAGTGGAGGGTCTGTTTGCTGCGGGCGAGACCGCCTGTGTCTCCGTGCATGGGGCCAATCGATTGGGGAGTAATTCTCTGCTGGAATGTATCGTTTACGGCAAACGGGCAGGGGCAGCTATGGCTCGATTTGTCCAGGATCGATCCCTACTGCCTGTGGATGAACAAGCCCAACTCAAGGCAGCTGAGGAGCGGATCACAGAGCTCCTGGAGCGAGATGGCACCCAACGGATCCAACAGATCCGACTGGGATTTCAAGACTGCATGACTCAATATTGCGGAGTCTATCGCAGCGAGGACACCCTACAGGCAGGACTGGAGAAACTCAAAAGCTTCCGGGCGGATTATGTCAATCAACTGCGCCTGGATGATCGAGGCCAGATCTGGAACACTGAGCTGACGGAGGCCTTGGAGCTGCGCAACCTGATCACCGTAGGCACCCTGATCATGGCCAGTGCTTTAGCCCGTCGGGAAAGCCGGGGTGCTCACTTCCGAGACGATCATCCCAGCCGTAATGACAAGGACTTCCTGCAACATACCCTAGCCTATGCCCATCCCTCTAGCGATCCGATCGAAGGCCCTCAGTTGGAGATCGGTTATCGACCCGTCAAGTTAGGTCAGTTTCAACCCCAGGAACGCAAATACTGATCTCGAATCCCCAAGATCAACACTGGGATCCTGAGGATCATCTGATAAATCGATGATAACTAAGGAATCTGGATTCGGGAGGCCATGACCCGAGATCCGCTCCCTAAAGTTAGCGCTAGAATGAATAACCGGATCCATAAATAGGTAATCGGTCTCCATGTCCAGATCTCACCTCACCCCTGATGATTCCCGTTCAGATCGGTGGCTAACCCGACTCAAGCACCGCTTTCATGGTCTGAGGAAATTGGGGGCAGAGCTGAGTCATATTCCCCCTAACCTCAACGAGATCTACAGCCGGGCCGCCCAATACGATAGTCCCGATCGCACCCCAATCGTCGTGATCCCTGGCTATCTGGGCTCCGTTCTGCGTCAGCGCAGTACAGGCAAGGTGGTCTGGGGGGACTTCTCACGATCTGTGCTCAATCCAGAGACCCCAGAGGGTGCCCGTCTGTTCTCCCTGCCCATGCAGCCGGGAGTGCCCCTCAAAGCTCTGCGGGATGATGTATTGGCGGTGGAAACCCTTTCCCATATCGGCGGAGATCTGTTTGGGGTACCCTTACACCTGAGCGCTTACTCCAGACTAATGTTGGCTCTCGGGGTGGGCGGATTTCGAGATCAACAGATGGTTCAGGCGGGGATCATCAATTACGGTGATAAACACTTTACCTGCTTTCAATTCGCCTACGATTGGCGAAGAGATATCGTTGAGGCAGCTCGTCAGCTCCGACAGTTTGTAGAAGCCCAATGCGAGTATGTACAGGAGCAATGTCAGCTCCGCTTTGGCCATCGCAAGGAACGGGTTAAAGTCAATATCGTCGCCCACTCCATGGGTGCTTTAGTCGCCCGCTATTTTCTTCGCTATGGGGATGCGGATCTGCCTGAGGATGGATCTCTACCTCCGGTGACCTGGGCGGGTGCCCAGTATGTCCACAAGGCGATCTTGATCGGTCCCCCCAATGGCGGAGCCTTGGAATCCCTGGAGGATCTGATCATGGGCTCTCCTTTTCCCCCTGGTTTTCCCAAATATCAGGCCGCTATTTTGGGCACCATGCCCTCCGTCTATCAGCTCCTACCTCGGCTGCGCCATGGTCCTGTGCGACTCAAACAGGATCTCTCAGTTGTAGATCTGTTCAACCCCTATGTGTGGCAACAGTATGGTTGGGGGCTG
>CAYSEO010000241.1:0-7038 GCA_964429885.1 uncultured bacterium
ATTGTACCCGAGCCGGCAATCACATAGGTCACCCGCCGAGGACGTCCGCCATTGTCCACGTCATAGGCCCGAGTGATCTCCCCCGCTGTGTCCGCCAGCAACGGGAAAGGCAAGGAGAATTTCTCCGTAAACTTCTGATGGGAAGCCTGATCATCCATGCTCACCCCTAACACGACAATATCCTTGCCCTGATAGTCTGCATAGTGATCTCGAAAGTTGCAGGCTTCTTTAGTACATCCCGGTGTGTCGTCCTTGGGATAGAAGTACAAGACAACGGTTTTGCCAGAGAACTCTGACAAAGAGACCGTTTTACCGGTGGTGTCCTGGACGGAGAAGGCTGGAGCCGGAGTGCCAACAGCAAGAGACATAGTGGATCATTCCTCAGTTGTTCAAGGTCTCAAGGGATGGAGACAGGCTCTCGATCAACCCATACCCTCATCATCCATGAATTGTCGGTGGGCCGTCCTCTAGTGTCAAGCAGATCCCTCTCACCCCAGCCCTAGAGCCCAATTGCGGATCGCAGCCTGCCCCGTCCATGAATCTGGAGAGTGATCGATCACTTTACCGTAGCCAGAAATGCCTCTAAGGTGGCCACCGCTCCAAAGACTCCTCCCTGCATCTGGATCATCTTCAAGGCCGCTAGATAGTTGCCATAATCCGTGGCCCCGGTACAGTCAGACAACAACAGGCACTCATAGCCCCGATCGTTGGCCTCCCGCATCGTGGTATGGACACAGACATCTGTAGTGATCCCAGTCAAGATCAGGTTTTGAATCCCTCGTCGCTGCAAGATCAGCTCCAGATCCGTGGCGTAGAAAGCCCCCTTACCGGGTTTATCCAAGATCACCTCTCCAGAGACTGGACTCAACTCAGGGATGATCTCCCACCCCGGCTCGCCCCGCACTAAGATCCGTCCACAGGGACCTGGATCCCCGATCCCAGCCCCGATCTGTTGACTGCGCCAACGCTTATTGGCAGGGAGATCAGACAGATCCGGACGATGCCCCTCACGGGTATGAATGATCAGAAAGCCTTGATCGCGGGTGGCCTGTAACAGATTACGGATCGGTTCCACAGGGGCGCGGGTCAGGGAGAGGTCATAGCCCATGGCATCGACATAGCCCCCCTCCCCGCAGAAGTCCGTCTGCATATCGATCACGAGGATCGCTGTGTTCTGAGGACGTAGTTCACCGTTGTAGGGATAGGGATAGGGTTCAGCCTGCACAAACGTTCCTGCCATAGGGCCTCCTGATCAGTGGCTCAGCTGTGGATTGTTGATTCAGGGGAGACTAGAGCAGGATCTGGAGAGAAACGGTAGCAAGGCTTACCAAACAGACCTAATCAGGTTCCGCATAGGCGTGGACATCGATCACCGCTTCCGAGGCGGGTCGCTCTGAGTGTCGCTCCGCTTGCCGCTTTTGGGCCGGCTGCTTTCGATCTTTGATCGGCTCTTCAGGGGCGATCGGATCCCCCAACCAGATCTGAACCATCTCCCCCAGTAACAGGCCTAGTAGCACCAGATCATCGATCTCCCCAGCCCCGATCAAGAAAGAGGGCAACAGATCAATAGGGCTGATCAGATAGACAAAGATCCCCAACATCAGCCAGGGTCGTACCTTAGGGTTGCGGAGGCCACGTCGGAAGCCTTGGTAGATCAGGGAGCCTGGGAGTTTCATAGGGATAGCGATCGGATGCAGACTTCCTTACTAGGATAGGGGATCCATCTCCAGGCTGTTGAGGGTAGATGGGGGCGGAGATCCGTAGTACCGAGGTTTCCAATAGACCACAGACCCGATCCCTCAGTTCTGGTTGCCGTTATCGGTTCGGAAGTAGACGATGCGGCGCAGCTCGTTGATGGCCTCAGCCAGTTGCCGGTTGATCTGTTGTTGCTCCTCGATGAACCCGTTGAGGGTCCCAGCCAGTTGCCGGTTGATCTGTTGTTGCTCCTCGATGAAGCGATTGAAGCGCCGGTCGGCCTCTACCCGAGCCTCATGCTCCTGTTGATAGATCTGTACCAACATCCGTTGACCTTCGAGCAGTTGCTCCACTGTCTCAGCTTGCCGATCTAACATCTCATCTGTCCATCTTTGGGGTGCCATCGGTTGACCTCTGCTGTAAACCTATGGAGATCAGATTACACGGTTAGCGCCTAAGTAGATCAGCAAAAACGTTTATACAGGCTATATAGTGCATGTCAAAGCAATTTTGCCGATCTACTTACTACGGAATTGCTCCGGTTGGGACGGATCCTGAGGAACCACTAAACGGCACTTAGGGGACTCTTCCCAAGCTGAGCTGCTCCATCCAATCACAGATCATCTGCTTCACTTGGAGATGATCGACATCATGCAGTAGATCATGTTCTGAATTAGGAAATTCCTGTACCGTTAAGGCAGCTCCACGGGATCGGAGCACGGCAATAAACTCAACGATTCCCTCAGGATTGATGATCCGATCATTCGGCGAATACAGTAACAGGATCGGCATCTGGAATTGAGCCGCCTGCTCCAAACAATGACGCCCCCGTTTGATCAATTCCGCTACAAATCGCACCCGAGTTGTGCCACTCACCCACGGATCCTCTAACAACTCCTGCTGTCGTTGAGGAACGGAGGTGACCCGAGTCGGCTTATACTGACGAATCACCACCCACTGCGGCGCCAGTTGATTGAAATAGGGCAGGAGCCGCTGAGTTAAAGGAGTGAGGTTATTGTCGATCCGAAAGGCAGGAGAGAGCAACACCAATCCCTGCACCTGATCCGGATGGGCTAAGGCATACTCCATAGACCAGATCGCCCCCGTACTGTAGCCTCCCCAGATCTGGGGTTGGAGAGTTTGTTGAACGACGTTTAGATCCTTCAAGATCTGATCGAAATTCCACATCCAACAGCGAGGCCCAGGGGAGCGGCCAAATCCATACATATCGGGGGCATAACAGGACCAGCCCCGCTCTTGCAGATCAGCTCCCAGCTCCGCAAACCCATGGCCATAATCCCCCTTACCATGCAGCATCAGTAGCTTACCCACCGGATCGGGATGCTCCCAATGATGCAGATATAACCGACCCCGTGGCACCGTGATCGAGTCCGGTACAGGGGGGATCACAGCAGGTGTAGAGGGGGAGACAACTGGATTAGAGGACTGGGTGGGCATAGTGAGACTCGACAACACAATCTATCTCCCCTAGAGTAGCCCGCCGATCACTCCAGAACCGTAGGGGGTGATAGCAACCGATCGTGAGCCAACAGGAAGTAGGACTGCTCCCCATCCTCGGAGATCGCCATGCCGCTCACACATTGCACATAGGCCAGCGTGGTGTAAGCAGCAGGTAAGGGGGCGATCGCCGAGCTGGGCACTCGTTTCAGGGCCGGACGGGAATCGATCGGTAACCCCAATAACTCCCCCGAGGGAGCCTGCAGGATCACCATGTGCTGCTCTGACTCCGGCACCGTCGGCCCCTGATCCTGAGAGCGGGGAAAGATCCGACGGCCCACATCGAGCACCAACAGCTCCTGATCCTCGTAGCGGGTTACTCCAATGCCCAGATCCCCTTGATCCCCGTGGATCCGACCCATAGGGACCACCCGTTGCAAGACCTCCAGGGGCAAGGCAAACCACTCCTGACGGATCCGAAACACCAACAGCTGACGGGTGTCTAGCGTTTGGGCACTGCGGGTGCGGCGAGAGGGACGAGATTGAAACAGTCGCATCGTTCGAGACCTACCTCACTTCAGGATCAAACCCCAACTCAAACCGTAGCCGTCCGTTGGCCGATCAGCTCCGTCACCCGATCCACCAACATCTTCTCCCGACAGGGCTTGGTGAAATAATCCGCCGCCCCTAGAGCCAAAGCCAGCTTGCGATGCTTATCCCCTGTGCGAGAGGTCAACATCACCACTGGGGCTGGGGCTGCTGGATCCCTCTGTTGGTACTGGGCCAGGAAGCCAAATCCATCCAATCGGGGCATCTCGATATCACAGATGATGGCATCCACCTCCAAACCAGCGTTCAGCTTATCTAAGGCATCCTGCCCATCCTTGGCCTGCTCCGCCCGATAGCCCTCCTTCTCCACCGCCAGGGCCAGGAAACGACGCACATTGATCGAGTCATCCACGATCAACACCGTCCGCCGCTCGGTAACCGCCGTGGGATCTGCAGTGGACTCCTTACCGGAGAGTAAACTGAGAGGATCTACAGTCTCACTCCCCTCCATAGCCCACTCAAACAGATCCGGCACATTGACGATCGGCACCACCTGACCATCCCCTAGGATCGTCGTACCGCTGAACCCAGTCGGCAGGGGAAATGGTCCCTCCACCCCCCGGATCGCCACCTCCCGTTCACCCCAACAACGATTGATCTCCACACACACCAGATCATTGCCCTGAGCCAACACCAACACCGCCGGGGCCGACATCATCGGGGCATCATCCAGCTCGATGGGCCGGGTGGGACACCGAAACTCCAGCCACTCCTCCAGCTCCACCTTGGGAACGATGTAGCCCTCCCAGTTGAACGCCTCCCGATGACTGGTGGAGATAAACTGATCCGGCTGACTCAACACCATCTGCTCGATCGTGTCCGCCGGGAAAGCCAGCAACATATTGAAGCTCTCCACCAACAGCACCCGCATCACCGAGAGGGTAAAGGGCACGCTCAGGGTAAAGGTCGTCCCCTCCCCCTTGACGGTATCGACTTGAATAGCGCCACCGATCTCCTCCAGGTTGGTCTTGACCACATCCATGCCCACCCCGCGACCGGAGAGGGTAGTCACTGCCTCCGCCGTACTGAAACCCGGCTCAAAGATCAGTTCCACCAGCTCCCGCTCCGTGGCCCGATCCAACAGATGAGGATCGATCCCGATCCGCTGGGCCTTAGCCCGCACCCGCTCAAAATCGATCCCCCGACCATCATCGGAGATCGAGATCACTGTCTGGTTGCCCCGATATCCCGCCCGGATCTCGATGGTGCCCCGCTCGGGCTTGCCCACCTGCTGCCGGGTTTCCGGATCCTCGATGCCATGATCAAAGGCGTTGCGGATCAGATGGGTGAGGGGATCATTCAACTTCTCCAACACCGTCCGATCCACCAGGGTCGAGCCCCCCCGAATGGACAGATCCATTGGTTTACCAAACTGCACCGCCATATCCCGAATCGCTCGGGGAAACCGACCCACCAGATCATTAATGGGACGCATCCGGGACTGGGTCACCGAGATCTGCATCTGCTTGGAGGTGCGGTTGAACTCAAAGGCCGTCCGCTCCGCATCCCGGAGCAACAGATCCATATCCCCACTCACCTCCTGCAGCCAGACGATGGTCTCCATCACCTCCTGCCAGATGGGGTGCAGCTCGTTATAACGATCTAGCTCCAGGATGTCGAACCCCTCCGGTCGTAGACCCTCCAGCTCCAACCCCGCGATCCCGAAACTGCCCAGAGCCTGAGTCGCCACCCGATCGTAGGCATTGCGCAACTGCACATTGGACTGCTCTAGATTCTGGACCCGTTGCACCAGCGTGCCCATCAACGTCCGCAATCGGCTCAGTCTCAGATCCAAACCATTACAACCTATGGTCAACTCCCCACAGAGATCATTCAGCTGCTCCAAGCGCCGCAACGGCACCCGAATGCTACTCTCTGCCGCCCCCTCCTTCTCCTCCGGCTCAAGTTGTGTCGTGGGCTGAAACGATAGCTGAGGGAGAGGAGCCATCATCGACCCCTGAGGTCCTCTGGGGGCGGGATCCGAAGCAGCGGCTGAGCTCTCCTCTTGGGACTCCCACTGACTCGGGTCAATCGCCTCGTAGACCAGCTCCTCGTCCTGATCCCACTCCACCTCATCCAGCCGATCCAGCTGACTCAGATCCAGATCGCCGAACAGCAGGGATAGCTCCGAGCCAGTTGGATCCCCCTGATCGGCCAGAGTCTCATCCGCCCCCTGTAGCTCCTCAGATCTCTCCTGTCCAGCCTGACTCTCAATCGACCAACTGAACTGCGAGGGAATCAGGGCCTGCTGACCCACCATCACCAGTGCTTGACACCGACGCCAATCCTCCAAAGCCGTCCGCGCGATCGCCTCCAGATGCTGAGGATAAGCCTCTACTGTGACCTCGATCCTCTGACAGAGTTGAGCAAACGACTGCAACTGCAGCATATCCCCCCACCCCCCGCCCTCCTGCGCCAGCAGTACGAGCTCCGTGTCCCATCAGGGCTGACCGGGCTCATGCAACACCCGCTCCAACCGATTCAGGCACCCCTCTACCTCCGACTCAAACAAAACCGAGACGATATCCTGACCACTGTCCTGCTTCAGGAGCTGCTCCTCCTCCCCCGGCTGGAGCTCCCCCAATTGCTCGGTGAGTTGAGCAAAGATCGGCGTCGCCGTCCGGGACAGCCAGGCCTCATTCACCTCAGCTCCCCGCTGATTAATGGAGATGATCTGGCGCAGGCAATCCACCGCAGACAACAACAGGCTGACCCCCTCAGGAGACAGCGTTGGACGCCGAATTTTGATCAGCTTAAAGATGTCCTCCACCTGGTGAGCGACTCCACTCAGAGAGCCATAGCTCATCATCCCGGCCCCGCCTTTAATGGAGTGAGCTGAGCGCAGCGCCTCATCCAACTTGATGGGCTCCGCCACCCCCTGAGACAGATCCAGCAGTAGATCCTCGATGGCATTGAGGGACTCCTTGGCCTCCTCCAGAAACTGGAGTCGCGTTTCCTGTTCTCGGTCGGCAGAGTTAACCATCACTAACCTCTCTCCAACATCCAGATCGGGGACCTCTCTCGGCAGCTGAACCTGTCAATCGGGAGCAACTCACCCTTGAAAGCCCAGCTTCATCAAACCTTTGTGTTGTGATCTTGTCTTCATGAAGGAGCTCAGGGTGGATCAGACCCAAAGTGCTCTCTGTCTATGGTTCCCACAATACAGGAGGAAAAGATACAGATCCACTTACTCGCAGGCCGGATCCTAGACAACCGTAGGGTAAGTAGATCAGCAAAAACGTTTATACAGTCTATATAATGCGTGTCAAAGCAATT
>CAYSEO010000242.1:0-7015 GCA_964429885.1 uncultured bacterium
GACAGCGACCCGCATATCCCCAACGTAGAGCTCGCAAGGTCTGGAGCGGATCTGAGTGTAAAGGTTGGCTGCGAGGCTGACGACGATGAGGTTATGTCTACGGCTAGCCCCAGTCATGGCCACCATTCCACCATCCATATACTCACTCTTGATCTCAGCCTGCCGTTCCTGATCGAGGTAGTCCTGCACAGTCAGCTGAGGCCGTGGTTGGGCGATCATGAGACCCTCCTAGAGCGGGTGAGTTATCCCAATTATGGATCTTGGCTCTGCTGGTCCGCTCTGATCAAGTGTTGGCTTGTGCAGAGGTGTTGGGTGGGCTACGGTGTAGCAAAGAGCTCCTGCGAGGGATATTCCGAAAGTAGATCGTGAAAGAGTCAATGATTTACCAGGAGATCTTGCAGAAAGGAGCCGAGAGAAGGACCCAGGAGATGGGACTCAAGTTGCTGGAGGTGGGAGTGGATGTAGACCTCATCTCTTACGCTTCCAGTCTCACTCCTGAAGAAATACGACAAGTTACCGCTGGTGAAGATGAGAGCCTTCGTAACGGTAACGGTTCCTCTAATTGAGCTCATTGAGAGATCTAAGATCGCGGCTAGTCCCCAGCAATTCCCACAGACCTATGCAGGATGTCGGCCTTGTCTGCGCGTATTGAGCTCAAGAGTGGGCGGTCTCGGCAGGCTGGGCTGCAGGTTGAAGGAGGCTCAACAGGTGGCCATCAGGGGTGCGCACCGCAGCAACTTTCCCGAAAGAGGGCTCACGGATCCGTCCCTCCAGGGCTGCCCCCCTCTCCTCTAACTTGGCCAGGGCAGCATGGACATCCTCCACATGGAAGCTGAGGATCGGAGAACTCCCGGCCCCTGGATCCTCGGCCATGTGAAACGCGATCGTGGTGCCATCGGCATCCACCTCACCCCAGGCAGGACTGACCACCTTAACGGGTAGCCCCAAGCCCTCACTGTAGAACTGGACGGCGGCCTTGACATCCTTGACCATCAACATCACATGTTTGAATTGCGCTGCCATTGTTCTCTCCTAAAGGTTGCTAACGTGTCCAACGATCGAGTGGGTCAGAGTTCTCTCAGATCCAGAGGTGCTGTTTACTGAAAGTTGATCTGTCCCAGGGCTAATCCAAACACCAACATGCCTAACACCAGGAAGGGCTGAGCACTGGCTTGGTATTTGACATCGTACTCGATGGGATCCCGCACTAAATACATGTCCTGAAAGACGATCTGGGGCAGGATCAACAGAAATAGCACAGCTGCGTAACGCTGTTCTCCTGCTCCCACCAGGAACGAGCACATACCCACCTGGAAGAAATCGATCATCATGGCTGAGATCAATGCAGCCCCCTGGACGCCAAAGGCCACTGGGATCGAGGCTAGGCCCAGCTCCTTGTCCCCCTCAACGCTCTTGAAGTCATTGACGACGGCGATCCCTAATCCGGCCAGACTATATAGCAATGTCAGCACACAGACCGTCCAGTTCAGCTGACCGAACAGAGCATGACCCGCCCACCAGGGCAAGGCGATATAACTGGCCCCCAGGGCATAGTTCCCCAGCCAGCCGTTACGCTTCAGCTTCAGGGGAGGGGCTGAGTAGATATAGGCGAGGAAGGCGCCCCCCAGGGTAAGACAGGTCAGGGTGGGAAACTCATGACCCACATACCAGTCCAGTCCATAGGCCAAGGCCAAACCCGCGATCAACAACACCCAGATCTGAGTGATCACGCGCCACAGAGGAATAGCTCCAGAGGGAATGGGGCGATAGGGCTCGTTGATGGCATCGATCTCTTTATCAAAGAAATCATTGGTGGTCTGGGTATAGCCCGCCATCAGGGGTCCGGACAGGATCATACAGGCAACAGCTAGGGCCACCGTCTCCCAGCTCCAGTAGAAGTTACCGGAGGAGGCTGCCCCCGGAATCACACCCCAGATCAGGGGGATCCAGGTGACGGGCTTCATCAATTGCAGATGGAGTTGCCAGATGGATCGATCCTCCACCTCTGCACCACGCATCCCCATTAGCTGCCGAGCTCGATTGCTCTTACCTGCAGCCTTGGGAGCCTCTGTTGCTGACTCCTCCGGGGGGGTTTGGGGGTCTCCGGTCAGATCGTCTGAGGTGGGATCGGGGGAGTAGCTCTCCGTCATAGGTTCCTCTCTTGCGACAAGGGTGCTCTGCACCTGCTCTCATTATCAACCCTAAGTGGATCGGCAAAGTGACGTTGACATGCACTAATGGTCTGTATAGACGTTTTTGCCGATCTACTTAGCTGGGATCTGGGTCTGTCGTCTGGACATCGAATCCCCAGGGGTGAGACTGGATCAAGGTGATGATCTATCCTGTTTGAGATTGCCTGTTCGAGAGTAAAGGGTGCAGCAACTGATCCGATAGGGTGAAGGGATGAGTGTTGACCTGACCAGGGAGCCGAGGGAGGACTGTGATGGCATCGGAGCCGTTTGAGGTGGAGGCTGTGCTGGAGGTAGTGCTGAGCAAGCTGCGCACTCTGGCGGAGACGGGGCAGACGTTTGGTCAACCGATCACGGTGGGCGAGACGATCATCGTCCCCTACATGTCCCTCAATTTTGGTCTAGCTGGCGGCGGCGGTGATCTGGGAGCGGAGCCATCCTCGGCCCGGAAGGGCTCGCATCCGGTGTGGAGTGGAGCTGGTGGGGGGGTGCGGATCGAACCCATGGGATTTCTGGTGATTCGGGGGGATAAGGTGGAGTTATTGACCACCGATCAACAACCCGCAGGCCAGTGGAGCCAGATCGCTGATCAGGTGGTGCCGTTGCTGCAACAATGGCTGCAAAGTCGTGAGGCAACAGGTCAGGGCAATGGCCATGGTAACGGTAAACCTGAACCGGAATGATTAGCCGATGCAGATCGATATCCATGAGGTGACGAAACGCTTCGGACCCCTGATCGCCAATCAGGAGATCTCCCTGTCGATCCAGGCGGGTAGTATTCACGGTCTGTTGGGGGAGAACGGAGCCGGTAAGAGCACTTTGGTCAAGATCCTGAGTGGGTTTCTCAGCCGAGATCAAGGGGAGATCTATTTAGATGAAAGTCCGGTGCAGATCGCTAGTCCGGTGGATGCGATTCGCTCGGGGATCGGCATGTTGCATCAGGATCCGTTGGATTTTCCGTCCCTGTCGGTTTTAGATAACTTCATTGCGGGTCGGCCCGGTGGGGTGTTGATCGATCAGCAAGGGGCTCAACGACAGTTGCGGCAGTGGAGTAGGGATCTTGGCTTTGATCTGGATCCGTATCGTCGGGTGGGAGATCTGACGGTGGGGGAACGGCAACAGTTGGAGATCACTAGGCTGCTATCCCTGGGGGTGAGGACTTTGATCTTGGATGAGCCCACCACAGGGATCTCGGCAGGTCAGAAAGAGGTGTTGTTTGCGGCTCTAAGACGGCTAGTGGAACAGGGGCGATCGATCCTATTTGTCTCCCACAAGTTGGAGGATGTGGAGAGTCTGTGTGATCGAGCCACGGTGATGCGTCAAGGACAGGTGGTGGGTCATGTGGAGATCCCCTGTGCCACGGCTCAATTGGTGGAGATGATGTTTGGTCGGGAGCTGGCGCCGCCGATCAAGCCGGATGTGCGTCAACCGGAAATAGGCTTACACCTTGCACAATTCCAGGTCTCTGATGGTCGTTTACAGATCCAGATTGAGGATCTACAGGTGCGGCGGGGTGAGGTGATCGGGTTAGCTGGTTTGGAGGGAAGTGGACAGCGGCTATTACTCTTGGCTTGCGCTGGTTTGTTGAGATCTGCTGGTCAGCTATGGATTGAGGGACAGGATCTCAATCAGGGCTCCTATCGGGAGCATCTGCGGGCTGGGGTGAGCTATCTACCTGCGGATCGGCTGCGGGAGGGGTTGATCCCAGGTTTGTCGATTCGAGATCATTTCGCTCTCCGACATCCGCCTGGATCGAAGCCCAAGTTAGGGGGACTAAGGGGTTGGATCGATCGCAAGGCGGTGAGACAGAAGGCAGAGGCAGCCATCGACCGATTCCGGATCCGGGGTCAGAGTGTCTCATCTGTGGATCATCTCTCTGGGGGCAATCAGCAACGGACTCAGTTGGCTTTGTTGCCGGATACGATCGCTCTACTCCTGATGGAACATCCCACGCGGGGTCTGGATATCGAATCGGCTCTATGGATCTGGCAGCAACTGATCGAGCGTTGCCGAGCGGGCACCTGTATTCTGTTCACCTCCTCTGATCTGGATGAGATCGTGACCTATAGCGATCGGATCATGGTGTTCAGTGGGGGACAGGTGGCGGAGCCGATCGAGACCTCGCAACTGACGGTGGAACGGTTAGGAGAGCTGATCGGGGGACGGTTTACAGCCCTGCACCCTACAGCTCAAACTTGATCCTGCAGACTTAAGCTGTGGGTCGAACTGATCATCGGCTGATCGGGGGCATGAGGCAGAGTGAAGCTGAAAAGACTCCCTTGGGGAAGGTGCTCGGCCCAGATCTGACCTTGATGTTGACGGATGATCTGCTCGCAGAGGGCCAGACCCAGACCACTGCCAGAATGAGGGCGATCATCAGCAGGATCTCCCTGCTGAAAGGGCTCAAAGATGATCTGGAGTCGATCTGGAGAGATCCCGATGCCCTGATCTGTGATCTGCCAGAGGGTATGGTTCTGTTGATGGGTAACGCTGACGGAGATCGTGGATCCTGATGGGGAGAACTTGATGGCATTATCGATCAGATTGGTGAGTACTTGCATGATCTGATCTGGATCGCCCCAGGTGATGGGGGTCTGGATCTGGCTCTCCAACAGGATCTCAGCTTCGGTGGCTAAGGGAGTCATCATCTGTAAAACCTGAGCAACCAGGATATCAATAGAGAAGAGCTCCTTACGAATCCGGACTCGATCTGCTTTGAGTCGCTCCAGATTTAAAAGGTCGTTGACCAATCGCTGTAATCGATCGGTATCGGTTTTGGCCGCCCTCAGCAGCTGCTGACCTGGCTCCGTCAAGGATCCTAAACGGCCTATTGTCAGTAACCCTAGTAAAGCCTGGATCGAGGTGAGCGGGGTTCGTAACTCATGACTCACCGTGGAGATGAACTCATCTTTCTGTTGGGTCAGTTGCTTTCGTTCGGTGATATCCTCAATAACTGCGATCTCAAACAAGGGTTGATTCTGTCGATCCCGAATTAAAAATACTGTTACATTCAACCAACGGATCTGGCCTCCTTTACAATAGAATCGTTTCTCGACTGAATAAGAGGGAATCTCATCCCGCATCAGTTGCTGAAACTGTTCCTCACCCAGCGCCACATCCTCAGGGTGGGCGAGATCAAAATATCGATAGCCCTTGAGCTCATTCTCTGTGTAACCCATCAAGTCACATAACTTAGGGTTCACCTTCAAGAACTGTCCTTCGATAGTGGCCTGTGAGATCCCGACAGCAGCCTGCTCAAAGACGGCTCGAAATAACTCCTCGCTCCGCCTCAGATCCTCCTCCATCTGCTTGCGATCCGTGATATCGATGCTGGCACCGATTGAACCTTCGATCTGATCTCCGTTGTAAAGGGGAGCGATGACCTTATGAAAGTACCGTTCCTGTCCATCTATGTTGGCCACATCTTCGGAAAAGACCACTTCCCCTGATGCCGCTCTCAGATCCTCCTCATCCCAGATCCGTTGTTTCTGTCCTTGTTCTGGGTGCGTCATGCGTTTTCCGATGGAATGCCCCCACATCTGAATGCAATTACTATTCTGTAATGACATCACCCCATCCAGATCCTTAGCCCAGATCAGACAAGGAAGATTCTCGATTAGGGCTCGTAACCACCTCTCACTGCGGTGTAACCGATCTTCAATTCGCTTCCGTTCTGTGATATCTAACATCGTCCCGATCATCTGGATCGGAGCCCCTAACTCATCGCGGATGATCTCCGCTCGATCTTCAACAACCAGGATACTTCCATCCGGTCGAATGATGCGAAACTCTGCCTGGAAGGAATCATATTTTTCGATAGCCAGTTGGAGACGAGCTCGATAGTTCTCCTGATCCTCAGGATGCACTTGCTGGATAAAGTTAGCCAGGGAGGGGTGATAGGTCTCCGGATCCCGTCCTAGAAGTCGATAGGTTTCTAGAGACCAGATCAGCCGTTGCTCTTGAATGTGCCAGACAAAGCTACCCATCCGGCCCACGCTCTGTGACTGCTCCAGTAAGGTTTGGCTTTGGTGCAGTTGCTCCTCCACCTGCTTTTGCTCCGTTCGCTCCCGCCCTACGGATTGGATCTCAACCAAACGACCCGTGTCATCAAAAAGGCCATGATCGATCCACTCAAACCAACGAACGCGCCCTTGTCCATCTCGAACCGACTTCTCCACTCGATGAATTGGATGGGTGGGGGTCAGTTGAGCCAACTCCTGTCTCACTTGCGCTTGAGCCTCTGGCGGCAGCATGACGATCCAATTGGTGCCCAAGAGAAACTCTGGGCGTTGATCATGGAAGGCACAAAGGGCAGGGTTGACATAAGTCAGTAGACCCACAGGGGTGTAGCGACAGACGATGTCCTCCTGAATCTCCAGGATGGCTCGATAGCGTTCTCGGGCCAGCTCCTCCAGATCCCAGATCGAGGTGTTTTGAATGGGTAGTGGTGCCTGAAATGAACCCGATCGATCTCCCCCGTCCAGATCCGCTTGCAGCTGTCGTAATCCCTCGATCCCCTGAACTAGGCTTTGTAGAGACTGAGACCAGAGCTGATGTTGATCAGCACTGAGATCTGGAGTTGACTCCTGTAGCCGCCTTATCTGCTGCTGCAAGCCTATGACCGCTTCAGATAGGTCAACTCGGGATGGAGAGGGCATGAGGGAGCGACTCACGACGATGTCATGATGTTAACTGAACCTTTATAAGTTAAGGTACAGACCAATTCTAAAGAACCTATAAAGACTTCTCCGTACTCAGTCCCCAGACCCTCAAGTAAGTAGATCGGCAAAATTGCTTTGACATGCACTATATAGCCTGTATAAACG
>CAYSEO010000243.1:0-6946 GCA_964429885.1 uncultured bacterium
GGATTTGATTTTCCTGCCAGCCAATTCCATAGCGCGGAACGCTATCATCGTCAGACGAGCGTTGATCTCCTGTTGTTCACGATGGATCTCCCGCTGTCCAACGTTGGGGTGCCATAGGAGTGCTCCAGATCTCGATATCCTAGTCTAGAGCAACCGGAGACGCTTTAGATCTGAGGTGTTTCACCAGATCCTGGCCCGAGCTCTGAATGTGATCCCGTAGCTGATCGAGGGCAGCCTGTCGCTCCCCCTGCTGGCAGAGTTGGAGAAGAACCTGATGTTCATGATGAGATCGATGATGATTGTCCAGTTCCTCCATTTGCAAACGCAGATAACGATCGACTCGAATATATAAAGTGCGGATCAAAGATAACAAACGGGGCCGTTGGGCAGGGGCATAGAGCTGAGCATGAAATCGCCAATGGGCCTGAGACCAGACCCCAACATCACCACTGGCTTCCACCTCCATCAGGATCCCTTTGGCCTGTTGTAGATCCTCCTGGGTGATCTGATCAAAAGCTAAATCCAGAGCCAAACACTCTAAGGCTGTCCGGATCTCGTAGATCTCCTGAGCTTCCGCTACCGTCAATGGGGTAACCATGGCCCCCCGATTGGCCTGAAAGGTGATCAACCCCTCTGACTCCAACTGTCGCATCGCCTCCCGCACCGGGATCCGACTCACCCCAAACTGCTGAGCGATCTGATCCTGACGGAGGGGCTCGCCATCCTGGAAAATCCCCTGAGAGATCGCCTCCCGTAAAGCCTCCGCGATCAGATCAGAGGTACTGCGTTGATGCTGTAACACCTGCGCCGCCAGGGCACTCAGATCCTTCATGCTTGGCTTCCCCCTTGTCGAACCCGCGAGTATATTGTATACAATATTCGATATCCACCGATTCGATCCAATCCCCCAGGAGATCCCCATGAGCTCTCGACCTCAGTCCCCGATCACAATCTTCGACACCACCCTCCGAGACGGGGAGCAATCTCCAGGGGTGACCCTCAATCCGGAAGAGAAGTTGCTGATCGCCCAACAACTGGCGGCCCTAGGGGTGGATGTGATCGAGGCCGGGTTTCCAGCCAGCAGTCCAGGGGAGGCGGAGGCGGTGCGACGGATCGCTCAACAGGTGGGCATGGAGCAGGGACCGGTGATCTGTGGTTTGGCGCGAGCCATCCAGTCGGATATCGAGACAGCAGCGGCAGCAGTGGCCCCCGCCGTTCATCCCCGGATCCATGTGTTCATCTCCACCTCAGATATTCATCTCACCCATCAGTTACGAAAGTCTCGCGCGGAGGTCTTACAGATCGTCTCAGACAGGGTGGCTCAGGCTCGCTCTCTGGTGGCGGATGTGGAGTTTAGTCCCATGGATGCGACCCGATCGGATCCGGAGTATTTAAAGACCGTGATCGAGGCGGCGATCCAAGCAGGGGCAACAACGATCAACATTCCCGATACAGTGGGCTATCTGATGCCTGAGGAGATGGGAGATCTGATCCGGAGACTGCGATCTGAGGTGAGGGGAATCGATCAGGTGGTGTTATCGGTGCACACCCAAAATGATCTGGGGTTGGCGACGGCGAATGCGCTGGCTGCAGTGGAACAGGGGGTGCGACAGGTGGAATGCACGATCAATGGCATTGGGGAACGAGCTGGTAATGCTTCCCTAGAGGAGGTGGTGATGGCCTTACAGGTGCGGCATCAGTATTTCAATTCCTTATTGGGCCGATCTACAGATCTGGAAGCCCCCTTAACGGGGATCCAAACCCAGGAGATCTACAGAACCTCGCGACTGGTTTCTAATCTCTCCGGCATGTTAGTGCAACCCAATAAAGCGATCGTAGGTAGCAATGCCTTTGCCCATGAATCTGGGATCCATCAGGACGGGGTCTTGAAGCATCGTCAGACCTACGAGATCATGGAGGCGGCCTCTATCGGTTTGTTGGAGAATCGTCTAGTTTTGGGTAAACACTCGGGGCGTCATGCCTTTCGATCTCGCCTTCAGGAGCTGGGTTTTGATCTGGATGAGACGGATCTCAATAAGGCTTTTCTGCGATTTAAGCAGGTGGCAGAGAAGAAAAAGGAGATCACTGATTGGGATTTGGAGGCCATCGTCCGGGATGAGACTCAGACCCCGATCCAGCCCGGTTATCAGTTGGAGCAGATCCAGGTGATGTGTGGGGATTGTACTCAGCCGACGGCCACGGTGACGGTGTTGACCCCTGAGGAACAGATCCTAACGGAGGCTGCTGTGGGTACGGGTCCGGTGGATGCGGTCTACAAGGCCATCGATCGGTTGGTAGGGTTGCCCAATCAGTTGATCGAGTACTCGGTTCAGTCGGTGACGGCGGGGATCGATGCCCTGGGGACGGTGATCATTCGTTTACAACAGGGGGATCAGATCTTTGCCGGTCAGGCTGCGGATACAGATATCGTAGTGGCCTCTGCCTATGCGTACCTGAATGCTTTGAATCGACTGTATCGCTACAGCCAAACTGTGGAAACGGTCAAGGTTTCTGGTCAGGAGATCCGGTGTTGAATGAGAGTTAATCGGGGAAGATCTTTCCCAGAATCTAGAGAGGGATCCTAGATCATGAAACTACTCTTTGTCTGCAGTCGCAATCGGCTACGCAGTCCTACGGCTGAAGCGATCTTCTCTGAGTATGAGGGCTTGGAGGTAGAATCTGCAGGGTTGAATCGAGACGCAGAGGTGCCCCTCAGCAGTGAGGCGATCCAGTGGGCTGATATCATCTTTGTGATGGAGAGATCCCATCGCAACAAGCTCTCCCAACGGTTCCAACCTTGGCTGAAACAGAAGCGAGTCATCTGTCTGGATATTCTGGATGAGTATGAGTATATGGATCCTGTGCTAGTGGAGATCTTGAAAAAGAAGGTTCTGCCACTGCTAGGAACCTATTAAAGATAGGCATCGCTTGAGCAATCTGTCGATCCCTCCTTTAGGGCTCAAGCTGTGTTCAACAAAGTCAAGCGGAGCAGAAGCAAGAGATCACCGATGGGGATCTGGAGCCGATCCCGCTCGGCTGTCAGTTGGAGCAGATCCAGTGTTAGGCGTAGGTCGACCCGGTGGAACTGTTCTGGATGAACTTCTATCCCAGCCACAAGTCGCAACTTCATAGACGGAAACATAAGACTCGTTAATCTTAAGAAGGAAGCAACATAAGGTGACCTGATGTTAAGTCTATGAGATCCTGAGACAAGATGTTGCCACGGAGCTTGGACATAGCGATGGATCAGCCACAAAAATCAACAGTCGTGATCACAGGGGCCTCCTCGGGCGTGGGGTTGCAGGGAGCTCGGGCCTTGGCCGCGACCGGTAACTGGCATGTGATCATGGCGTGTCGAGATCTGGAGAAGACAGAGAAGGTCGCCTATTCAGTGGGCATCCCCAAGGACAGCTACACGATCCTGCCCCTGGATCTGGCTGATCTGGAGAGTGTACGTCAGTTCGTCCATAAGTTTCGGGGGTTGGGTCGCCCGTTGGATGCTCTGGTGTGCAATGCCGCCGTGTATCTGCCCCTACTGAAGGAACCGCAGCGCAGCGTGGATGGCTATGAGTTGACGGTCGCCACCAACCATCTGGGCCACTTCCTGCTCTGCAACTTGATGCTAGAGGATCTGAAACACTCCACCACTGAGCAACCTCGACTGATCATCCTCGGCACGGTCACCGCCAACCCCAAGGAGCTGGGGGGCAAGATCCCGATCCCCGCCCCTCCAGATCTGGGGGATCTACAAGGATTTGAGGCCGGCTTCAAGGAGCCGATCACGATGATCAACGGCAAGCCCTTTAAGCCAGGGAAAGCCTACAAAGATAGCAAGCTGTGCAATGTTTTGACCATGCTGGAGCTGCATCGTCGTTATCATGAATCCACCGGGATCGTGTTCAGCTCCTTCTATCCTGGCTGCGTGGCCCAGTCCGCCCTGTTCCGCAACCATTATCCCCTGTTTCAGAAGATCTTTCCCTGGTTTCAGAAGAACATTACGGGTGGGTTTGTATCGGAGGAGTTGGCTGGGGAGCGGTTGGCTGAGGTGGTTTCTAAACCAGAATACAACGAGTCTGGAGCCTATTGGAGCTGGGGCAATCGTCAGAAGAAAGATCGCAGATCCTTTGTACAGGAGGTCTCCGATGAGGCCAGTGATGATCTGAAGGCAAAGCGACTCTGGGACTTGAGTGAGCAGCTGGTGGGTTTAGCCTAGAGACACCCTAAGGCATGACCAGATCCTCATACATATCAGGCCGACGATCGGTTTGTTCCTCACATGTCCAAGGCTCAAGAAAGGAGGGATCTATAACCACTTTCGTAGTAAGGATGAGCTGGCCCTAGTTGCCTTTGATTTTGCCGTAGACCGGATGCAAAGACACTTTATGGGTGCCCTAAAAGGGAAACGTCATGCTGTCGATCAGGGGTTTGATCCACTTCTCCACCGGAGATCAATCGTTTGAGATCGAGTATGACAAGGGACTATTCAGAGGGCGGATCTCCAGGCAAACGCCGACAGAGCAACCAACGCAATTCCAAAGGGGGGCGAGATTCGATCGGAAACAAATTGCGGCCCGTGGACCAGTTCTCATACCATCCTGTGGGGGGCCAATGTTCAGGGGGGCTATGCTCCTTCTCAAATTGATAACTGGACTCATTCGAGATCAACTCTAGGGGCATATCTTGGAGAACCTGTTGCAGTTCCAGCTCCGTCACCAGATACGTCCAGTACACCAACGACAGCTGTCGCACCATGGTGGTTGGCTCATACTCCGGCACACAGAGAAAGATATCAAACAGGAGCCAGCCCCCCACCTTAACCAGCTCGCACAACCGGATCAGAGCCTGACGTACCTGAGGGATGCTACGGAAGTGAGTGGCGATCACCTCCGATAAAAAGACCAGATCGTAGCTATTGGGGGCTAACGGCAGATCTCGATCGAGAAAATCTCCGGTGATGATCTGAATATCCAACTGCTCTGATTGATTTTGTTCGATCATGCGTTGGGCTAACACATGAGTCAGTTCCAGGGCCTCCACCTGAAACCCATCCCGAGCGAGGGGAAAGGTATTGCGTCCCGTGCCCGCCCCCACATCCAGAAGCCGGATCGCTTGCGGAGCTTGTCCCGCCGCGATCTGAGCCGCCACTGCCTTCACCTTGGCATCTGGCTGGGGACCGAATAGGGCACCCTTGCGGTTCTCTGTCCAGCGGGAGTAATTATCCTCGATCGTGACGATCCGGGAGACCAGCTCGATCTTGACCCCACCAAATAACCCCAAGCTGGGCTCTAGGGGCGAATAACAGAACTGCAACCGAGTGCCCGGATCCTCCTCGAACCACTGGGCTAGCTTGGGCTCCAGCAGCCGATGGTAGCCGTTGAGATCCTCCTCCGACAGCTCATGACCCAGTGCCGATAGGTTCTGTTGCATCAGCCGGATCGTCTGGGGCAGTAAGGCCGGTACACAGGGAAACAGGATCTCACCCCAAGCCAGACTCATATGTCGGCAAAGTTCAAAACTATCCGCCGTCTCCAGATCCAGTTGTTGATAGGTAATGGGTTGGGCAGGCTGCAGGGTGAACCGCAGACTCAGACCCCCCGTCAGGCCCACCAATTGATCGTAGGGCTCGTAATGGAACACCAAACGTTGGGGCGCCTCCATCTGGCTACCCTCCTCCAGCTTGCGAGCGATCAGCTCCCGCCACCGATCCAGCTCCTCCTGGGGGGGCTTTTGGTGTAAAGCCAGCAGTAGGGATTGGAGCATCGCCATCTGTTCCTCCAGCAGGCTGGGGATACAGGGCATCTCCAACACCCCATTGGCAAAGGTAAGCCGCTTGAACATGATCAGGGCGGCGGGCTCCAGGATCTCAGGATCCAACATGGGGGAGGGCAGCATGGGCAAGCCAAGAACTCAGCGGTCACCACCGCCAGTGTAGAGGAGATCTCGCCGATCCTCAGGTATCCATTTGGGCAAGATCGATCAGATCCGAACCCGTCACACGATTCAAGATCCATTCCGGTCGCTGTTTGGCCCCGATCCGTTGATAGAACTGAATAGCAGGCTCATTCCAATCCAACACCGCCCACTCCAACCGACCGTAGTCCCGCTCCACCGCGATCTGAGCCAACCGGACCAACAGTGCCTTACCGATCCCCTGCCCCCGAAACTCCGGATCCACAAACAGATCCTCTAAATAGATTCCGGGTTTAGTCAGAAAGGTGGACAAGTTCCGAAAGTAGAGGGCAAACCCCACCGGCTCCGATCTCTCCGGGATCTGCACCAGCAATACCTCAGCCACCGCCTCCGGCCCGAATAGATAGCGATGCAACAGCTCCACCGACCCGGTCACCTCATGGGCCAACTGTTCGTAGACTGCCAAAGCCTGGATCAGGGTAAAGATCGCTGCAGTATCTTCAGGGGTTGCGGGTCGGATTTGGAAGTTAGCCATCAGTTGAAAGGATCAGAAGGAGATCGTCAACGGACTCCCCGCTTGGGAGGAGCCGGGGGTGGGTTCCCGGAAGATGCAACAGCATGGATCCCTAGCCCGCCAAGGGGATCTGCACCCGAGCGGCAGCGCCCCAAAAGGTCTCCAGGTCGTAGTACTCCCGCTGCTCCTCCGTCAACACATGCACCAGAATGTCAGCGAAATCCATCAGGACCCAGGTGCCCGCCTGCATGCCCTCCACCCGTTGGGGCTGCAGCTGCCAGTGTTCCCATAACTGTTCCTCCACAGACCGAGCGATCGCCCTTACCTGGGTATGGGAATAGCCCGTCACGATCAGGAAGTAATCCGCAATGATCGACACGCCCTGCATATCCAGTAGAACGATGTTGCCTCCCTTCCGATCCTCACAGGCTTGCACTGCAGTCAGGGCCATCTCATAGGTGGGATCGGGGGTTTGGGTTAAGGAAAGATGAGGCATAGGGTATGGCAATGAGGCATCTCCTT
>CAYSEO010000244.1:0-6920 GCA_964429885.1 uncultured bacterium
CACACCCACCGCCGACGAAGGATCCGATGAGACAGTCCAACAGCTGCTCAACTCCATGTTGCGTCGGGCCTTGGATGAGGCCGCCGATCAGATCTTTGTAGAGCCCAATCGCAATAGCACCTGCCGGGTTCGCTACCGTCAGCAGGGCATCATTCGGGATCTGTTTAAGGAGCTCTCCGACAGTGTGCGGGCCAAGTTGTTGCTCAGCATGAAGCGCATGGTCACCCTCGATCCCCAGGTGATCGGCGAGCATCAGACAGCGGAGGTGGAACGGGTGTACCGGGGTGAGGCCCTGGTGCTGCAACTGCGGATCATCCCTCAACGGTCCAAGGAGGGGGCGATCCTCAACATCCTGCGGGGGGACGCCCTGGCCAAATATCAACAGAACCAGAACGCCGTCCGGATCAGTGAGGCTCTGACAGCAGCCCAGCAGGCTCAACAAGCCCTACAACAGCTGCAGCTCCTGCTGGGGACGACGGTGGAGAAGCTGAAACAGTACCCCAGCCCCCCCAGTGAGGACTGGCAAGCCCTGACCACGACTTTGGAGGCTATCCAGGCCCAAACCCAACTGATTGAGTCCTACCAACGGGATTGGCAGAGTCTGACGGATCCCTCCCAAGGACACTGAGTACTGTGTACATGGATCTCTGGGGTTGGCTCCGGGGTAAACCCACCCCAACTCCTGCCTGGCATCAACAAGAGCCATCCTAGGGACTGAGCTACCGGATCTGGAGGCAGTGGCTAGAATAGGTAAGCTCTATTGTTCAGCACTGCCGTGGCTTTACCGCTCGTTGCTATTGTGGGTCGTCCCAATGTGGGTAAGTCCACCCTGGTCAATCGTCTGGCTGGGGAGCGGGCTGCCATCGTTCATGATCAGCCGGGGGTGACTCGGGATCGGCTCTATCGGCCTGTGGAGTGGAACGGTCGTTGCTTCCGAGTGGTGGATACGGGCGGGTTAATCTTCGGCGAGGATCATGAGTTTCTGCCCCTGATCCGGCAGCAGGCCATGGCGGCGTTGCAGGAGGCGGCAGCGGTGATCTGGGTGGTGGAGGGTCCCATGGGGCCGACAGCAGCGGATGAGGAGATCGCGGATTGGCTGCGCCGTCAATCGTTGCCGGTGGTGGTGGCGGTGAATAAATGCGAGTCCGCTCAGCAGGGATTGGCCCATGCGGCGGCCTTCTGGAGTTTGGGGTTAGGAGAGCCTCTGCCCTGTTCCGGGATCCATGGCAATGGGGTAGCGGAGATCTTAGAGCGGATCCTACCTCATTTACCGGAGACGGAGACGGAGGCGGAGACGGAGGAGATCGCCATCTCCATCGTGGGGCGCCCCAATGTGGGCAAGTCCAGCTTACTGAACCGGCTGGTGGGGGGGGAACGGGCCATCGTCAGCCCCATAGCCGGCACCACCCGTGATGCCTTAGATACTCGGATTCAGTGGCAGGAACAGCGCTACCGCCTGATCGACACCGCTGGCATTCGCCGCAAGAACCGGATCGATTATGGGGTGGAGTTCTTCAGCATCAACCGGGCCTTCAAAGCGATCCAGCGCTCCGATGTGGTGCTCTTGGTCTTGGATGCTCTGGAGGGGGTAACCGAACAGGATCAACGACTGGCCAACCGGATCGCGGAGGAGGGCAAGGCCTGTCTGTTGGTGATCAATAAATGGGATGCCCTGGAGAAGGACACCTACACCCTGCCCCAGTACACACAGCTAGTTCAGGATCGGCTCTACTATCTGGACTGGGCTCCTCTCCTGTTTATCAGTGCCCTCACCGGGCAACGGGTTACCAAGATCCTGGATCAGATCCCAGGGGTAGTGGAGAATCATCGACGGCGGGTCACCACGGCTGTTGTCAACGAGGTGATCCAGGAAGCTCTCACCTGGCAGACCCCTCCTACCACCCGCCAAGGCAAACAGGGACGGATCTACTATGGCACCCAGGTGTCCAGTCAGCCCCCCACCTTTGTGTTGTTCGTCAACGATCCGGATCTGTTCAAGGACAATTACCGCCGCTATCTGGAGCGTCACTTCCGGGCCCAGCTGGACTTTACCGGCACCCCGATCCGGATCCTGTGGCGGGGTAAGTCGGAGCGGGAGGCCCACCGTAGCTTGGATCGCAGCCATCGTTCCGAGCTGGCCTCCACCTAGTTCCCTGGATCCTGTCCTAAATCGTCCCCAAGAGCGCTTGGCCACGCCATCCTTATCCTGTGGGCTTTCAGCTATGGTAGTGAGGGAGAATTGGACGATTCCTGCATGATGGGGCGGCCACAGAGCTCTCGATCCCGATCCAACCCGAGAGTCGGCTTCAGACGATCCCTAGTGGCCCTGTGGGGCGGGCTACTGATCCTATTCCTAGGGATCTCAGGTCTCTGGGGCGGCAGTCCGACTACTGCTCAGCCACAACTGCCCCAACAGGAGATCATCGACCAGCTGATCTTCTCCTCTCCTCCACCTTCCCCCACCCCGGATCCTGCTGCCACTCCAGATCCCACAGCTCCCTCCCCCTCTCCTAGCCCTACGGGTCCTCCCCGGATCCCCCTCGATCAGACCACTGGCTCCTCCATCGACATCGGGGGCATTCCCATCGTGGAGCTGCAGAGCGATCAATACCGCAGTGAGGTACGGACCGAGGCCGTGGAGAGCGTGATCAATAGCTTTCTTGAATTCGACATGAGTGGCAACCTGCCCAGGCCGGAGGTCCGGGCGGAGCGGGATGACAATCAACAGAACATCCTGGTGTTGGGGGAGGAGGAAAACTTCGCTCGCACTCGCCAGTATCTGTTCACCGTTACCTATGCTGATGCAGCAGGGGCCAAGGGCAGTGAGACCCCGACCCTAGCGGATGTGCGGCAGGTGGCGGTGCAATGGGCCGATCAGTTGGAGCGCGCCATCGAGGATTACCGACAGGTACAGCTGGATCAGGTGCGGGGGCAGGATCCATGGGTCCTGGTAGTGAGTCTGATCCAGGCCCTGCTCTTTCTGGTGGTGGGATTCTTTCTGTGGCGAGTCAGCTCCCACCTGTTGACCCGCTCCCAGCCCTATCTGGAGAACCGGGTGGGATCGGGGTGGATGACCTGGATCGATATCGGCCTCACCTTGGCTCGTCTGGCACTACTGGTAGGGTTGACCCTAGGTAGCATTCACCTGGCTATCAGCTCGATCCCCCTATTGAGGCCGTTTCAGCGCCGCTTCTATTTTGAGCTCATCAATGTGCTCAGCACCGCCTTTGGGGTCCTGTCCCAGCCGCTGCCTAACTCCACCCTCTCCATCGCCAGCCTCATGGTGTTCGCGGGGTTGACCGTTGTGGTCTTCACCGTCTCCCATTACATCAGTCAGGCCCTCAAACAACGATTCCTCACCCGCATCGGCCTCGATCTGGGCACCCAGGAGGCCTCCGCCACCATCTTCAAGTACTCCCTCACCCTCTTGGGCATGTTGCTGGTGTTGCCCTTCAGTGGTCTCAACCTCAGCTCCCTGGCAGTGGTGGCTGGTTCTCTGGTCTTGGGTGTGGGCTTAGGTCTGCAGAATATCTTCAACGATTATGTTAGCTATTTAGCCATCCTGGTGGAGCGCCCCATCCAGGTGGGAGATCTGATCGAGGTGGATGATCTGATCGGCACGGTGGAGCGGATTCATCCCTGGGCCACGGTGGTCCGCACCCTAGATCGAGTGTTCGTGATCGTGCCTAACTCCCGTCTTACGGATCGGAAGGTGGTCAACTGGAGCTATCGGGATCCCCGCTGCCGGATCCATATCCCGGTGGGGGTGGCCTACGGATCGGACACCACATCTGTTAAGGAAGCGCTCTATCATGCCGCCAGATCCAGCCCCATGGTCTTGAGCACTCCTGAACCCCAAGTCTGGCTCACCTCCTTTGGCACCTCCTCTCTCAACTTTGAGCTGCTGGTCTGGATCAATCGACCTCAGGATCAGTTTCTGCTCACCAGTGATATCAACTACGCCATCGATGCAGAGTTCCGCCGTCGCAACATCGTCATTCCCTTTCCCCAACAGGATCTGCACATCCGCAGCGCTGAAGGGTTACAGTCCCTCCTGGGCCGCCCCACTCGCCCCACCAATGGTCGGACTCGCCCCAGCACCAATGTGGAAGGCCGGATCATCATTCCTCCCAATGAGATCGGTCACCTCCGTTTAGAAGGAGAAGGGGATCCACCCCACACTAATGGTCGTGAGATCGATCATTCGTAATCCTGAACCGATCTTGGGTTTACCTCCTGGGACAGAGGCTCACTGGGATCCGCACTCAATAAGGTATATATCAGAGCAGATCTCCCGCTCTCGGGCCTGATCGAGAAGCAAGATAACCATCATGGCTTGTCTATCAGAGGTCGAACCCTAAACGGGTGTTTCTTAGGAGAATTGCTGATTACAAATATTGTATTCACTACTCTATTTAATTGACATTGTCGAGTTGTTCTAGGTGTTGAAACTAAACAAATCATGTCATGCGTCGTAATCTTGTGATTGATCTAGGGGCTTTCGTGGTAGATTTATGGGTGAATCGCAGCTTAGTTTGATGTCTGCTGATTTTGCCAGGTGCTCTATGTTTCATTAAAAGGTGGATGCTATGCCCTTTACAATTGATACTGCTCGCGGTATTTTCCCAGAAACCCTATCAGCTGATGTGGTTCCGGCAACGATCGCTCGTTTTACTCAGCTTAGTGCCGAAGATCAGTTGGCATTGATCTGGTTTGCTTACCTGGAGATGGGTAAAACCATCACCATTGCGGCTCCCGGTGCTGCCAGCATGGTGCTGGCAGAGGACACTCTCAATCAGATTCGCAAGATGTCTTTTATGGAACAGACCCGAGCCATGTGTGACTTGGCCAATCGGTCAGACACACCGATCTGTCGCACCTATGCCGTTTGGAGTGTCAACGTCAAACTGGGGTTCTGGTATGAATTGGGTCAGTTGATGGAGCAAGGGATCGTGGCTCCCATTCCCGAAGGGTATCAGCTCTCCGCCAACGCCACCGCCGTCCTCAACACCATCAAGGGATTGGATAGTGGACAACAGATCACGATCTTGCGGAATGCTGTAGTGGACATGGGTTATGACGTCAACAAGCTGGGCTCCTTCAGGACTGTAGCTGAACCGATCGTGCCTCCTAAGGAGATGTCCCAACGGACTCCAGTGACGATTGAAGGGGTCACCAATGCCACGGTGTTGAATTACATGAACAATCTCAATGCAAATGACTTTGATGCTCTGATCGAGCTGTTTACTCCAGATGGCGCTCTCCAGCCTCCCTTCAAGCGACCCATCGTGGGCAAGGATGCCATTTTGAGGTTTTTCAGGGAGGAATGTCAGAACCTGAGGCTGCTGCCGGAGCGGGGCATCACTGAGCCAGCTGAGGATGGGTTCACCCAGATCAAGGTCACGGGCAAAGTGCAAACCCCTTGGTTTGGAGCCAATGCGGGCATGGATGTGGCTTGGCGCTTTCTGCTCAATCCCCAAGGCCAGATCTTCTTTGTCGCCATTGACCTGTTGGCTTCCCCTAAAGAGCTACTCAACCTAGCGCGTCCAGCCTAGCCGGTGTAGATCTTGCTAAGAAGTGTAACAATTCTTTATGATTGTTACGGATTCGGGGTATACTCTGCGGAGGGTGGGGAGCTTAGGACTCATCCTTCGTATTCTGATTCTTTTGTTTACACTTTTTTAGAACAGTTGTTTGCAATGATTGAGATGAGTACAAATTCTCCAGTTCTTGAGCAGACCTGTGAAGGCTGGTCAGAGCAAGAGCATCGAATTGCTCAGAATGCGTTCCAGAAGGCCTACCAACGGGAGATCGAGGCTCTGATCCGGAAGGTACGGGATCAAGCCAGCTCCTTGAGTAGCACCGATCAGGTTTGGCAGTTACATGATTTCCTCAGTGCCAGACGGTATGAATTGGACGGCAAGTATGATTTTCGCTGTCCCAGCCTGTTGTTTGTTTTTGCCGAACTGGTGAAGGAGGGCTGGTTGTCCATGCAGGAATTAGAGGGTCTACTCCCCGACAAGCTGGCTAAGATCGCGGCCCTTACCCACATGTAGAATTGGGACCAGGTAAAGCGAGGATGGCTGAGATGGTTGCTTGGGGTTAGAGGCTCACCCATGAGGGTCACTCTGATCTCCTCTTCATCCTGATCCACTGGATAAAACCCTACCCGACGGTTTTGAGCCTGGGTTATGGCTAGATATGTAATAAGAGCCCCGTATCGATCACCCGTATCGATCAGTAGATCAATCGGGATCTTGTCCAGCCCTCAGTCTGGATACCATGGGGGCAAGCTGTTACAATTCTGCCAAGTTTAGCTGGCGGGGCTGTGGCCCTTTTTCCCTATGGAATCACCCTTCGATACCACACTGCTGATGGTCCTGGCGGTTATGGCCGGGGTGAGCGCTCAGGTGTTGGGGAACTACCTTAAGATTCCCAGTATCGTCTTCCTGTTGGCCTTCGGGATCCTCTTTGGGCAGGATGGCCTGGGCTGGCTACAACCCCATCTGTTGGGGGATGGCTTGGAAGTGATCGTCTCCCTCTCGGTGGCTTTGATCCTATTTGAGGGTGGGCTAGAGCTGGACCTGGGCAGCCTGAAACAGCTCTCCGGCAGCCTGCGGAATCTGATCACCATCGGCCCTGCCATCACGCTGATCGGGGGAGGGATCGCGGCCCATACCCTGGCGGGCTTTCCCTGGTCTTTATCATTGCTGTATGCCTCCCTAGTGGTGGTCACGGGTCCAACGGTGATCGGTCCCTTGCTCAAACAGGTGAAGGTGGATCGACAGGTGTCCACTCTGCTGGAGGGGGAAGGGGTGTTGATCGATCCAGTGGGGGCGATCATTGCGGTGATCGTCTTGAACGTGATCATCAGTGGCGATGCGGATCCTCTGCAGCTACTCACAGATCTGAGCTTGCGC
>CAYSEO010000245.1:0-6890 GCA_964429885.1 uncultured bacterium
ACCGCTCCCCTGCATCGCCTCTGTGGTGGAACAAGTGTTCACCCTCACCAATACCGAGCGACTACAGGCTGGACTGGCTCCTCTCCAGGCCAACACCGATCTCGCCACCGCTGCTCAATCCCATGCCAGTGACATGGCCACCCAGAATTACTTCTCCCACACGGGTCAAGACGGCTCATCCCTAGCCGATCGGGTATCCGCCACTGGCTATCCCTGGTCTGCCATCGGTGAGAACATTGCTCTAGGTCGCCCCGATCCGGCCTCTGTGGTGGAGGGATGGATGAATAGCCCAGGTCACCGAGCCAATATCTTGAACCCCTCTTTTACCGAGATCGGAGTAGGCTACACCCAGACAGGCCCCTATTGGGTGCAGGTATTTGGCCGCTCCCGCTGAGTTCACAGCAGTTCTCCTCTACAGTAGCCCGATTTGGAGCAGGATCCCATCGTCAATAACAGACTGAGTTTCGAGGGCTCAATTGTTCAAATTATGCAAGGGATGATTTGAGAAGTGGGGACTAAAGTACGGATCTCATACTTCCTAAGTTTAGCAGTGTTGCTAAGCCAGAGGGTAAACAGGAGCCGTAATACGTTGCTCAGTCAAACCGATCGGGGAACTGGTAACCCCAAGTCAAGCATCAGCATATCCGACCGCTTTCTGTCTCCATAGAAGTGATCCTGGCGGGGATCCGTCTATTGCAGGAGAGAGGGGGCCTGTTCATGCTACTGGTAGAGAGAACCTGATCGATTGACACCACGATGGAACCGATGCGTCGTCACCACGACATGGGCGGTCTGGAGGCTGGACCCATCGATCGCGAACCCCATGAGCTCTCCTGGGGGGAGGTGCGGATCCATGCCCTGGTCAACCTGATCTCAGCCCAAGGGGATCCGCCTCTGCTCACCGTCGATCAACAGCGGCGGGCCATCGAGAACCTGGGGGCGGAGGAATATGATCGGCTCAGCTATTACGAGCGTTGGCTGGAGGCGTTGGTCACCAATCTGCTTCACAAAGGGGTGATCACCACTGAGGATCTGCGGCGGAAACTGCAGGAGGTGGAGCAACGGGAGGCGGAGCATGGCTGAACCCTTTCAACCCGGAGATCGGGTCCGGGTGCAAGCGGTCTATCTCCCTGGTCACATCCGTACTCCCTTCTATGTACGCGGCCAGATCGGCGTCGTCGATCGGGTCCTGGGTCCGTTTCGGAATCCTGAGGAGTTAGCCTTCGGTCGATCGGGAGAACCCAAGCAATACCTGTATCGGGTGCGATTTCAACAGACCGATCTGTGGCCCGATTATCAAGGTCCGGCCCATGACACTCTCGATGTCGATCTCTATCACCCTTGGCTCAACCCCGCTTAGCCCTTCACTTTGGAGATCATCATCCCATGCAGACCCATGAGCACCCTCACAACCACAGTCATGAGACCTTACCGGAACAGGAGGAACATCTGTCGCCCTACCATCGGCGCCTAGAGATCGCCCTGCGGGAACTGCTGATCGAGCAAGGCTTAGTGACCGCTGAGGGGATCCGGCAACGGGTGGAGGAGTTGGAGGCGATCACACCCATGAGAGGGGCTCAGATCGTGGCCAAGGCCTGGCTGGATCCGGAGTTCAAGCAGCGTCTGTTGGACAATGGCACCGCAGCCGTGGCGGAGTTGGGCATCGAGATGGGGGATACGGAGCTCTACGTGGTGGAGAACACTGAGTTGATCCATAATCTTGTCGTCTGTACCCTCTGCTCCTGCTATCCCCGGCCCGTTTTAGGTTTCCCCCCCTCCTGGTATAAGAGCCGTGAGTACCGATCCCGTGCGGTGTGGGAGCCCCGAGCTGTGTTGAAGGAATTTGGCACCGAGATCCCGGAGTCCGTCACGATCCGGGTTCACGACAGTACGGCAGACATGCGCTATCTGGTGCTACCACAGCGACCTGCAGCTACGGAAGGCTGGGATGAGGCGGCCCTGGCAGCGTTGATCAGTCGGGATAGCATGATCGGGGTAGCGCAGTTGAGCCGATCGGTCTGAATCCCTGCTACCCAAGAGCTATGGCAGTCGCCACTCTGATTCCTTGACTTAGTCCTGCTGGTGAGAGAACTGATAGGCCCCGATCAGAGCTAAGACGGTGGCCATGGCAGCTAACACCCAGATCGTATGCCAGGGAAAACTGGCGAGAGAACCAAAGGCCGCTGATCGGATGCCCACACTGGCGTAGCTGAGAGGCAGACAGTAAACCAACACCCGTAGCACGATCGGTAGCTGAGCTGGATCGAAGAACGTCGCCCCCAGGAAGGACATGGGCGTGATCAGGAAATTGGTGAGCACCCCGACACTCTCCAAGGAGGGCACATTTAAGCCCGCCAGTACCCCTACCCCGGCAAACACTGCACAGTTGAGCAACAGCACCAGTAAGGCCAAGGGATGGAGTAAGCCCCAAGCTCCCGTAAACAAAACTCCCACCGCCAGGACCCCAGAGGCCGTGATCAAACCTCGCGCCATGCCCGCCAACATCTTGCCGATATGTAGGGAGAGGGGGTGCACTGGCAGGATCAACACCTCCTCAAAGGTGCGGGTGAACAATCTTGCCCCACAGATCGAGAACGTGGTGCCCCCAAAACTAATGGTCATTCCCGACAAAGCCACCATCCCCGGCAGGATGAACTGCAGATAGGATCTGGTGCCCTCTCCGGCAATGGAGCTGAGGGCGGAGGGGTTGAGGGAGCTCCCCAGTCCCACCCCAAAGGCGATGATATAGATCAAAGGAGCCACCAATCCTGAGGCCAAGATCTGCCAGATCCGAGAGCGCAGATCGAGCCAATCTCGCCAGAAGACGGTGAAGCTGTCCTCCAGGATCTGAGTTGGTGTTGATCGAAATGAGGCCGATTGAGTGGATGTCATCACAGGGTTTTTGCTGATCTACTTACTGACCGTCTCTCCGGGGCCAAAGATCAGCCGCGTAGAGTTAGACTTAATGTCCCAGATCCCAAGACGATTACGATCCTGCCTAATAATTGTATTTGGCCCTCCACCAGGCTACCGGCAAGGTGATCGCCTTTCGCAAAGTGGACACATAGGCTCGATCTCGAAACACCTGATAGTGATTGCGCTCGATGGCATCCAGGATGCGGCGATATAACATCAACGAGGCCCACACCGGCCAACGGGAATCCGGCTGCAGCGTCGAGATCCCGGTCTCTGCCTTGGCATAGAGCTGCCGCGCCCGACTGATCTCGAAATCCATCAACGCTATCCACCGCTTATCCACCACATAATTGAGCAGATCGGTCTCTGTGTAGTTGAACCGCTTCAGATCCTCCAGGGGCAGATAGATCCGACCCCGACGGGCATCCTCCCCCACATCCCGCAGGATATTGGTCAGCTGCATGGCGATCCCTAGGGACACCGCCTCCTCCGTACCATCCCGCCCTGGCACAAACCCCATGATCTCCGAGGACATTAGCCCCACCACCCCGGCCACCCGGTAGCAGTAAAGCCGCAGCTCCTCCCAGGTTTGATAGCGGTTCGTGTCCAGATCCATGGACTGACCCAGCAACATCTCCCGAAACGGCTGGATCGACAGCCTATAGCGCTGAATGGCATCCACCAGGGCCACCTCCGTCTCCGTAGCCGGTTGCCCCGTCTCAAATACCCGTTCCATCTGAGCCGACCACTGATCCAGAGTCTCCCGAGTCAGCATCAGGGAGCGATGGGGTTGATCCAGACCATCCAACAGCTCATCCGTCTGCCGTAGCCATGCGTAGATCGCCCAGATGGCATGCCGTTTCGGTGGCGGCAATAGCAGAGACCCCAGATAGAAGGTCTTGGCATGTTTCGACGTGATCTGGCGACAGAGCTCGATCGACTGACTCAGGGGGATCATCGGACTCACCGGCAGAGAGGCAATAGACTACCCAAGCAAACAGGTCGGGATCGGATCGGACTCACCCCGGATGATGATCCGCTCTCCCCACCCAGACAATGCACTACAGTACCTGATCTTGATCTTCTCATGGCTCCGAATCCAGGCATAGAAAATTCAAGAGATCACCCCAGCCAGAGACTGAGTTGGATCCTTAGACGGGTCGGAGGGGTGGGTTTGTGCCCATGAGGCCACGGCCTGGGCCGCCAATTTGCCCGACAGGACAGCCCCCTCCATACTGCCCAGGTACTCCTGCAGGGTGTAGCTACCCGCCAGGAAAAAGTTGGGGATCGGGGTGGCCTGAGTGGGGCGATAGGCCTGGCGACCGGGGATTGCCTTGTACACCGAACGGGGAGTCTTCACCACCTTGGCCTTCACCACCTGAGCGGGCTCGGGTAAGTGATCCGGAAACAGACGGGCCAGATCCACCAGAGTCGCTTCTAGGATCTCCTCATCGGAACGGGAGATCCACTCCGCCGCCGGGGCCAGCACCAGCTCCAACATGGATCGATCCGGATCGGCGTACTCTCGACAGGTGGTGCTCATATCGGCGTAGACGCTGAGCAGATCGGAGCGGGAGAAGAGCAGGTGATCGGGGGTAGGCAGCTTGCGATCAAACCAGATATGGACGTTGATCACGGGCACCCCCTCCAGGCCATCCAGCTTCTGAAAGAACTCCAGCTGTCGCCAGGGCTGAGGTAGCAAGGTCTTGAGGGGATCCACCGACAGGGCCGAGACATAGGCATCCGCCCGCACCGGATAATCCTCCACGCCCTCCAACCCCCGCATCAGGAAATGATCCACAGAGCCATCCGGGTTGAGCACGATCTGCTTGAGGGGCGCATTCAACTGCACCTCTCCCCCTCGACGGGTCACAGAGTCCACGATCGGTTGACAGAGACGTTCCGTCGGAGATCCATCCAGAAAGCCGATCTTAGAGCCATCCTGCTGCTGCAGAAACCGATTCAGGGCCGTCAGGGGGATCGTGGCCGAGATCTCCTCCGGATTGATGAAGGCCAACGCCTTGGAGACGGCGATGAACACATCGGTATTGACCCGCTCATCCACCCCTTGCTGCTGCAGCCATTCCAGAAGAGAGTATCGATCCATCCGCTCCACATAGCCTTGTCCCCGGATCATGGCGGGCACCAGACCCTTGGCGAAGGTGATCTTCTCGGACCAGCTGAGCAGATCGTTGTTCCGTAAGATGGCGACGATGGCGTTCCAGGGGGCCGGGATATTGGGCAGATCGAAGCGGGATAGCACCCCCGGTTTCTCTGGCTGATTAAAGATCAGGGAATGCTGCTTCCACTGCAGCCGCTCCTCGATGCCCAACTCCTTCAATAACTGCAACAGATTGGGATAGGCCCCGAAGAACACATGCAGGCCGGTCTCGTACCAGTCCCCCTGCTCGTCCTTCCAGGCCGCCCCCAAGCCCCCCACGACCTCCCGGCGCTCGGCCAGGCGCGGCTCCGAGCCCAGCTCACAGAGATACTTGGCACAGGCCAAACCCGCTAGGCCCCCTCCGGCAATTGCAACACGCATGCTTCTTTCCACCTGCAAGATCAGCTCTCATTATATTTGCAAAACGTTACACTTGTCCTGATTTATTCGCGAATCTGCCCTTGCGGCTGTGGGGAATCCCCTGCTTGATCCCGGAGCGGATCATGGCCGGACAAACCGACTAGAATAATCACTACTGTTGGTGAACTTAGCCATCAGCCTGTGATGGTTCATCAGCGATTCCGCAGTCGTCCGTAACAGTTCTACCGTGTTGATCACCCTCTGGTGCCATCATCCCTTGCTCCTGGACACGACCCATCGCTATGAAACCGAAGCTCACCCCTAGACAACATCGGATCCTACGGGCCACCGTCCGTAGCTATGTGGCCACTGCCGAGCCTGTGGGGTCCAAGACCCTGGCGGAGGTCTACGACCTGGGGGTCAGCACCGCCACCATCCGCAACGATCTGGCCAGTCTAGAACAGGGGGGCTTGCTGTTCCAACCCCATACCTCCGCTGGACGGATCCCCTCGGACTCAGGCTATCGGGTCTACGTGAATGATCTATTGGAGCCCGAATTGGGGACAGGAGCGGTGCCACAGCAGGTCATGCCGATGTTGATCGAGCAGCTGGGGGAGCCCTTGGGGGATGACATGGACAGCATGCTGCATCGGGCGGCTCGGATCCTGGCCCGGTTGAGTGGCTGTATCGCCATGATCTCCACCCCGCAACTGCAGACGGTGGTGCTACGACATCTGCAACTGGTCTCCGTGGATCAATACCGGGTCATGATGGTGATCGTGACGGACTCCTATCGCACCCATTCCGCAGTGGTCAATCTGGGAGAGGAGAGCAGCGACGGGGTCGAGATCCCTGGGGACCGGATCCCCTTGCCGCCAGTCAGTCTGGAACAGCTGGAGGAGGAGCTGCAGGTGTTGAGCAACTTCCTCAATCTCAAACTCAGGGGCAAGACCCTGGCAGATCTACAGGATCTGAGCTGGCTGGAGCTGGATCGGCAGTTTCGCTGCTATGCGGAGTGGCTCAGCCATCTGCTGCAGGTGGCCTCCCACAAGTGTCTGCGTCCCTCCCTCGGCTCCTTCTTTACCGCTGGGGTGAATGAGCTGATGCGGCAGCCGGAATTCACCCAGACTCAGCAGATCCAGACCGTGGTCCAGCTGTTGGAGGAGGATCAGGACGTCCTCGGGGATATGTTGGGATCCCAGCGTCGGGGAGAGCTACAGGTGTTCATCGGGGCGGAGAATCCTCTGGAGCCGATCCGCCACTGCACCCTGATCACCTCCACCTATTACCGGGGGGATGAGCCCATGGGTAGCGTCAGCCTGTTGGGACCCACTCGCATGGTGTATGAGCAGACCCTAGGATCTGTGCGAGCCCTAGTGGATCATCTCTCCTTTGCTTTGAGTTGATAGGATCTTCCGTAGGCAAGGACCTCTGTGGTTTGCCCATGGCTCCC
>CAYSEO010000246.1:0-6851 GCA_964429885.1 uncultured bacterium
TTCAGCGGCCCCGAGGAGATCATCCGCATCCCCCAACAGCCTTCCGATCGCAACCAGGTCTTCCCCTCGACCCCTGCCCAGATCGAGTCCTCGCCTGCGGGTCAACAGGGATGGTATCTGTATGGCGCTCAAGATCAGGAGGGGATCTTCACGGTCCAAGCCCTAGAACCTCGATCTCTGATGCGATTACAACCGGATCAGGTGATCTTGGGAACACGGGCTGGACTTCAACAGATCAATCGGGGCAACTGGCAGGATACCCCCGCTCGCAAGGGACAGGTAAGCTCCGTCCTGGTGGATCCTGGGGCAGAGACCTCACAGGCAGCCCTCGATCAGTGGCAGGAGGGGGACTATGGTCTGGTGATGCATCTGTTTGGAGGCATCGGTGGAGAGAAAGCGGAGCCGACGATCGCGGGGCTAGTGCAGGGCCACTTCTCCTTTGGACTGGCTCAGGTGGTGCGGGATCCATTCACGGATGAGCTGATCTTTGAGATCCGTTACCAACAGGTCTATGCCCACAACCCCCATGGCATCATCGCAGGCACCCATACCTGGGCCAACTACACGGGCAATCTGCAACGGGGCTGGCTCGGCTCCCGACCGATCTCCGATGTGATCGTCAAGTTAGATCTGTTCACCCAGGGCTATCGGTTCGAGACTGAGACTGGATCTGAGGTCTCCTCCATCACCACCCTGGAGATCTTCCCGGAACTGTTGGCTCAACTGCAGGTGATGATGGGGCGCTATCGCACCGGGGATGGCACTGGCGCCGCTATTGTGACTCCTGCTACCTCCTGTGTGCAAGACTCCAGTCAAGCCCTCTACATCACCATTCAAGCGATCCGCCGTCAGTTCGAGCAGATCCCCAACATCAAGCAGTGGATCCAGGATCACCCCAACTCCCCACAGCTGGAACGGATGCAGCAATTGGGATCTCTGGCTCAAGATCTAGAGGATCGTCTGGTGCCCTACGGCGTGGTTCGATCCGATTGGCGGCAGAATACGGAGGCCCTGGCCGGGATCAATAATCGCGGTGGATTCATCCACAACAGCAGCCTCTTGGACGCGCTCCTCAGCTGGCGCACCCTGTTACCTCGGCGGGCTCAGGATGAGTTAGCCCAGATCTTCCTCCGCTACGGGGCTCAGCTCTGGTTCCTCCGCTCCAACCAGGTGGGGGGCTGGGATCCCACCCTTCTGCCCCTGGCACCGACAACCGTTCTACAGCAGATCCCTCTGATCGCCACACCCCTGCAACGATTGGGGGCCGCTATCGGTACACCCCTGAGATCCCAAGGCTGGACGATTGTGATCTTGGGGTGGGGGATCTACGGCAGTATCCTGCTGATCTTGAAACTCTCCCCTGGAATCGCCTCTGATCTCACCGCTGCTGGGATGGGATTGAGCAGGATCTTGCCGCTTGGGGCTCTGGCTCTGGTCTCAGAGATCTTGTTTCGGGTGGCTCTGATCCCTCATCCTCTAGAAGGGGCGACCCCGTTAAGCTTGAGTTTGTGGGGTGGTACCAGTATTCTTCTCTTCAGCTTGTTTGCCCTTGGATCCTTGCGGGTTTTCTCTGATCCTCAACTCACTTTAGATCGTCCGCAACTCCTCTTAGTCCCAACTTTAGGCTTGATCTGCACGCTCGTTTACATCCTAACAGGATCGTTAATAGGTATCTGGCTTCTGCATTGGATCGCAGATTTATTGAAGTTACTCCTACTGAAGTCAAAGGTAGGTGTCAAGAACAGTTCTTTGCCGCAGTCATAGGGTCCTACAGCCTGAGGTCTGACTTGTCCTGCAGTCCTACCTGGCTACTCTGCCCGTAGGGTTCCTAGCGATGCCCTGCCGAGACTGGGGATACAATGAGGGCACTTCCCGTTGCTTCCTGCAGATCCCTGTCTTTATCTCTATGCAGACCGTCAACTACCTGCGCCTCAGCCTGATCGATCGGTGTAACTTCCGCTGTCACTACTGTATGCCCAGCGAGGAGGAGATCCAGTGGCTGGCCTCGGAGGAGCGATTGACGGATACCGAGATCCTGTGGCTGCTGGAGGAGGTGTTTCTGCCTTTGGGGATTGATCGGTTACGCCTCACAGGTGGGGAACCCACATTGAGACCAGGGCTGGTGGATCTAGTGCAACAGATCTGTGCCTTGCCTGGGCTCCAGGATCTGTCCATGACCACCAATGCCCATAACTTGGCCCCTCAGGCAGAAGCTCTATACCGGGCAGGCCTGCGTCGGATCAATATCAGTCTGGACTCTCTCGATCCGGAAATCTTCAAGCAGATCACCCAACGAGATCTATGGGAGCGGGTTTGGCACGGGATCCTGGCTGCCCATCGAGCAGGGTTCGATCCGCTGAAGTTAAATGTGGTGGTGATCCCAGGGGTGAATGATCATGAAGTGGAGGATCTGGCTGCTCTCACCCTCGATCGCCGTTGGCATGTGCGCTTCATTGAGTTTATGCCCATTGGCAATGAGCTGCTGTTCACCGATAAAGGCTGGGTGGATTCTGAGATCCTGCGGCAACGGATCCAAGCCCGCTATGGGTTACAGGCGGGGATGGTGTTGGGCCACGGACCTGCGGATGTATTTCAGATCCCTGGGGCTCAGGGGACTCTAGGGTTTATCAGTCAGATGTCGGAGTGTTTCTGTGATCGGTGCAATCGGCTGCGACTGTCGGCGGATGGCTGGCTGCGCCCCTGTTTGCTAAATGAGTCCCATCAGATTGATCTGCGCCAGTTGCTGCGCTCTGGATCCACGGCTCACCAGATCCAAGCACAGATTCAGGAATTGATCGAGCTCAAGCCCGAGATCAACTTCAAGCTTCGTCAGAAGGGTATTGAGGGCGCCTATAGCCGTACCATGTCCCAGATCGGGGGTTAGCTGAGGAAGCCCGTTCCCATGTTAAGTCCCTCTTCATCCGACAGGAAACAACTCGACAGGATCGATATACTTTAAGGGATCTCCAGCTCAACTCCGAGGGAGATCCTGATCACATCCGTTGGGAATAGATCAGTCTAGTATCTATGTTTGGTTGGTTCATCACCCTTTGGATCATGGAAGCCACTGAGAAGTCAGATCTTTGGACCGGTCGCCGGGTCGGCCAACAGCAACGCTATCGCCTCGATCAACCCCTGGGCGGGGGGGGCATGGGAGATGTCTATCTGGCCATGGATCTCACCCTGGGGAAGCAGGTGGCTCTCAAGGTGCTCAAGGCCACGTTGTCCGACAATAACGATCTGCGGAAACGGTTTGATCGGGAGGTGACGATCTCAGCGGCATTGGGGAGCGAGCATATCGTTCAGGTGCTGGATCATGGGGTGATGCGGGAGGGCTATCCCTTCTATGTGATGGAGTACCTCAAGGGGGAGAGTTTAGGGCAACGGGTACGACGGGAGAAACGACTCAGCCCCGAGCAGGTGGTCCGGATCATGGTGCAGGTGTGTGAGGGTCTGGCTCTGGCCCACAATGGCATCACGCTCTGGCGCTCGGACGCCACCTATCCGGAACATATTCGGGTGATCCATCGGGATCTGAAGCCGGATAATATCTTTTTAATTCCCCATAACCTTCTAGGGGATTGGGTCAAGATCCTGGACTTCGGCATCGCCAAGATCTATACGGAGGAGATGTCCCACACCACCCTGACCAATGTGGGCAGCTTTCTGGGCACCTGTCGCTATGCGGCCCCGGAGCAATGGCGGGGGGATGAGATCATCGATGGTCGCACGGATATCTATGCCTTGGGGGTCTTGATCTACCAGATCCTGAGCGGGACCGATCCGTTTGGACTGCATTCTGAGACCCGTAACATCAATGCCACCTCCTGGCTAACCGCCCATGCTTTTACGGACCCTCAGCCCCTACGGGAGCTGCCAGACTGTCAGAGATTACCCAATACTCTGGAGGAGGTGGTGCTGCGGTGTTTGGCCAAGGAGCCCCAGGATCGATATCCCAATGTGGAAACCCTCAGCCTGGCCCTCAAGCAGGCGATCGGATGGGAGAGTGGGGGGACTGCAGAAGAGATCCGCTCTGATGATCCGCAGCTCAACCCGCCTTTGGAGACCACTCTGCCGAATCATCCCCTGGGCTCCCGCAAACCCCAAGGGCAATCGGAGAAGATCAGGCTACCGGTTCAAGCCGAACCCTCTCCTGATCAGGCCCAGACCCGGATCGAACCCGTCACAACTCCTCAGGCTGGCTCTCACCCTCCGGAGCTTGATCAGGCCACTCCTGTGGACACAGCTCTGACCTGCACAGCTATCGATCGGTGGAAGCTCCCGTTAGCAGCGGTCTTGATGGTGGGGCTAGGACTCGGGGCTGTTGGGATCTGGAGCCTGACTCGGGGTAGCGATCCCCTCCAGCAAGCTCAATCCATGGCAGAGGCTGGGGATCGGCTGAGTGCCATCAGTCTGGCGGAGGGGATCCCAGATTCGGATACTCGCTTTAGCATGGCCCAGGCTCTGATCTCCGACTGGCGGGTTCAGGAGGCACGGGAGGCTGCCAGTGTCGGTGATCTATCCTCAGCGATCGCGTTGGCTTCCCAGGTGGAGCCGGATCAGCCCAATTACTCCACTGCTCAGGCTCTGGCCTCGGAATGGACCCTAGAGGCAGCCCGTCAGGCGGCGAGCGCAGGGGATCTGGCGGGGGCGATCGCCATGGCGGGCAAGATCCCAGTGGAGCAGGCAAGCTTTGCCGTAGCGCAGTCTCTACTGGCGGATTGGCAGTTACAACAGGCCCTCGCCTTTCTGGAACAGGATGATCTGGACAAAGCTCGGCAACGGTTAGGGGACATCCCCACAGATCAGCCTCAGTTTGAACAGGGGCAGGCCCTGGGTCAGGATCTGGAGCGTGTACAGTCCGCTCGCACCCAGGCTCGATCAGGACAATTCCAGACCGCCATCGCCACAGCCTACGGTATCCGACCTGAGGGAGAGGTGGGACAAACGGCCCAGAACCTGGTGTGTGAGCAATTGGCGGCTCTACTGAATAAGGACTTTCGCATGGGGGTGGATGCGGTTCCCAATGGGCAGCCCCCTCGGTTTGGCAACTATCAGCTGAGTGGCTGTACCTCACCCCGCATTCAGATCCGCTCGCAGATCCTCAATCTGTCAGATCGGAGCGATGATAATCTCAAGCTCATTGCCATCGCTATGGCCAGTATGATGTGGGAAAACCTACCCCAAGCGGCCCATACCCGTCTGCAGTCTGGGGAGATCCAGGTGGACTTTGTGCAGGGAGAGCAGCAGATCGCCCAGGTGTTTATCTCCCGTCCTGCCCTATTCACGGACGGGGGAGCGGATCTGTTGAATCAAATGCTGGCCTCCACTCAGGTGCAGCGCCCTTAGGGAGCTCAGGATCTCTGCTGCCAACAGCCGGGAGCGATCTCCCCTAAGATGAGCCTGTTGTGAGGTGTCCGATCGACACAAGAGGTGCCATGGGTTTATCGATCGTGGGGCAGACCATTTTGATCACGGGAGCCAGTAGTGGGATCGGGGCTGCCTGTGCCACTCTCTTCGCTCAGGCTGGGGCACGGGTGATCTTGGGGGCTCGTCGGCAACACCGGCTGCAACAGTTGGCTACGGATCTGGAGCAAGCCTTCGATAACCCACCCCATCTGTTGGCCATGGATGTTCGGGATCCCCAACTGGTGAGGCGAGCCTTGGAACAGTTACCTCCGGAGTGGGCTGAGATCGATGTGTTGATCAACAATGCTGGATTGAGTCGGGGTTTGGATCCACTACAGGAGGGGCAGATCGAGGATTGGGAGGAGATGATCGATACCAATGTCAAGGGCTTACTGTATGTCACCCGTGGGGTGTTGCCGGGGATGGTGCGACGGGGGCGGGGTCATGTGGTCAATATCGGATCGATCGCGGGGCGTCAGGCCTATCCACGGGGCAATGTCTACTGTGCAACTAAGGCGGCGGTGCGGGCTTTGACGGAGGGGTTGAAGCAGGATCTCTTAGGCACACCGATCCGGGTGAGTTCTGTGGATCCAGGGTTGGTGGAGACGGAGTTTAGTGAGGTGAGGTTTCATGGGGATCACTTGCGGGCGGCTGAGGTGTATCAGGGGCTAACACCGTTGACCCCTATGGATATTGCCGAGATCGTGTTGTTTTGTCTCACTCGTCCGGCCCATGTCAATGTTAGTGAGCTGTTGGTGGTGCCCACGGATCAATCCTCCGCCACTTTAGTGCATCGCCGCTCTTCTTGATCGGGGAAAACCTGCTGAATGACATCTGCTAAGCAAACCCTCAACCAGTAGGTAAAAGACTCTGGATTCTGTGCGATCTCCTGCTGTAGATCCCAGTAGTCAATCCAGCGCCAGTCCTCCACTTCACTGGGATCGGGATTGGGTTCTCCCTGCCAACTGCCGACGAAGACATGATCATATTCATGTTCGTATAGATCGGGGGCAAACTGGATGAAATACGAGAACTGGAATAGCTCCTGGAGATCACAGCTGATCCCCATTTCCTCTCGTAGCCGTCGGATCGAGGTTTCCAGGGGAGATTCCCCTAACCGAGGATGAGTGCAACAGGTATTGGTCCAGAGTCCACCGGAGTGATACTTGTCGACCGCCCGTTTCTGGAGCAAGAGTTGACAGCCATCAAAGAGAAATACTGAGACCGCTCTATGCAACAACCCAAGTCTATGGGCCTCGTACTTATCCATCGTGGAGACAGATCCCTCCGGGGTCAGCAGATCTCGACCTTGTGCATCGACCAGAACTATAAATTCGTTATTCACCTTCACGTTGATCCAACAACATAATAACAAACTAGATTTTAACACGATTTGGAGAAGAATGTAGGCATGGGGAAATCGTATCCTGAGGTGAGCTTCA
>CAYSEO010000247.1:0-6842 GCA_964429885.1 uncultured bacterium
GATCAAGAGGCGGTTATGTTCCTTAGTTCCTCGTTATCTTTCTTTACCCTTACTCGCTTAGGAGGGAAACGAGACTTTTTTCCAAAGCAGATTTGCTTAAACTGCTATGCAACGGATGAGGCAGAGGTTGAAACCGAGCTTAAATAGATTAGCAAAAACGTTTATACAGACCATATAGTGCATATCAAAGCAATTTTGCCGATCTACTTATCTTCGATACCCTGCGAGATCACTATCAGCTCATGCGGATCGGCTGGAGAGATCTGAGCCGGATTCATCATACGATGCTCCACTTTGATATTAAGGATGGCAAGATCTGGCTGCAGCAGAACACCACCGATGTAGACGTGGGCCAAGAATTAGTCCAGACGGGGCTCCCTAAAGAGGACATCGTTTTGGGGATTCATCCCTCCTACAAACGTCCCTATACGGGATAGGGTGTCGCTTGATACCTAGGATCCCAGATCCTGTTCCTGAGCCGCCTGTAGCAACAAGGGCCACACCACCAGGAAATAGATCCACCACACCAGGATCGGCACCGCCACCAGGAGCGTCAACCATAGGGTATGGAACAGCGCCCAACTGAGGGAGAGGAGACTGATCCCCGTCAACAGGATCGACCAGGGCTGACACCACCAGGGCTTGGCTCGCCAGCAATCATAGGGATTGCGTTTGGACATGATCATCATCTCCGAACCAGGGCGTCCCGAGTCTAGCAGCCCAGAGCCCCCGATCAACTGGCCTTGAGCTGACGTAAGGTGCTGAGTAACTCAGCGGTGCCTCGCTTAAACACCGGTAACAGCTCCACATGCTGATAGCGCAGGATCCCCTCTACATCGATCAGAAAGTAGGCTCGTCGAGTGCCCAACAGGCTATCCACCCCATACTGGCGACTGATCGTCTTATCCTTGTCGCTTAACAATGGGAACTCCAGCCGCAGCTGCTTAGCAAACTCCCGATGCTTCTCGATCGGATCGCTGCTGATGCCCAGGATCTCACAGCCCAGGGTGCGAAACTCTTCCCACTGATCCACAAACTCCTGCATCTCCTTCGTACATACCGGCGTAAAATCCCCCGGATAGAAGGCCAACAGCACATAGGTCTTGCCTCGATAGGCGCTCAGGGTCGTGGTGGACTCATTCTCCCGCGAAAGCCCGCCCACACTGGGCAACGTAAAGTCAGGGGCTAAAGATCCGATCTCAACAGACATGGCACGCTCCGATCTGCATGATCCCTAGTCTAGGCCAGAGACGAGTCGCGACCGTACCCCGATCCCTAGTTCACCTCCAGATGATCGGCCCCCAGCTCCAGAGGCATCTGGTACTGAGAGAGAGAAACCACCCCGAGCTTGAGAGCCGCCACGATCGCCTGAGCTCGACTGTTGACCTTGAGCTTGGTGTAGATGGCCGTCAGGTGGGCCTTCACCGTCGCCGTGGTGATGAATAACTGCTTGGCAATATCTTGATTGGAGTAGCCCTCGATCAGATACTGCAACACCTCATGTTCCCGCTCCGTCAGACAGCTTACGGGGCGAGGGGGCAGGAACTCATCGGCATAGGCGGTGAACTGTCGGAAGAAACAGGTGGCCACCGAGGGGGGCAGATACACCTCCCAGTTCAAGATCGTGGTGATGGCCTTGAGCAGATGATCCCCCAGATCCGCCTTGAACAGATAACCATGGGCACCGGACTGCATCACTCGGAAGATCCATTCATCCTCCTGATGACCCGAGAGCACCAGGGTCCGCACCGAGGAGTGGATCTGACGCAGATGATCCAAGATTGCCACCCCATTACCCTCCTCTAGCTCCAGATCTAAGAGTAAGAGTTCCGGTTCACTCGTCTTAATCAACTGCAGGGCTTGGTCGGATCGAGTTGCCTCTCCGATCACCTCAAACTGGAGAGGACCATTCCCACAAAACTGCAGCAGCGTCTTGAGGCCCTGACGGAAGACACGATCATCATCGATCAGTAAAACAGTAACGGTCTGAGGGAACGTCATGGTGGCGAGACTCCTGTAACACTGTGACCGAGATCACATCCCGGCTGAGGCTTAACTCCGGACGGACTTAACATTGCACCCAGAGGCGTGATTGTTCCTGATCCGGCTGCCGAACAGGGAGAAAGCAGGGAACGACCCTCTGTTTGATGGAGGTGCCTCAGGTCAACCATTCCTCGGCTAGAGCCCCCGGCGGGGGGATTAATCTTAATCCAACTGGGAATTATTCTAGAGTCTATCGGGCAGAGAAATCACAATAGATCGCCTTTCTGGACCTGGAAGTTTCTTATACCTATGCAAAGATGTGGCCCCCATAACAAAGCCGCCTATTGTTCAAGAAAAGGTTAAGGATCTGTTATCGCTGGAGTTACCCTCGAGATCTGGAATCAGGCCTGGGCCGGATGCGATCTGGGTAGGCGGGGAGGAGCCCGAACGGCGACCTATTGCAGTGGGCATTCCGGTTGAGACATCAGCATCCAGACTGAGCCTCCGATCATCGGATCGTCAGGTGCTAAGTCATGGGGCTACTGCAACATCGTCATTGGGGATGCTGGGAAGGGGAACAGGGACCTACGGCTGAGGCAGGGGGATCCTACGGGAGGGATGAAGGCGTTGGGCCAAGCTGCTGCCTAGGATCAAGGGGTGGATGTCTTTTGGAGTTGAGAGGATGAAACGTATTGGATTATTGATGGCTGCCCCCCTGATGGCTGCTCTGGTCTCGTGGGTTCCGGCTGAGGCCGGGGAGCGCTCCGAGCTGGAGGCAGGCAGCCAGTTGATCATTGTGGAGCCGGTTCCTGAGCAACTCTCGGTGCAGGCCAATTTGAACAAAGGTGGTAGCAATCCTCGCTACCAAGTGGGGGAACCGATCCAGATCCAGGTGCGGCCCTCCCAGGATGCCTTTATCTATCTGTTCAGTATTGAGGCGGATGGTCAGATCAAGTTGATCTTGCCCAACCGATTCGCTCAGGCCCCTTTCCTCCGGGCCAATCAAACCCAGACTTTCCCCAGTTCGGGATCTCGGTTCCAGTACACGGTTTCGGCTCCCTACGGACAGGCACGGGTCCTGGTGGTGGCGTCGCAAAACCGCCTGGGATCTCGGGACCTGGCCTTCTTCCGCAGTGGTTATGGACAGGCGCCCCAACAGACGCTCCAGTCGCAAGCTGGTGTTTCCTCCAGTCAGGCGATCGTGGTAGAGCCCTCTGAATATCCTTGGGTGACCCGGTCGCTGTTCTATCAAGTCACGAACTAAGGTGCTGAGGCCAGATCGGCTACAGGGTGATCTGGAGGGGTAACTCGGCAGCGGCGGCGGCATCCAGAAACCAGAGGAGATGGCCTTGGGGATGGATCCTCTGAGCCGGTAGATGGGGCTCTGTGGTTAGGACCTCCTGGAGGCGCGCCGCCTTGCTGGAGCCTGTAATGAGAAACAACACCTGCCGACTGGCATTGAGCGCCGGACGGGTGAGGGTGAGACGGGGCTGATCTTCCTTCTGACCCACGGTGACCCATTGATCCTCGACCTCTAGGGCTGCTGTGCCTGGGAATAAAGAGGCGGTGTGGCCATCTCCCCCCATACCCAGGAGTGTTAGATCGAAGTCGGGCCAGTCTGAGGGGAAGATCTGCTGCAGGGTCTGTTGGTAGCGCTGGGCATCTTGGGCTGGATCACCTCCGGTAGTTGGGGGAGCCACGATCTGCTCTGGAGGGATCGGGATCGAGTCCAGCAGGGATTCCTTGACCATGCGGTAGTTGCTGTCGGGATGATCGGCGGGCACATAGCGCTCGTCTCCCCAGAAGAGCCAGGTGTGTTGCCAATCTAAGCCTGGGGTTTGGGCCAGGGTGCTGTAGAGGAGCTTGGGGGTACTGCCCCCTGCCAGAACGACCGTAAACCGACCCCGCTCGGCGATGGCTAGGGTAGACCAATAGTGCCAGAGGCGAGCCCCTTGGGCCACGAGATCCTTAGGGGTGGCATGGATCTCCAACTGAAAAGCCTGCACGGTATCGTCCTCCAGGGTGAGCAGCGGTCAGGGGATTGTATCCTCTATTGCTAACCTGAATCCCGCTGGATCAGGAGCGACCCAACGCTGATCCCTAATCCTGAATATAGTCCTTACCTTCGATCAGGGCCTGCTCCGCTCGTTGGAGCTCTCGGCCCAAGTAGGCCGCATGACTGAGTTGAGTCACCAGAGCCTCCTCCGATTCCAGGTGCTCGAACAGGGTGATACAGAGTTCTTTGGCTGTGCGACCTGTGAAGATCTGAGCAGCGGATTGCTGGGTTTTCCCCTTGGCTGGGATCACTTTGCCGGTGTCTGGATCGGTGGCCAAGCCCTGCTCATTGATGCGGGTACGGAAATATTTGACACAGAGCAATTGCTGATCGCGATCCACATAGACAATAAAGTAGCCGGCCGGATCGAGGGCTAGGGACCGTTTGGACAACTGGTCATCCACGTCTCGGATCTGAGCCGCTAGGACTTGAGGGTTGCTGGTTTGAGAGGAGATCGACATAGAGCATAAACGGTGGACAACAGCCAAAGGATGTGACTGAGTACACTTCATTCTGACAGACTCTGGTCATGGTGCCTACCCATGGGTCAGAGGAACCCAGCTCTGGCAACCCAGTTCTACCACATGCTCCATCCTCAAACCCCCTTGGGGATCGGGATGACAGCTTGCTTAGCCCTGATCACGCGATCAGATCAGGACTCAGGGGAAGGCAGGGTGCGGGTGGGGAGATCGGTGGTATTACGACGCTCCATCAACCGCTCTAAGACTACAGTATGGTCCTCCTCGCCACTGAGATAGAGGAAGTAGGCCACGATATCCCCGCTGCCCAGCAGGATCACATCCCCAGGGTAAAGCCAGTGCTGAGTGATCCGGGAGCAGTTGACGTAGGTGCCGTTGGTGCTGAGCCGGTTGCGGCCATCTCCATCCAACAGCTGAAATCGCCCAGCCTGATCGGAGAGCAGGATCGCTTGGATACGGGAGACCTCCGGATGGCTGACACGGATGGTGCACTCATGGCCTCGCCCAATGCGGTAGAAGGGCTCCTGCAGCCGGAAGGGGATACAGAACTCCCCTTGGGTCACTGCCAGTACATACCCCTGCAGGGGGAGGGAGGGATCCAAGGGTGTGGGGGCATTGAAGGAAGCAGCCATGGGGATTGGATAACCTACATCTCTAGTATTGGATCTTGCGAGGGGGATGTGCTCGGTGGGTCCACGGAATTCATCTTCGCATGCTTCATCTCTGGGGCTCAAGATTCAGCTCAGTATCCCCGGATGTGGCTGGGGGCCGGATCCCTTCGAACAGTTCCAATTGTTGAGGATCCAGGCCCTCTGGGGCAAGCCCATAACAGCGAGCGCGAAACAGACAGGAGTGACAGATCGAGGTGTGGCGGGTCATGGGATAGTCCTCTTGATGCCTGTGTTTGAGGTGATGGATCTCCTGCTGCAGGATCTGCTGATGGGAACGAAACTGGGCCTGGCTGTAGGGTTGCCGAAAGGGATGATCGGGATGATTGACATACCAGAAGGTGATCTGTATCCGATCCGGGGAGATATCGAGCACCTGGGGCAGCCGATCTGCTACCCAACATACCATCAACGGATAGAGCCAGGTCTGTCGGTTGCGATGCATCTGCGCCTCACTGGGACGCACCCGATCGGTCTTCCAGTCCAGGATCTCCACCCCCTGTTCGGTCACCCGCAATCGATCCAACTGGGCCGTTACAGTGATGCCCTCTACTTGGATCCAAAGGGGAAGCTCGGAGAAGATTTGGCCCGAGGGTTGAGCATGGGGACTCGCCAGGAAGGTCTGCCACCAGGCGCGGATCTGAGGCGATAGGGTGCGCAGCTGGGTGTCGATGGATCGCCCCCGACTATACAGATCGACGAGACGATGAAACTGCTGCCCTGACCGTAAACTCTCCTCATCCTCTAGGGCCTGAGCCGGTGGCCAGATCAGCCGATCGATGTAGAGGTAGCGGAACAGCCGTGGACACTGATCCAGGACGCCCAGGGAGGTGGCAGACAGGGTCAAGGTCTCCAGTGGGGTCAGCTCCATAACCACAACCATGGGTGAGTAGACCCCTACCATAACCTAAGTAGATCCGCAAAGACGTTTATACAGACGACATATACTGTGTCAAAGCAATTTTGCCGATCTACTTATCGAGTCCCTGGGGCATATTCAGAGATCACTCCATGAGCGACTGAATTGTGAACCTTGTGACGGTATAGAGGATGCTGCTTGGCTCCGAAGATCCGGCCTGTGCCCAGAGCTGGCTCAGAGCCTCTATTGATATCCAGATGCAAGAGGAGCCTCGCCCCATAGATCATCTCCTCAGGTGAGATCCCTGCGATCAGAACCTAAGTCTGGCAGGAAATCCCCGCCATAAAAATTAACAAGACAGGTACTTGCAAATTATTCTCAATAGAATTAGGGTGATCCCAGGGTGCATTGAGAGCGGTCTCAATCCCCTGCTCCTCTAAGGCAAGGAGATCGACTGGGGCTGGTGGCCTCCAACTCTTGGGTTAGTGGGTTGGAGTAGGTGTGCCAGCCCTTTTTTCCTAGGGGTGTGCGGAGTTGTTCTAGAAAAGGTGGGGGTCTATGTCTGAGGCTGCGGGCGCGTTATGGATCAATCCTGGCTACAGGGCTGGAGAGTTGCACCGTTGTTTTACCGACCAGATCCGACGTCGCTGGTCTCTGGAGGACTGGAGCTATCTGGCTTCAGAGGATCAGACTGGGGATCTGGAGTCCGTGTTGGGTCAACTGGAGATGGTTCTGGGCTCCCAGGCTCGACCGGTGCATCTGATCGGTCATGGCATGGGGGGAGTCCTGGCCTGGCG
>CAYSEO010000248.1:0-6837 GCA_964429885.1 uncultured bacterium
GCTGAGCGGTCTCCGCATGAATGGCCCGCACCAGATCGGCAAAGTCCCCAAACTGAGACATCTGGCACAAGGCAATATCCACCGCCCGTGTCACCTTCTCATCATTGATCCGTACCGTCTCTGCCACCCGATCCACCTTCTCCCCCAGCCGATCCATGTTGTGGGAGACCTGATCCACTCGTTCTCCTAACTGATCAATGTTGCGGGAGACCTGATCTACTCGTTCCCCTAACTGATCCATCCGTTGGCCCAGCTGATCCATCCGTTGGCCCAGCTGTTCCATCCGTTGGCCCAGCTGATCCATCCGTTGGCCCAACTGTTCCACCGTCTTAGCCGTAGCAGCCTGCTGGACAGCGGTCTGCTCGATCAGCTGCCGTAGTTCCTCGTTGCTCATGGTTCACTCTCCTGATCCTGCTTCTCCTTTATACCCTGTCTCCCCAGAGACCTGAGCCTGTAACTCAGCCCGGATCTGCTCTCGCACTGCCATCAGCAACTGACCTAGTTTATTCCCACCAGATCCATCACCGCCATCTCCCCAATAGGAGTCATTTGGAGTGTGTTCGATGATCTCAGCTGTCCCAGTTGCCAAGAGCTTCCCTTGTAGATCCTCATGTTGGGTGAATTTAGCATAGAGAGCCTGCCCCATAATCTCATCTTTGACCTGTTCCCAATCCGGTCGGAGAGGACGTCTCCGGTCTCGCCCCATCTGGGCTGCGTCCATTGGAGTCTGGGCCTGACGGATCGCTTCCTCGTGATCGGTGTCAGCAAACTTTTGGGCTTGGAAATAGTGCTCTGTTGTGGGCCAGATCTTGCCTTTTAATGTGATGGGATAGGAGGCGAAATTGGAGAAGTACCCATGGCTTCTGTTCTGGTGATAAAACTTGATCGGCTCACCCATAATCGAGCTCCTTTCTCGAGAATTCAATGGCATGACTGCTGGGATATCTTAGCACTTAAATCCCTCGATCGCTGCTAGGTGAGATTGACGTTCAGCCCCAGAATCTGACGAATAGCTAACAGGAAAGCCTTGCAATACCAATAATTTTCTCCGATCCTGGTCAGATCCGCAGGTGAATCGGTGGGGTCTGCTGTAAAATCTGGTTCCAGCTAGCGGTAGGAGGCTCCGGAGCATGGCCTTACGGGTGCAAAAGTATGGGGGCACCTCGGTGGGATCGATCGAACGTATCCAGGCAGTGGCCCAACGGGTAGCTCGCACGGTGGCCCAGGGTCACCAGGTGGTAGTGGTGGTCTCAGCCATGGGCAAGGAGACAGATCGGTTGCTGGGGTTAGCTCAGAAGTTGGATCCTCAGGCCATCGGGGATCCGACCTACGGGCGAGAGCTGGATATGTTGGTGTCTACTGGGGAACAGGTGAGCATTGCCCTGTTGGCCATGGCGCTGCAGCAGATCGGCACGGCGGCTCTCTCGATGACGGCGGCTCAGGTGGGGATCCGGACGACGACTGATCACACGCGGGCGCGGATCCTGGAGATCGGTACGGATCGGATCTGGCGGCATCTGGGGGAAGGCAAGGTGGTGATCGTGGCTGGGTTTCAGGGGATCTCCAGCACCATTGATCTGGATATCACCACATTAGGGCGAGGCGGATCGGATACGACGGCGGTGGCGCTGGCAGCGGCTCTCTCGGCGGAGGTCTGCGAGATCTATACGGATGTGCCAGGGGTGTTCACAACGGATCCGCGCTTGGTGCCTCAGGCCCGACTGTTGAACGAGATCACCAGTGGGGAGATGTTAGAGCTGGCCAGCTTGGGAGCGAAGGTGTTGCATCCCAGGGCAGTGGAGATCGCTCGTAATTATGGGGTGAAGTTGAAGGTGCTCTCTAGTTTGGTGCCTCCTGATCAGGATCAACAAGGGACAGTGGTGCTTTCAAAGGCTCTGGCTCACTCCCGATCGGCAACAGGTCTGGAGATGGTTCAAGCGGTGGATGCGGTGGTCTTGGATCGGGATCAGGTCAAGATCGTGTTGTTGAGGGTTCCGGATCGGCCTGGGATCGCAGCTCAATTGTTTCAATCCATCGCAGCGGCGGATATCAATGTGGATCTGATCCTGCAATCGATCCATACCACGGAGGGGGAGGATACCAACGATATTGCCTTCACTATCCCCAGAGCCTACCAGGAGATCCTAGCCCCCATCACCCACAACATCGCTCAGCAATTGGGCTGTCCACAGGTGGTGATTGATACTAATGTGGCAAAGATCAGTCTGGCGGGGGCGGGCATGATCGGTAGACCGGGGATCGCGGCGGATATGTTTCAGGTGTTGGCTGAGGGTGGGATCAACTTACAGATGATCTCCATGTCTGAGATCCGGGTCAGTTGCGTGATCGCTGCCGATCGATCTGGAGATGCCATGGTGATGCTGAGCGAGTATTTTCAATTGATCCCTCAATCCCAACGGGGGAGCGAGCCTGGTCGATCCCGTAAGCCTGTGCGAGGGGTGGCCCTCGATCAGAAACAATCTCGTCTGGCTATCCTAGGGGTACCTGATCGTCCTGGATCAGCGGCAACGATCTTTCAAAAGCTGGCAGCTGCAGGTGTCGTGGTGGACACGATCATTCAAAGTCAGCGGGAACAGTGGAATGAGCAGGGCCTCCCCACCAATGACATTGCCTTTACCGTGCCCCAGGATCAGGCCCCCGTAGCGGAGCAGGTGTTGGGCTCGATCACAACCTCGCTCTCAGCGGCAGGGGTAAAAGTGGATCATGCCATCGCCAAGGTCAGTGTAGTCGGGGCGGAGATGGAGTCCCATCCAGGGGTAGCGGCCCGCATGTTCCAAACCCTAGCGGAGCAGCGGATCAATATTGAGATGATCGCCACCTCCGAGATCAAGATTAGCTGTGTGGTGCGAGCTGGGGATGGGGTCAGGGCACTGCAGGGGATCCATGAGGCGTTTGAGCTGGAGGTGGAATGAGAGGATCCAAACAGGGATCGACTAACCTAGAGAGTTGAATATATTGAGTTGTTCGACAGATTGGATACAGTCTGGCTGATCATGTTGAGGATCGTTGACCTGAGTGGAGACCGGATAGGCTTGCATGGCCTCGGCGGGATAGGGACGTAGCAGTGCGGTCAGATCCTCTAGATCCTGGGGGGATCTCTCCTGCGGGCTGAGCCAAAGATCGTAGGCTGCAGGGGCGAGGATGACAGGCATACGAGTATGAATCCGCTGGATCAGATCGTTGGGTTCTGTTGTGACCACAGTAACACTCGTGATCCACTCTCCTTGGGGATTGCGCCAGCGATCCCAGAGACCTGCAAAGGCAAAGGGCTGCTGAGATCGCAGGTGGATGTACAGAGGAATCTTGCGTCGCCCTACAGATCGCCACTCATAGAAGCCGTCCGCTAACACCAGGCATCGCTGTCGCCGCAAGGGATCCCGAAACGAGGGTTTCTGAGTCAGGGTCTCGGCCCGAGCATTGATCAGTTTATGGCCGATGGCAGGATCCTTAGCCCAATGAGGGATCAGGCCCCAGCGAGGCCAGCTGAGTTGTCGCAGATCCTGGTTGAGCACCGTAGGGATCGGTTGGGAGGGGGCGATATTGTAGCGAGGGTCTAGTGGCTCTGGAACCTGTAATCCGGGGAACTGATCCCGTACCGCCTCAGTAGAGCTTGCTAGGGTAAATCGGCCACACATGGTCATGATCTAGAAGATGCAGTCCTCTCTAGGGTGGCACGAGCTCCTAAGTAGATCGGCAAAATTGCTTTGACACACTCCATATAGACTGTATAAACGTTTTTGCTGATCTACTTACTCTCAGTGTTGACAGCGTTCCATTCCCTGATAACTTATTGATCTGCTGACTGAAACTATTCTCAGTGTTGGATATATAGCCCACAGTGTTTACGCGTTTTGGCTGTTGCTGGTCTTCTCAAAGAGAGCCAAGATATAAATACATTTGAGCTCCAGTGCTTCTGCTGATCTATCCCTGTCTACCCCATGTATCAGATGACTTCTCCCCAGCCAAACTTCTGGTCAATGCCTCAGTTACTCAGTAGGGTGATCAGAGGATCCAACCTCTCTTTGCTGAGAAGCCAACAGGGCGATGCGGAGTGGAGCTATCAAAACGGTCTCTTGATGCTAGAGAAAGGAGATCTGAAGCGAGCTGAAGACAACCTCACGACCGCTGTCACTCTTCAACCTGATCATGTTCTCGCCCATCAAGCCCTCGGGCAACTTTACGTTCTGCAGGGGCAATGGTCTCGACTCCTGGATACTCATTCAACCTTGCGAGAATTGGATCCACCGTTGGCCCATGATTTAGGTCAATGGATCATCGCTCAGGCTCAGGAGTTATTTGATAGAGAACAGCCCGATGCCACTCTGCGGTATCTCGACCCGCTCTCTTCTCTCTCAGATCTCCCCCTAGAACAGCAGATCACGGTCGCCCATCTGCGTGGCAGATCCTATGGCAAACAGGGGAACTGGGGGCTCGCAGTAGAGTCCTTACAGCAGGTCATAGAGCTTTGTCCTGAGCATGATGACGCACACCATGAGTGTGGGATCGCCTGGGCAGCCATGGGGGAATATGACCTGGCCATTCAATCCTTTAACTCTGCTCTGTCGATCAACTTCTACAGACATCAAACGCATTTTTATCTGGGAGAATCTAGCTATCGGAAAGGGGATCTCTCCAAGGCAATTCAAGCATTTCAGACGGCGATCAGGATTGCTGCTGAGCCGGATGCAGATCTGTACGCCTCTTTGGGCTTAGCCTATATTCATGCTGGGGATCAAACCGATGCTGGGATCTACTTGACCAAAGCCTTGGGTAGGGACATCAGTTGTTTGGACGCACATTATGGCATGGCTCTGATGTTGATGGAACAGGGGGACTATGAAGCGGCTAGAGCTCGGTTCACGTTCATCCTGGACGAGGATCCTCAGTTTCTGAAAGCTGAGGTAGGTCTTGGTCTCATCTATCTAGCGGAAAAGAAAACCCAGCCGTCGGGGCGAAAAGTCCTCAAGCCCTCTCAGATCGAGGCTGCCAGTCGCCACTTCGAGGCCGTGCTCAGTCAAGATCAGACTGTTGCAGAGGCTCACTTTGGCAAGGGCGAGATTTATCGGCTGCACCGAAAATTGAGACAGGCCATCATGAGCTATGAAAGGGCTCTCCAGCTTAATGGTAGCCTGACCCTAGCCCACTACAAATTAGGAAAGGCTCTAGCAGCCTCCATGAGGGTAGATGAAGCGATCCAGAGCCTGACCCAGGCTCACCAACTCAATCCTCACTGTGAGGAGATCAAAGCGTTCCTTGATCAGTTGCAGACTAGACAGGATACCCTTTACCATCACACAGGCATTAGTTTTCACCATGAGACCCAGATGCATGAGATCCTGGGGAGTCATTGATCTACCTGGTTACGGTAAGGGTGACCTTCCTCCTACCCTTGAGGGTAACGGATCGTGCCCTTTGGCTGATGGATAGGTAGGTGGAGATCAGAAATCATAGGAGACGTCCTCCTCTGCTGTTCTCACTCAGGGCCGAATGATGATCAACTTTCTCCATCCGGTGATCTTACCCGCTATGCTCTGTCTCTCTCTGGGGATGGGCACCACTGTTCTCGCCCAATCGATCCAGCGCCCCACCCTGGAGTCCTTCGATCAAGTCACCACCCGGATGCCTGCGATCACCGATCTGCAACTTACCTCCGAGCAGCAGACCCAGCTCATCCAGATCATGAGTCAAGCTCAGATCGATCTAGAGGCAGTGATGACTGAGGACCAAAAGTTAGTCTTCTGGTCAGCTCTCAATCAAGGGGAGCGGGTGCGGGATGCAGTGTTTAGTGCCGATCTCTCCTTCAATCAGTTATGGCAGCTGCGTCCAGTGATGCAGGACACTCGCACTCAGTTGGAGGCGGTTTTGACCCCAGAACAACAACAACAAATGGAGTCCCTTCGACAGGCCAACCGCTGATCTCAATCGATCTCGATCTCTGACTAAACCCAAAAAAACTGCCGATCTGGAGTTCGATCGGCAGGAAATACGGGTGGCTTAAGCCGAAACTCTTGATGAGGAATCGGCGGGTGGTGATCATCAAGTCAGTGGTGGTGGTGATGCAGATCGTAGTGATCAGCTCCCTCTCCCTGCTGTTGGTAAGACTTGGGACTGTAGGCCATGAGTCTAAGACGTTTAGAGATGGCGAGAAAGGCAGAAACGTTCTGGGGGGTTGGGTGAGGCTGTTGGACAGATTCCCCACTGATAACGTTTACAGTCAGTCGGTTGACAAGATCCGCTCCAGAGTCCCGATGGGTGCAGTGACCTTGCTCCCTGCGCCAGTACTAAGATCGGCTCTCGCTCCTATTTTCCTCGGTAACGGCGGATGTACCACGCTCGAAGGGCGGGGAACCGGAGGAAGATCCCAGTGATAATAGCAAGGAGGAGCAGGAAAACAACGATCTGCATGGTGATCCTTCATGACAGACTTTCCTTAGTTTTACGTGCTTAATCACAAAGGAGTCAAGCAGACAAGTCCTCAAGGATCCGGGTCTGGAAATGCTGCAGGTCTTCGTGAACGGAGTAGAGTAGATCCGTTGCCCCAAGGGGCTGCTGGGGCGTTGGCGTAAGCCCGCTGAAAGTGATAGCAGCTCTCAATCCTCATTCCACTCAGACTCAAACCTCAGCTCCTGGGACAGATCCGTTCTGGGGGTTGGAGATTCATAACCGATCCCTCCAGTATCCAGGCCGACGCTTGCCATGGGCCACTGCCACGATCACCACACGCGTCTGATCGGAGTAGAATACAACGCTGTAAGGATAGCGAGACAGTAGACAACGCCGACATCCTGCATAGGTCTGTGGGAATCGTTGGGGATT
>CAYSEO010000249.1:0-6834 GCA_964429885.1 uncultured bacterium
ACCATTTGTTGGAGTTCTTCTATAACAGTGGCGAGACGGGCCTTGATCGGTAGCTGTTCTTCAATAAAGCGATTGAAGCGTCGATCGGCCTCGACTCTGGCTTCGTGTTCCTGTTGGTAGATCTGTACTATCATCCGTTGACCTTCCAGGAGGGCCTCGATCTGTTCTCGGGTTTCGGCCAACTGGGAGCGGTTCTCGGCTAGCTGGGAGCGGTTCTCGGCTAGCTGGGCGCGGTTCTCAGCTAGCTGGGTGCAGTTTTCGGCCAACTGGGCACGAGTTTCGGCGAGCTGTTCGGCCTGCCGATCGAACAGGTCATCGGTCCAGCGTTGGGTCATTGGAGGATCTCCAAATCTCGGATCACTCTCTAACTTAGCTTGAGCTGAGGTCTGGGAAGGATCGAATAGGTAGATGGTAGAGCGGCAAAATTGCTTCGACATCGATAGAAGGGCCGATGACTGACATCCGGTTCCCGATCGCTGTAGGTCAGCAGAATAACTTTTAAGGGATTTCCAGTAGGCTCAATCAATCCACCCAGCGATCGATTCAGGGTTGAACCGTTTAGATCACCGTTTAGATCTATGATCAGCGCGGATAGAGGTTAAAAAAGGGCTTAGGAGGAATGACGATGGCGAAATGGACGATACTTACCGCTCTAGGGTGTTGGATGATCTCTATGGGAGCTTGGCCAGCTTGGGGGGAAACCGTACTGGAGCGGGTGGAGCGCACTGGGATCCTGCGGGCCGGAACACGAGCGGATGCGATCCCGTTGGCTTACCGGGACGAGTCTCAACGATTGGTGGGCTATTCTGTCGATATCCTGAATTTGATCCAACGTCAGATCGAGTTACAGCTGGATCAGCCCATTCAAATGGAGATCGATCCTGTGGATCCGGAATCACGGGTGTTTCGAGTGGTCAACGATCAGCTGGATATCGTCTGTGGCGCCACCTCCTTCACCTGGGAGCGGGATCAGGCTGTGGACTTCTCCTTTAGCTACGGGATCACCGGGACTCACCTGTTGATCAAAGCAGACAGCGAGATGGGGTCACCGGAGTCCATGATCGGAGAACGCATTGGTGTGATTCCGAATACCACCAACCAGAGCGTGATCCCGATCGTGCAGCCGGAAGCTACTTTGGTGACCGTAGCAGATCCCATGGCAGGTGTCGCCGCCCTCGCAGCTGGACAGATCGATGGGTTCGCCTGGGATGGGATCCTGTTGGAGGGTTTGCGGTTGTCGCTGGAGGACCCAGAGACCTTTGTGGTGGTGCCCGAGGAGCCCTATACCCGTGAGGGGATCGGATGTATCCTGCCGGAGAATGACTCGGATTTTCGAGATCTGGTCAACTACACTCTGGTCCGCTTTATGCAGGACTTTGTGGTCCGAGATCCTGATGCGGTGGCTTTAGTGGAACGTTGGTTTGGCCCTGAAGGGGTCACCCCCATTAATCAAGGGTTGATCTTAGAGTTCTATCAATCAGTGATCGACAGTCATCAGCAGATCTATGCACCCCTGGATGCCGGTGGCCTGTAAGGGAGCACCGATCAACGAGTCACCCCCTGTTGGACCTGTCCTCTCCGAACGCTAGAGTCATGACCCCCTCGGTTGTGGTAGTAATAGTTACCGCCGCGCCGGTAGTAGTTATAGCCATCGTAGGGATAACCTCGTCCGTAACCGGGGGAGTAGACCCGTACATTGTCATCATCGTCGTCAAAGATCGCTCGTCCCAGAGCCGCAGCCCCCAGACCGATGGCCAGCCCTGCCGCGATGTTGGCCCCATCGTTGGAGCTGACCGAGGTTTGTGGAGCCGGGGTAGCTAGATTCAGATCAGGATTCGGGGTACAGAGGATCGCATTGTTGGAGACATCGGTGGGGGAGCCGAAGCTGAAACTGTTGTCAGACTTGCGATAACAGTCAAAGGCCTGGTCATTGCCAGGGAAAGCCATGGCCACCGTGGGTGACAGTGATGCACCGATCAGAGTCAGGGCCAAAGGCAGAGCAGTCAAGGATCGTCGCATGGGAAGGAACGCTCACTTTGTTCGTACACGTATATTCATACTTTAACCAATCTCAGCTTACCCCAGGTGCGGAGATCCGGCTCACCCCGGAGTTCTCAGTTTAACTTTGGTGTTGAAGTTGTTGTCAATTCATTGATCTTGGCCGGTCTAGGGGGTAACCAGATGTGAAAACAGGTCTCCCCTGGCCGAGAATAGACTCGGATCGTGCCCTGATGTTTGGTCTCCACGATACGGCGAGCGATATCTAACCCCAAACCCGTGCCCTGACCTACTCCTTTGGTGGTGAAGAACGGATCAAAGATCCGCGACTGGATCTCGTCTGGGATCCCCGGTCCATCATCGAGGATCTGGATCCCCACTCCCTCCCGTTCAGCAAAGGTACGGATCGTGATGTTGCCCTTGCCCTGCATCGCATCCACCGCGTTATCGATTAGATTGGTCCACACTTGATTGAGCTCTGAACCGTAAGCACAGATCATGGGCAGGCCCCGGTCATACTCCTTATGTAAGCTGACCCCGTACTTGAGTTTGTGCTTCAAGATCAGCAAGGTATTATCCAAACCCTGATGGATATCGATCTCCTGCAGTGGAGCTTGGTCTCGGTAGGTATAGGACTTGATCGCCTTGACCAGATCCGATACCCGGCTCATGCTTTGTTCGATCTCCTCCACCAGACTGGCCACCGTCAAGGAGGACTCCAGCCAGCTGAGGGCATCCCCCAGTTCCTGACCCTGCACCTGCTCCGCCAGAGGTTTGAGGGGAGCGACTGTCAGCCCAGCCGCCACCAAGGTTGGGGAGATCCGCCATCCCTCATCTACCCCTAACTCCTCCATCCACTGGATCAGCTCATCTTCAAGATCACTCTGGCTGAGGGGATCGATCTCCACATGGCTGCTGCAATGAGTTAAAGCCGATTGTTGTAGGGATCTAAGCAACTCCCGATAGCTGGGGGGAAACAACCGTTCGCACAGACCCAGGGTTAGCTTCTGCATGCCTTCAATACCAGAGCGCAGCTGTTGAGCCGCCCGTCGACCCGCTGCTGCAGGGTTGTTCAACTCATGGGCCAGTCCTGCTGACAAACGTCCCAGTGCCGCCAGTTTCTCCTGTTGTCGCAGCTGCCCCTCCACATCCGTAGCCCGTCCCACCATGGCGGTCAAGATCGATTGGGTACACTCCAAGGAACACTCGATCATGATCCGGCGAAAGTCCTGGGGCTCCAGCTTCAGGGCTCGTCCGTCCTGGATCACCTTGCCTGTAGCAATGGCTGGCTCCCCGGACAACATGGAGATCTCGCCCGTAAACTCTCCAGGCTGATGTAGAGCCAAGAGTTGCTCCTCCACCCCCACCTGCTTGGTGATCTGCAGAGCCCCTGCCAGGATGATGTAGAAGCAATAGTTCTGATCCCCCTGCTGGAACAAAACATCACCACAGTGCAGCTCGATCTCCTGACCATAGGGGCGAAACTGTTGGATCGACTCAGGGGACAGTTTAGGAAACAGAGTGATCTGTTTGGGATCATGAAGCATGGCTACAGCTGGCTCAGGTATTGGTGAATGAACTGCACGGCGATGGATCCCTCTCCCACACCAGAGGCCACTCGTTTCACCGATCCATGGCGCACATCTCCGGCCACGAAGATCCCTGGCACATTGGATTCCAACAGAAACGGCTGCCGATCTAAAGTCCATCCCTTGGGACGCTCCCGATCACGCATCAGATCCGGTCCCGTCAGGATAAAGCCCCGCTCATCCCGTTCCACCAGATCCGCTAGCCAATCGGTGCGAGGTGTTGCGCCAATAAAGATGAATAGAGACTTGGCGGATACCGTCTCCAGAACATCAGTTTCCAGGTTTTTCAACACCAGAGCTTCCACGCTCTCTGTGCCTTTCACCTCCATCACTACGGTACGGGTCAGCACCTTGATATTGGGGATCCCCTCGATCTGATCGATCAGGTACTGAGACATGCTCTTGGTCAAGGCTTCAGACCGCACCAGCATGGTCACTTGTCGGGCGAACTTGGCGAAGTACACCGCCGCTTGTCCTGCCGAATTGGCCCCACCAATGATGTAAACATCCTCACCCTCACAGGCCAGAGCCTCGGTCATGGCGGCCCCGTAGTAGACGCCAGCCCCGGTCAACGGCTCACACCCCGGCACATCCAGGCGTTTGTAGGAGACTCCCGTGGCGATCATCAGGGCCTGGCAACTGATCTCACTCCCGTCCCTCAGCTTGACGATCCGATAGGGATCCTGCAGTCGTACCCCCACCACCTCCTGAGGGGTCAAGATCTCCACCCCAAACCGGCGGGCCTGGGTCACCCCGCGACGGGCCAGATCGGCGCCACTCAAACCCACGGGAAAGCCCAGATAGTTCTCAATGCGGGAGCTGGATCCCGCCTGACCCCCAGGGGCCTGACGTTCGATCATCACCGTGCTTAAGCCCTCCGAGGCCCCATACACCGCTGCCGCCAACCCCGCCGGACCCCCTCCTACGATCAACAGATCATAGAAAGGCCGCTCCGCCTGAGTCTGTAACCCGATCTTCTCGGCGATCTGGGTATTACTGGGTTGGCTGAGGGTGGAGCCGTCCGCAAAGATCACTAGGGGCAACTGACAGGGAGCCGTGGTCTTGGCACAGGTGGCCAACTGGTCCGCTTCTGTATCCCGTTCAATATCCAGCCACTGATAGGGCACTTGATTGCGAGCCAGAAAGTCCTTGGTCTCGTGGGAGGCAGCAGACCAGCGATGGCCGATCACTCGGATCCCTTCAAACGGGGGTCGGAAATGAGCCAGCCATTCATCGAGCAGATCATTCAAGACGGGGTAGAGGTTCTCCTCCGGCGGATCCCAGGGTTTGAGCAGGTAGTAGTCGATCTGGACGGAGTTGATGGCTCGGATGGCGGCATCGGTGTCCGCATAGGCGGTAAGCAGCACCCGCTTGGACTCGGGAAAGAGTTGCAGAGCTTGCTCCAGAAACTCCACCCCAGTCATCTGAGGCATCCGTTGATCCACTACCATCAGGGCTAGGGGATCGTTGCGCATCTTCAGCTGTTGCAGGGTGTCGAGGGCTTTGGCGCCGGAGTCCGCCCGCAGGATCCGGAAGCGATTGCCGTATTCTCGTCGCAGATCCCGTTCGACAGCCCGGAGCACTTCTGGATCGTCATCGACAGTGAGCAGTGAGGGTTTGGCCATGGAAGTCAGAGGAGTACCCGTATCACGCCTAGGATAGTCCCTCGGGATCCCTTTAGCCAGAGCATGAGTGCCCTAGTTCCCTGGGTTACGGGTGTATAGTAGACTTCAGATTATAGAGCTCGGGATCTTCTAAAGACAAGCAGCATATGAAGGACTTCATCGCAATCAGAAAACTTCCCCGAGTTGCCGGGGCAGGTCTAAGTCAGGCTTCAACACAACGAAAGCGGGCATATATTTATGAAGATGCTCCTCGCTCAAGGCGAACTACCTTGCTGGAGGAGGTCGGACTAAAGCCTCGTGAGCCTCAAGATCGGTTGATCGAAAGGATCGATTTAGCTGGAGCCTATTCCAGACTAGGATATATCGGAGCCTATGTCATCAATGCCGAGAATGAAGAACAGGCTAAGGATGCCGAGTCCGTTCTAGAAAAAGACTACTACATTGTTCCTAACGTTAGCCTAAATCTACCTGGGACATTACGAACTGAGATTCGGGGAGGTAAACGGAACACAGTTGTCCAATGGCCTGAGGTCTCGGGCATTATTCAAGCACACGATGATGGGATCAAGGGAGGAGATGTTCGGGTGCTTGTCCTGGATACAGGATGTGATGCTGATCGATATAATAGGATATTGCTCAACTCAATGCGCTCTGCTTTGAAAACGTTGGTGGAAGATTTTGATGTCTTGCCGATCGTTGCTTCTGGGAATGACGGCGATAACCATTTACGAGCTCCAGGCTTCTTCCCTGAGGTACTGGCTGTGGGAGCTGTGGATTTTAATGCTCGGCCTGCAGAGTTTACATCTACGGGCCAGATGAGTGTTGAGGATCAGCTGAGGACGATACCTGATGTCTGGGGGTATGGAGTCAACGTTTATTCCAGCCTTGAGCGTAACAGTGACAACCGTAGCAAGTATGCTTTAAAGTCAGGGACCAGTATGGCAGCCCCTTATGTGACCGGGATCGCTGCCCTCTATGCTCAGGTGACGGGGTTGCAGGGAGAGGCCCTGAAAAGACGTATACTGGAGACCGCTCTTGGAGATCCGAGGGTGGCTCGGTTCGTGGAAAGCTAGGGTAGAGATAGGAACAGAGAGGTCTTAATGACGGTACACCGATATGCCGTACTGCTGAGAAAGCCAGCTGCGGAGAAACTAGCAGGATTAAGCCGGTATGAGAAGTATCATAGGCTCCGCCAGCACTCGGCTCAGACGATCGAGCGCCTGCTGGAATGGCTGAAAGAAAGGGATCTGGGTTCCCAGGTGAAATCAGTGGGACCAGAGACGATCTTTAATACAGTCTTCTTAGATGCGACTGAGGATGTGAAGGAGGCCCTCTCTCAGAACCCTGATGTGGAGGAGATCACAGAAGCTCCTGAACTGGATGTGCACCTAACGGCCTTGTCCTGAGCTAGGTCTCTACTTGCGGCGACAACTGGATCACCTGGGGCTTTGGCACCGGAGTCGGCCCGTAGGATCCGGAAGTGATTACCATATGCTCGTCGCAGATCCGTTCGACAGCCCGGAGTACTTCTGGATCGTCGTCGACAGTGAGCAGGGAGAGTTTGGCTATGGAAGTCAGAGGAGTACCCGTATCACGCCTAGGATAGTCCCTCGGGATCCCTT
>CAYSEO010000250.1:0-6818 GCA_964429885.1 uncultured bacterium
CACTAACCACCCCCCCCACCCGCGCTAAACAAAGAACCTCGTCTCATCTCTAGGCATCTCTCCACCAATCCGCTCCACCTTACTGTGACACCCAACACAGAGGAAGTAGAATCGGATACTATCCTCATCGGGTTTGATCACCCGATCCAGTCGGTTGCGTAGCCGGGCATATTCCGTCTGAGTCAGATCACACTCGAACACACTGAACTGTACCCATTGACCATAGGACTTGAGGATCGTATGGATCCGGTTCCTGCGTTTGTCCACAGGCACATCATAGGTGATCACAATGAACATTCGTTACCTCAAGATCAGCGGCGGGTACTGTTCGGTCTGTCCCATCAGGTACTTAGCCAGAAGTCGGGTTTGGATCTCGTAGGCTTCTCGATAGGTGCATTTCCGCTGCAGGACAGGGTGCTTGAAGGTAGATCCAACCTTGGTCTCATAGAGTCTTAGAAAGGTTCGTAGGCCATCCTGGCTCAGAGAGACAGCCCCACTCACGGGTTCTGTTGTAAACTCCTCTGGAGTCAAGCTGCAGCGGTTGATCGCACTCAATACGACGGCATCCACAACTAGAGGACGAAACTCCTCCATCAGATCCAGAGCCAGGGAGGGACGCCCGTACCGATCTCGATGTAGGTATCCTAAGTAAGGATCAAAACCTACGATATTGATCGCACTCTGTAGATCATGACGTAGCAAGGCATATCCCAAACTCAACAGGGCATTGACGGGATCTGTTGGGGGACGCCGTTTGCGAGACCTAAAGGAGAAGTCGGGTTTGCGAATCAGTTGATCAAAGACGCTAAAATAGATCGCGCTTCCACTGCCTTCTAAGCCTCTCAGGGTATCGATACAAGAGATCTCGGAGATCTGAGAGAGGGTTTTCTTGAGCTGCTCAATGGGTTCGGCCAGAGTAAGCTCCGATTCCTCTCGACAGGCTCGTAAGAGCATCTGACGGTAGTTTTTTAGTTTGCCCCGGATAAAGGCCCGCACCACATGGATCTCGCGTTCGGTCCCTCGTGCCTCCCATTGAGCAACTCTGACAAATAGATTTTTGGTAAGCTCCGGCTGAAGCTGTCCTAGATATCTCCCCGATCCTGTTAGGAAACTGAGGGGAATGCCCCGTTCTAGGAGTTCGATCAGGGCTGCAGGTGAGATCGTGGCCCGCCCTAGAATGACAACCCCATCCACCTTGATCAAAGGGACATCCAGGATCGTTTTCTTCTCTGCCCGGATCTGGAGTCTCTCGTCTCGTTTACCCACAAAGGACTCATCTTGAGTGATGTAGACTGTTCCCATTACTTTAACTCCTGATAGCGTTTGATCTTTTTCTCAGCTTGAGGCAAACAGGAACTGACTAGACTGCAGCCCCGACATCGTGGGCCATAGATCGCTGGAGGCATCTTCGAGGTTTGTAGGAGATCTCTCACCTGCTCAATGATCTCTAGGGTGCGGTAGCGGAGTTCTGGGGTGATGTCCACCGGTTGTCGTTGATGGGTTTGAGCATAGTAGATAGCCCCATGGGTGACAGTAACTCTTAACAGATCCTCCAGACAAAAAGCTTGAGCACAGACCTGGATCGCATCGTTGTCCCACTCTCCACGAGATCCTCGTTTGGTTTCTACCGGTGACCAAACCCCATGCTGTTCCTCGATCACATCAGCTTTGCCGATCAACCCATATCGCTCCGACCGTAACCAGATGGCCCGGATCTGTTGGGTGTCCCCTCTAGATCCGGTCCCGAAGGTGTGAACTCGCTCATGTAATCCTGTCCCCTCAAGGGTGTAAGCGTTGTCTTGGAACTCTCCCAAACAAAACATCCGCCAGCAGCGATGGGGACAGTAGGCATACTGATTGAGTGCGGCGATCGGGATCAATTCATCATCATTCATCATTTAGGTTAGAACTCGGTAGGCCATGCCCATGCCCATAGGGGTCTTGCGACCGATCCCAGCAAATAAGGCAAAGTCAGCCAGGGCATTGATCTGTTTGATGACTAGAGGATCGTCGTTGCCCAAAATGCGAAACTCCATCTCTCCCACACAGCCAATAAAGCTGGAGGATTTGTCCTTGAGGATCTCGGTTCTGATGTTGAAGCGGCTGGGAAATAGGGGAGGGAGGATCTCCTCTGTGAAGGGTAGGGGGCTGTAGGCGTTCCAGCGAGCCAAGAGGCTCTTAAAGACACAGTCTCGGGTGGGCAAGGAGGTGTCGTAGGATCCCTGTCGGAAGGCGGTGGGGGTGCAGAATCGGATCCGGATCTGGCGGTTCTCCTCTGAGGCTGCCTCGAATAGGTGTGAGTAGGAGATGAAATTGGCCCAGGGCTGGGATGAGCTTGGGGTGCCCGCGATGCTGGTGATCTGGAGCTCAGAGGGACCTAGGTGCCAGAGTTGCTGAGGGCTGATGTTGAGCCAGAGGGAGGTCAGGTGGCTGAAGAGAGATTCGTCCAGTAGGGAGACTCGCCACCAACAGGAGCTGTGGGCTTTGATGGGTTGTTGGTGATCCCACTGTAGGGAGCTAGTGCGTTGACGGTGGATCTGGAGGGGGCTGAGGGTGAAGGCTTTGGAGTTCCGTTGTTCGTGGAGACGATTGCCTAATTGCTGATCGACGGAGCTCACTAGGGTTAAGAAGAGGGCATGGAGACAGCGTCCCTTGAGATGAGGGGTAGGGATCGGGGCCTGGTTGGTGAGATTGAATACGAGACTGTGGGGCATGGGATCTCTCCTGCGGGTGATCGGGGTGAGTTAAGCCTGGAAACGAAATTGCATCTGGGCCGGGACCTTTAGCCCACCGTGTATCAGTGCTTGCCCATGCAGATGAACGTTTTGGATCAAACTGACAGGAGGCATGTTGATCACGTCATAGCTGAGTACCTGATGGGTAAACATGACATCCAAAGGGTTGAGAGGGTAGGGGAAGACGAACTCTCTCTCTGAGGTGGAAGGTTGGATATCTACTGTTTCCTGGACTGAGATCCGAGCTTTGCTAGCCCATTTCCCTAACCGGATCCACTGGGGTAAGGATAGGGATTCGGTTGAGATGATGAAGAACTCGAATAGGCTCTCGGGTGCGATCTCTTTTGTTCTGCCAAAGCTGGGGATATTCTTCTGAGTTTTCTGCATCTCCACGTGGTAGCGATTGTCCCCATACTTCCAGGTTTGGAGGACAGCAGCATGGCGGATCGCTCGGGCTGGGGTGACATAGATACCTCTCTGGTTCAGGCCACTGAGATGGGCCTCATAGCGGGGCACCTGTTCAGCACAGAAGTACCGATAGCCCTGTTCCTTCTCTACCTGTGTGCCGTAATGCTCGCTATCCACTAATCCCAGGGCATAGCAGAGGGCGTAGTTGTGGAGCACGGGTTCTGTCTCGTACAGCCTGCCGATCTCCCGAGTGGCGAAGTAGAGGCTGTCATGGAGCTCGATCTGGCAACGCTGAATGATGGCCATGGGATCACCTCGACTTGGCTGGGGCTTTCTTGGCTTTGATGTGTTTGGCTGCGTATCCTTTCGCCTCTTGATCGGCCTGCTGTAACAGAGAGCGGATCCCTTCCTCGGTGCGGGTGAGCGCTTTAACTTCTTCTAGGAGAGGGGTGAAGTCCTCGCCAATCCGATCCTCGTGCACGATAAATTCCTCCCGCATCAATGTTTTGATCGCCTCTGTGGCCTTTTCCTTAACCACGTCCTCACTCAAAGGATCCAGGGAGAGCTGTTGTTTCTCAGGGAGGAGATCGTAGATCGCCTGGGTCCAACGCAGGTTGCTAACGATCTCTCCATCAGCAAAGATCACCCCGAGTACTTCATTGCGAACCCTGCCTGTGCGGGTGGTTTGGGCTCCATAGTGGCGGGTGCGGAGGATGTTGTTGAAGACGTAGAGGAAGCTGGCTTCTGTCGGATCCCGCAGGGTGACGATACTGGGGAAGAAGACCTGGGGCCGGATGTGATCTTGTTGATTGATCCGACTGGTGACCTCTCCCGGTTTTGAGTCCTTCTCTCCCTTGGAGGTCATGCTGCCGTTTTCATAGGGGGCGTTGAGGGTGAAGGTTTCATGGGACTCATCAAAAGGCGTGATAGAGAAGGCGGTGTCCACCACTACCTTGGACTTCTCTGATCCGGAATCTCCAATGGCGAAACCATAGATGATGCAATCAGGATTGTCCATGCCAAAGCTGACGTTATACTCGCATTCTTCAGGCTTAAGAAAACCATAGTTACGGAGCAACTCACGGCCCGCTAACCGTTCTGGGGTGGATTGCTTGCGCTTGAACATGCTGATCCGACTGATCGGAGTTTCCTTCTGGATCCCGGCTCGCACCCGTGCTTTGTTCAGCTCACCATCGGTCTGAAAGAGAGGATAGGATTCTGTGATCCGTAGGGTGAGGAAGTGAGCATACTTGCCCATGGGCTTGTAGGGGATCTCGGTATGGAAGAGTTTGTTGGAGTCGATGGTTTTCAGCAGTGTCATGTCTGGATCTCCTGGGTAATTGAATGAATTGGTGGATTGGAAGGACAAGGATCATCCCTGCTCTTCATCGGCGTCAGGGATAGGGATCTCCTCATCAGGTTTGGCCCTATCTTGGTTTTCTTGATCATCGGCAAGACGGTAGAGGAACTCGCAGGTGTCTCGGATCAGGTTGATCTGACGACCCGCCAATCGAGCCCGATCTCCGGCAAAGGTGTCCTCAAAAACGTCCATGACGAAGTAGCGAGCGAAGGCCAGCACAGCCTGTCTCTCCTCCTCCCGCTGTCTGAGTACCCAGCGGCCCTCAGCGGTGGAGCTCCGGACCCGATCCATTAGTTTGGCCACCTCGGCAGCCACGGCCATCACTAAGGTCTCCTGCCGGAAACTGGGATCGGCGTTGAGGATCGTGTCCTTGGCCACGTCAATGGGTTTGAGTACGGCGTTGGACTTGGGGTTGTACCGTTTGCTGGCCCGGTAAAACTGACGATATAGATCGGTCAGCTTTTGGGGATGGTTGAGGGGGGAGCCATTGCGCTCTGACATGATCAATTTCTCCTGGGTGGGATCGAAGGTGACATAGGGGTCGAAACAGGGATAGAGCCAGTGAGCGTAGAGCTTGATCTTTCTCATGCTGATCGTGTCGCTGGACTGTTGTCTGGCCCAACGGTTCAGGTAATTGAAGACATAGAGGGGACTGGTCTCTAGATCTCGGGCTAGCTCGGTGAATTGGCCCCAATGGGGGTCATACCCTGTTTTCCCCTGTCGGGCATTGACATCCATATGGATGGTGTAGGCTGCTGTGAGCACATTTAGGGGTGCGGGGTGGTGAACATCTGTGGAATCGATCCATCCCCCCAGGATATTATTAAGCCTCAGCCGATCCCGACCGATCAGGGTACGGAAAGCATGGGGGGCACTATCTAGGAAGACAGTTTCCTCAAACTCGGCACCATCGGTAAAGGGGGGGATCGGGGATTCAGAAACCACGGTTTTGACATCCAGGATCAACGGAAAGGCCAAAGCTAACCAACTGGGCATGATCCAGGACTCTGTGTCGGTGCTATCTCGACCTGGAGGCAGAGCAATAAAGAAGAAGGTCATGGGTTGATCTTCTGGGTATCTGAGCTTGAAGCTGCGATCTTTGTCGGGATCTAAGTCTTCATGAAGGAGGAAACTATCCACCTGTTGGTAATGAGCTTTGCTCAGGTTGGGAGATCCTTCTTTGGGGATGAAATGGTTGCGGATCTGAGTACCAAACCGGGTCTGAGCGATCTGGGTGTAGGCCCGTTGCAAAAATCGGTTGGTCTCAGGGGTGAAGTAGTAGGTGGGGTAGAAGTATAGGTAGCGATACTTGCCATCCTCAAACTTTTTACCGGAGGCCTGAGTTTGATTCATCAAGATCTGTCTCAACATCATCTCGGTCCCGGCAATGCTGGAGATATTGCGCTTGGCATTGGATCCGCCCAACATCTGCTTGTTGGTGTAGACCTGGGGGGTAAAGAGAACGGCTGACTCCATCTGTTCGGTGACGGTGTAGGCGGAGTGAGAGATCGAACAGATCAGTTGTTTGCCTCGGCCTGATTTCTTGGCAGCTCCATAGCGGTTGAGTTCATCCAGGAAGAGTTGCGACATCAAGCCGTCCGTCGAACTTACCTCCTGTCCAGGCAACATCACAACCCGATCCACCCAGGTTTTGAGATCCAACCATCCATCTGGCAGCTGATAGTGATCTAGAATCGGTTTCAGGATTGCGTTCAAGTAGGTGATCAGATCTTCTCCCACAGGACGAATGTCTTCGATCCCTGGATTCTGTTTCAGATATTGAGCAGCAAGAAAGTACCAAGCATAGGGCACTCCCCCAGTATTGCCCGTCAGTTTATGTTCTTTGAGGCTCTCATTGATCCGGTTGATCTCCATGATCTGAGGTAAGCAATGGGCCAGATCCCAATACTTGGCCACTGCAATGACGATCCCTTCCGAGGAGTCAAACCCAGGAGGCAGAGGAGCAAGCTTCTTATTTTTCTTCCGTAAACCCTCAATGAGATCAACTTTCTCTCCCCAGATCTTACGACCTACCAGATCTCCGAACTCGGCCAACTGATCGATGCGGTGATCATCCTCAAAGCTGAAGTCATAGTCAGAGGAGAGAACATTTTGCTGCTGAAACCGGATCAGATTACTACTGCGGCTGCCAGCTACTGATCCTTTCATGGCAGTCAGGATCCTCAAGGTTGCTCTCAGGGATACCTGCATCAGCCCTTCCAGATCGAAGAAGAGGGGATAGTACTCTGCAAACTTCATCCCTTTGCCACCTCGACCAAACCCTACCTGCCGATCCATCAGCTGTCTGGCGCAAA
>CAYSEO010000251.1:0-6799 GCA_964429885.1 uncultured bacterium
CGTAGCTCAGTGGACTAGAGCACTTGGTTCCGGTCCAAGGTGTCAGAGGTTCGAATCCTTTCGGGGGCGCTTCAACAAGGCTCGTCAGTAGGACGGGGCTTTTACTGTATCATTATGATCAGGGTCAGGGTTACCCAGTGGGAGTTGAGATAGGGCCGGTCCCCAGCTCGAACTTACCGTGGGTCATACTGGTGGAAGCCATCGGAGGAGATCATGCGCACCCTGTTGAGTGTGGAGCACCGAGGAAACACCAAGCATTACACCTTAAACAAGGGACGGATCCGGGTGGGACGCTCCCAGGATTGCGAGATCCGCATCAGTCACCCTCAGATCTCCAGGATCCATGCGGTGTTTGAGCAACAGGGTAAGGGGGAGTACCGGATTCAGGATGGGGACGCTCAGGGTCAACCCAGTCGCAATGGCACCTTTGTCAATGGCAAACCCGCTACGGGGGCTCTGCTGCAGGATGGCGATGTGATCTCGTTGGGTCCTAATGTCAAGGCAACCTATCTACAGGTCAGGGTGGGGGTGAGCTACGGTCCTCGGGATACGGTGCCTGTGGAGCAAGAGATCCCGTCCGTTTCCCCACCTCCCAATGAAGTTCCCACCCAGATCGTGCCCAAGTCCTCAGCTCAACGATAGACCCACTCCAGCAGGTCCATGTGCCTCAGCTGCCTGTCGCTAGAAGAGCCAGCCCTGAGCAGCAGTAAAGGTACAGGGAACACCAACAAAATCAGCGATCGTGCGGGCGATCGATCGAACCTCTCCCTCATTGTTCCAACCATCCGTATTCAAGCGATGGAATTTACCAGAGTTCCACACCAATCGGATCCGGTACCAATAGCGACCCCGGTAACGACATTGCTTCAATTCCACCTCACTGAGGTGACCCAAGGAGTGATGGGTTAAACGTTTACCGATAGGCTGTAGGCGAACGATCCGTAATGAGCCCCGATCTTGATTAAAGTCGTAGATCAGAATCGATCCTCGCCAGATAAATCCCACGCCGGATGCCCCAAACAGGAGCCAGCTAAACCACTCCATCTCCGCCTGTTGTTCTGGGTGTAGACCCGACAGGAGCAGACCCCCCCAAAGCAAGAAGATGACACAGGTTAGCCAGGTCTTCCAGGGACGATGGCGGATCACCAGTTGACGATCGGAGTGATGTCGAATCTGCATGGTGCTTACTACTATTTAAGCGAGTTGATCCTACTGTGGCACTGGGATAGTGTCTAGAGTGGACGGGGTCAGCCGCCAGACCATATCCCTCTTTAAGCCCAGCATTCCCAGGAGGACATCCGCCCATGGCCGATCATCCTATCCCCAACCTCACCACGATCATCCTGACCTTTAACTCCCAAAGCTCTATTGATAGGGTGATCGAGGCCTGCCAACCCCTCTCCACTCGGGTGCTGGTGGTGGATTCCTACAGCAGTGACACCACCCCTGACCAGGTGCGATCCCATGGTTGTGAGTGGGTTCAGCATGAGTTTGAGAATTATTCATTACAGCGCAACTGGGCCCAAGCCTACGCTGATCTGGATCCTGAGAGTTGGGTTTTACACCTGGATAGTGATGAGGTGCTCTCCCCGGAATTAGCCCAAAGCATGCGGGTGGGTCTGGCGGACCCCAATCCGGAGATCGACGGTTTCCTGATCCAGAGACTGTCCTACTTCTTAGGTAAGCCCTTGCGCTACGGCTACATCAACCCCAGTTGGCACCTGCGTCTCTATCGGGCGGGCCAGGGGTTCTGTGAGGATCGACTCTACGACCAACACTTTGTGGTCCCAGGTCCAACCCAACGGTTATCAGGGCTTCTCCTCGATCTGCAGGAGGTCAGCCTGGAGAAATGGATCGGGTCCCACAACCGATGGTCTACAGCCGAGGCGGAACAGGTGCGTCAGCAGTTAGTCCGGCTCCGTTCCCGATCAACACCAGAGCCACAGGAGACCTCTGAGGTCGAACCCGATCGCCGTCTGCCCGAGACTTGGACCGGGGATCAACGGATGCGCCGCCGCTGGCTCAAGAACCACCTCTACTACCAAAGCCCCCCCTTCCTACGGGCCTTTCTCTTCTTTCTATACAGCTACATCCTGCGTCTCGGGTTCCTGGATGGTCGGGTCGGATTGATCTACAACGTCCTCCAGGTTTTCTGGTTCCGGTTCCTGGTGGATGCCAAACTCGCAGAACGACAGATCCGAGCTCAATCCCCCTTAACCCAGACCGATCCTCAATCCCAACCCCCGGCCTCTGAACCCACCTCCGTAGCCCACGCCCGTGATCCCTCGGATCTACCCTCAAGTTGAAAGGGACAGGAGATCTGCCCTCAGTACCTTAGTCTCCCGATCTCACCTCAGCCTGGGCTGCCTCTGGGGTGCCCTGGGTTAGGCTCAGCATCTGTTGGTGATAGGCTGTCAAGATCGTCTCCTTGCTGAGGTGAGCCAGGGCATAGGCTCGTGCCTGTTGCCGCATCTCCTGCCGTTGCTGAGGATCGAGAGCCAGCTGTCGGATCCGTTGCCCCAGAACTTCCTCATCCCCTGGCTCACAGAGCCATCCTCCCCCCTGCAGCACCACTCGACCCAGCTCCGTCTCCGCTCCCGCCGTCGCGATCACCGCCCCCCCACAGGCCAGGATCCCGGTCAACTTGGAGGGCATCACCACCGCCGCCACATCTGCCCGTTGGGGCAACAGATGGATATCTGCCATATTCAACAGATCGTTGAGCCTCTCCTTGGGCTGCAGGGGCAGAAAGCGCAGATGGGTCAGATCTTGGGCCAGCCGCTCCAGCTCCCCACGGGAAGGACCCTCACCGCAGAGCACAAACTGGAGTTCCACCGACAGGTCAGGATCCTGACTCAGCCGTCGGGCCGCTTCCACCACCACCTCCAACCCCTGTTTCTGGTTTATATTGCCCGAGTACAGGACCACCACCGCCTCCGCCTCGATCCCCAGCTCCCTTCGGAACGGCGACGCCGATAGGGGATAGATCTCATCAGTGTCCACCCAATTTGGAAATAACACCAGCCGCTCCGGCGGCACCCCTTTCTGTCCCAGGCGACCCAACATCTGATCGGCGATCGTGGAGACTCGGGTAAACCGCCGTAATAGCCAGGACTCAAGCCCCAAAGCCAAAGGCCGTAGCCCCTGGGGCAACAATTCCATCTCGAAGGCCGCGTCCACCTCAAAATCCTGAAGATGGAGCCAGCTCTGAGCCCGAGCCAACCCCGCCCCGATCCAGCCCATAGGCACACAGAAGAAATCAGGGGCGATCACCATCACCACATCCGGTCGCCAGGTGATTCCCTGCCATACCACGATCGGCAGACTGCTGAGAGCAAACGACAACAGATGTAGCAACCGCCTCACCCCCGAGACCCGTTGGGGCACCCATAGAGGGCAACGCCAGATCTGCATGCCCTCTTGGTGCTCCCACCCGTAGCTCCAGGCGGAATAGCCCGAGCTGATCCGCCAAGCTGGATAGTAGGGGGGGGCAGTCACCACCCGTAGCTCCTCCCGCTCCTGCAGCCACTCCGCCATCTCCCCCGTATATTTACCGATGCCAGTCGGTTCTGGACTGAAATTGAGGCCGTAGAGCAAGACACGCATAGAGATCTCCGTCGCCGAGGTCGGTTCACCAGCTCCCTGGAAAATCGTATGATAAACAGATCGGCAAAATTGCTTTGATATGCACTATATAGTCTGTATAAACGTTTTTGCTGATCGACTTATCGTAACGCTGCGGCGAGAACGGTCGTCAGCCAGCACTGGGACAACCAGAACATCACCATGGGAAAGACAGCACTCATCTGCGGGATCTCAGGTCAGGATGGGGCCTATCTGGCTCAGACTCTGTTGGAGAAAGGCTACACCGTCCACGGCACCTCTCGAGATGCTCAGACTGCCTCCTTCCATCGTCTGGACCGCCTTGGGATCCGGGATCAGGTGCAGTTAAACTCCATGGCTCTGACGGATTTTCGCAGTGTGCTGCAGGTGCTGACCAAGGTGGAGCCTGATGAGATCTACAACCTGGCGGGTCAGAGCTCCGTGGGACTGTCCTTCGAGCAACCTGTTGAGACCCTGGAGAGCATCACCCTCGGCACTCTCAACCTGCTGGAGACGATCCGGTTTCTCAACCAGCCGATTCGGTTCTACAACGCCAGCTCCAGTGAGTGCTTTGGGGACACCACCACGGCTGCGGATGAGACCACTCCCTTTCGCCCCCGTAGTCCTTACGCTGTGGCCAAGGCTGCGGCCTTCTGGGAGGTGGCCAACTACCGGGAAGCTTATGGGTTGTTTGCCTGCTCCGGGATCCTGGCCAACCATGAGTCCCCTTTGAGACCGGAGCGGTTTGTCACCCAAAAGATCGTGTCCGCCGCCTGTCGAGTGGCCCAAGGGGATCCCCGCCCGCTGCGACTGGGAAACATCTCCATCCAACGGGATTGGGGATGGGCCCCTGAGTATGTCCAGGCCATGCACCTAATGTTGCAACAGGAGCAACCGGATGACTATGTCATTGCCACTGGGGAGACCCATTCTCTGGCGGAGTTCGTCGCCGCCGCCTTCGAGTGTGTGGGCCTGCACTGGCAAGATCACGTCATCTCAGATGACACCCTCCTGCGTCCCAGTGATATCGGCATCAGCCGCTGCAATCCTAGCAAAGCCCTCAAACATCTGGGTTGGCGGGCTCAGTTGCCCATGCATAGCGTCGTTCACCAGATGGTTTTGGCCAAACAAGCTGAGATGTAGCCACTCTGCTGACTGCCGTGGATCTACTTAAGCCCAAGCAACAACAGGTGGATATCGCAAGAAAACCACACAGGGGCGTCACCGATTGTAATATCTACCCAAGGCCTCTTTACTCTCAAACCGAGCGAGGCCAAGCTCCTCCCGGACCCGAGTCCATTGTCGGCACAAGGAGTTTCACTCATGAGCTGAATCGTTGCAGTTGCTGAAGTCCTAGCCTGAGTTGGGTCTGAAGCCCGTATCTACACTCGATGTCTGTGTTAAGGAGCCCTCTGGGGCCGAGCTTGGCTCAGCAGTTCCCCGGAGCTTATGGCATCATTACAGTGCCGCAACTATCTCGCCACGAGCTGTTGGAGACTATAGAGCGGCATACTCAAAGCCTCCACCCCTGTTGGTGATCCCTAATCTGCTGGGATTTTCCAGCCTGTGGGTCGAGGTGAAGGATGTGGGGAGGTCTTAAGTTTGGAAGTTAGACAGCAGCTGCTGAATCGACGCAGCATGATCTTGAAGCGCCTCTTCGATCTGGGGGCGGCGGCATTGGGGTTGGTCGCGATCTTACCCCTGCTATTGGTACTAGGTCTGTTGGTCAAGTTGGATTCCCCTGGCCCCCTGTTCTTTGCTCAGGAACGGCTTGGCCTCAACGGTGAGCGGTTTAGGGCCTTTAAGTTCCGCAGTATGTATGTGAATGCAGAGGAACGGCTGCAGCAGATCCTTCACGCTGATCCCGCAGCCCGTCAGGAATACGACCTATTCCATAAGCTGCGTCATGATCCACGAGTCACCCCGGTGGGTCGGATCCTGCGCAAGTTTAGCATAGATGAATTGCCTCAGTTGTGGAATGTTTTGCGGGGGGAGATGAGTTTGGTGGGACCTCGGGCTTATATGCCCAAGGAATTAGCCAAGATGAACGGCACAGAGCAGATCATCCTGCAGGTATTGCCTGGGATCACAGGGCTCTGGCAGGTTTCCGGTCGCAACCGGCTTAGCTTCCCGGCCCGGCTGGAAATAGATATCTACTATGTGCGCAACTGGTCTGCCTGGCTCGACCTCCACATCCTGGCCAAGACGGTATGGGTAGTGCTGACGGGGGATGGGGCGCACTAGTCCATGGTGGTCCTCATATCCCATTGACTCTTCTTAACTCTCTCTGTCTGATCGGGGATCGATCAAATGAGATACCTATGGGCAAACGATGAAGGAGGTTGTAGAATCACATTCAACCCTGCCAATAAATATAGGACGGGGTTGGGTGTCCCTCCTTCGAGGCTAGTGTACCGATGCATGATCTCGGATCGATGTTGAAAGCAGCCCTTGCCGTACTCCTGGTTGGGGCACTTGCTGCTTGTGGAGATGATGGCTCCAGCATTGTTGCCTCAGCCCCTTCTCCTGTCCCCACAGATCCCCCTCCTGAAGATCTCAATCCTGAGATCACCTTCTTTCAGCTGCCCAGCCCCCAGATCGAGCGGGGTCAGGACCTATTCATTCCGGCAGGGACGCTGGTTGTCTCAACTCCTCGGGGATTGCAGGGACCCGAGAATGCCTTTCGAGTGGAGATTCGAGCGTTGAGTGAGGGGAACGCCTTTGCCTCCAGTGCTTTCTTCACTGCAGGTGATGCAGGATGTGCCACTGGGGATGTAGTCTGTACTACCGGATCCGTACCGATCACCATTGGTCCTGATGCCGAACTCGACGACTACATCATTGAGATCACGGTGTTCGATAGTATCAACATCAGTGCTTCCGCCACCCAAAACTTCACCATCGTGGAGTCGCTCTGAGCCAGAGTGAGATCAGCCCAAACTCCTCGCAGGGCACTCTGTGCAGGATTGTTCGCTTTGTCCCAGTCTCAGGAGGTCTTGCAGAACCATGATGAAGATGTCGACCCTATGCTTAGCCAGTCTGGGAGGTGTTCTCCTCTGGGGACTGCTGGGGCTCCTGCATGGATGCGGTGATGATGGTGAGGTCTCTGTCGTGACTCCGCTGCCTCCCACCCCCCCACCCCCGGTCACCCCTGCCCCTGATCCCCGTCCCCCCAGCACGGAGGCCCCAGAGGTTC
>CAYSEO010000252.1:0-6785 GCA_964429885.1 uncultured bacterium
CCCCCTCCCCTCCCTCCCTCCCCCAGGCGATCTGGAGGAGTACGGAGAGACTCGGCACCCTGGATCAGGATGTGGTGATCTGTGGGGGCACCCTGGGGATCTTGATCGGGGCGGCTCTGGCTCGACGGGGATGGCGGGTGGCGCTGTTGGAGAAAGGGATCCTCAAGGGGCGGGAACAGGAGTGGAATATCTCGGCGACGGAGCTTCAGGTGTTTCTGGATCTGGAGCTATTGACCGAGGCGGAGCTGGAACAGATCCAGGTGACTCAATACAATCCGGCCCGGATCGGGTTTCACGGTGGACCGGAATTCTGGATCCGGGATGTGCTCAATATCGGAGTGGATCCGGTGGGGTTACTGGAGATCCTCAAGACCCGATTTCTGGAGGCGGGGGGGATCTTGCTGGAGAAGACTCCCTTTGATGGAGCGACGGTGCATCCAGATGGGGTGGCGATCCAGGCTGGAGATCACACACTGGGAGCTCGGTTGTTGTTGGATGCCATGGGACATTTCTCTCCCATCGTGGGTCAGGCTCGATCCTCTCAGAAACCAGACGGGGTGTGTTTGGTGGTGGGATCCTGTGCCCAAGGTTTACCGGAACAAACCACAGGAGATCTGATCTATACCTTCACGCCGATCCGTAATCATTGTCAGTACTTTTGGGAAGCCTTTCCCGCCCACGATGGCCGCACTACCTATCTCTTTACCTATGTGGATCCCCATCCGGATCGGCTGAGCTTACGGGATCTGTTTGAGGATTATCTACACCTGATGCCGGAGTATCAGGGCGCAGATCTGCAAGAGATCCAATTCAAACGGACTCTATTTGGTTTCTTCCCCTCCTATCGGCGGAGCCCCCTACAGATGCCCTGGGATCGGATCTTGCCGGTTGGGGACAGTAGCGGCAGTCAATCTCCCCTCAGCTTTGGTGGGTTTGGGGCCATGGTGCGGCATCTAGAGCGTTTGGATCAGGGGATCGATGAGGCTTTGCAGACAGATCAATTGGATCAGGCAGCTCTCGCCCTACTGCAACCCTATCAACCCAATCTCTCCGTAACCTGGCTATTTCAAAAGTCCATGAGCGTGGATCTGCATCGTCCCCCTCAAGATCCCAATCAGATCAATGATCTGCTCTCCACTGTATTCGCTACCATGATGTCCTTGGGGGAGCCGGTGGCCAAACCTTTTCTACAGGATGTGGTGCAGTTTTCAGGACTCTCCCACACCCTCTTGAAGGTGATGATCTCCGATCCGAAACTTGTGGCCGGATTGATCCGACAACTGGGTCCGGCGGCCCTGATCTCCTGGATGGGGCATTTCTCCAGCTTGGGGATCTACAGTCTGCTGGATCCCGTAGGACAGGGGGTCGATCCTCTCATCAATCGACTACCGGACTCCCTTCGTTATGTGGGACATCGCTGGATCCAGGCTTGGCAATATGGGGCCGGGGGGGATTTCCAGGGATCCTGACCCGGATCTGTAACTCTTGTTAACATAGGTGCGGCTGAGTCGATCTGCTGATTGAGTGGAGGGATCCCCATGGCTGTGCGGAAGGATACGATCTTTGAACGGTATTTGGCCCCGATCGCCAGACTGTTTGTGGATCAAGAGGAGATGCGACGACTGCACCAGAGCATCGATTGGCCCCAAGCCATCCTCCCTCTCACCGACCCTGATCTGATCTATCCCGACTATTACGTCAGTGCTCCCTTTCATGGCATCGAGAAAGGTTATCTCACCCCCGATGCAGCCACCACCTACGATCCGATCACGCGCTATGCGGTGCCGCCCCATGAGGAATGGGTGCGACAGGGGTTGATCGAGGCGTTGCCCTATGTCCCCCGCCGGATCCTAGATCTGGGCTGTGGCACGGGATCGACGACGGTATTACTGAAGCAAGCCTTCCCACAGGCCGAGGTGATCGGTATGGATCTCTCCCCCTATATGTTGTGTGTGGCGGAGCGCAAGGCCCAGGCGCACCAGATCCGGATTGAGTTCATCCATGGCTTGGCAGAGGAGACTGGGTTTGAGGAGGGTTCTTTTGATTTGGTGACCGCCTCCTTGTTGTTCCATGAGTTGCCCGCTCAGATCTCACGAGCTGTTCTCCAGGAAAGTTATCGGCTGTTGTGTTCGGGAACTTGGGTCGCGATCTTAGACGGCAACCAACACAGCTTGCGATCGACTCGGTGGCTGACGGAGATCTTTGAGGAGCCCTACATCCATGAGTATGCGGAGGGTAGTTTGGATGCCTGGCTGGGGGCAGCGGGCTTTGAGCAGGTGCGCACCTTCAATCACTGGGGCCTTCATCAGATCTCGATGGGCTGTAAGGGATAGCGTTCTGGGCGAGGATTAAGAACTCGCTGCTGACGGTTTTAAGCGTTGGCCTTAGCTGGCGGTAGGGTAAGCCCCCGTGGTGACCTGGATCTGTTGAGGGCGTCCGGCTCGCTCCACCCCAAAGCTGAGGGTGTCCCCTACGTAGGTTTGCTCCACTTGGAGTTGGACTTGATCTGCTGTCAGGATCGGCGTCTCATCGATGGCGGTGATCACATCTCCTGCTCTGAGTCCAGCTCGATCTGCAGGGGATCCTTGCATGACCTCCCCGATCAATACTCCAGTATCAGTGCCGACAGTGATGCGACTGTTGGGATCCTGGTTCAGTCGATCCCGTAACTCAGAGGTGAGAGTGACCATGCGGATGCCCACGTAGGGATGCTCGAACTTGCCCGTGGTGATCAACTGTTGGGCCACCCGCTGGGCGGTCTCGATGGGGATGGCGAACCCCAACCCTTGGGCTCCTTGAATGATGGCGGTGTTGACCCCGATCACCTCACCCCGTTCGTTAAGCAGAGGTCCACCGGAGTTCCCCGGATTAATGGCAGCATCCGTCTGGATGAAGGCAACCCGCTTGTCAGGCACTCCCACCTCGCCACTGGATCGGCCCAGGGCACTGATGATCCCGGCAGTAACTGTGTTATCCAACCCCAAAGGATTGCCGATGGCGATGGCCCACTGTCCAGGCACGAGGGAGTCGGAATGACCTAGGGCGACCGTGGGTAGATCGGCAGACTCGATCTTGACGACCGCCACATCAGTGACTGGATCGCTACCCAGGACCTCGCCCTCAAAGCTACGACCATCCTTGAGAGTAACCGTGACTTTATCGGCCTTATCCACCACATGGGCGTTGGTGATGATGTGGCCCTCCTGGCTGACCACAAAGCCCGATCCGGTGCCCTGCTGACGGCGTTCCTTGGGATAGACCGGAGCCTGACCGAAGAAATCCCGGAAGAAGGGATCGTTGAAGAACTCTTGGGGAAAGTTACTACGGGTGGTGATGGTGCGCTCAGAGTCGATCCGGACCACGGCAGGTCCCACCTGTTCAGCCACCTCAGCGACAAAGTTGGTGGGTACGGCAGGAGCGGTGGCTAAACTCAGACGGACCGGTTGGGCGAAGGCTGCGATCCCTCCAGGGCTGGAGATCCCAAAGCCCACCAGGATGCCGACGGTGAGGAGGAGAAGGCCGGTGATCCACTGCTTGATCGTGTTGGTCATACCCATAGCTGACTGTGAACTGGATTAGTGTGAACTGGATTAAGGAATATGTCGCTAGCCCAATCTAGCATGGGGCCGATCGGCTGAGGTGGGCTAGGAGCTGAGGGACTCCGGCAGGCTCAGGGGGATCTGTCCGATCTGGGCGAGTAGTAAGGCGAGGGCCTGCTGTTCTGCCTGTTTCTTTTGAGGTCTATCGATCTGTACCTGATGATCTTGATAGGTGGCGATCACTTGCCAGCGAGGGGCATGGGCTAATCCCTGGGATTCTGTGAGTAAAACAGGGGCCTCCTGTGGTTGAGATTGCAGCCAATGGTTCCAGATCTGAGCGGCTAGGTAAGGGAACTCAAACACCTGTTCAGCGATCCGTAAACGAATGGTGGACCAACCTGGCTTATGGAGTGGTGTGGTCAAGAGTAAGGTCAAGGTCTCTAAGGGGATCTGATCAATATCCCCCGATTTCAACCGATCCAGGAGCCAGATCTGGAGACGTTGATCGATCTCAGGGGGCAAATCCATAGGGGGATCGGAGCGGGACAAACCATAGAGCTGTTTGATCAGGATCTGCAGTTGACCGGAGTCCAGATCCTCTCCTTGATCCAGGGTGATCAGGGCCGATTTGAGGGTGCGTTGTCGGTAGTAATCCTCCCGTCGTTCCTGTTCCTCCCAGGGAAGTTGGGTGAGGTATTGGGCCTGCTCGGTGAGTTGCTCAGAAGTGAACCAGGAGTCTCCTCCTAATAGGGATTCCAAGGTACAGAGTTGATTGATCAGATCCACAGCCCGCCGCAGGGGGGAGGTGAAGTGACCGTAGGCGGAGAGCCCTAAGCCCAGATGACCTTGATTGATCAAACTATAATGAGCTCTCTCCATCCGATCCAGACGCCCCTCCAGTGCTGTATGGTTGCGATACAAGGTTGGGATCTGGTGTTGCTGAGCCAGGCTCGCCAGGGTCTGATTGGCCAGGATCATGAGCTCCGAAACGATCAGGTGGGAGCGATGAGCATTGACGGCGGGCAAGGGTTGACCTTCCTCCCCTGAGATCTGACCGGACTGGAGATCATAAAGGGAGCCGATCGCCCCTTTTGAGCGTCGTCGGTTTTGTAACCGCAGGGCGACAGTATAGAGCAGGGTGAGGATTTGGGCTAGGGGGGTTGTGCCCCTCTCAAGCAGCTGATCCGATTGCTCATAGGTGAGCTTGGCTAAGGGGGTGACCTGGGTGCGTTGTACCTGACCCGGCCCAACGTAGCAAGCGGATCCTCTGAGGGTAATGGGCAGGCGGAGGCTATAGCTGGATCGGGCCTGACCAGGAAGTAGGCTGCCTTGATGCTCGATCTCAGGAGGTAACATCGGCTCCCGCTGCTTCGGGAGATAGCGAGTGAATCCCTTTTGGATAGCCTGGGCTAGGATCTGGGCTCCTTGGGGTGAGGTCCCTAGGATAGGGAACAACCTGGGGATACTGATGGTGAGCTCCCAGGTAGATGGGGATAGGGGATCGATCCAGAGCAGATCATCCACATCCAGGGTGCCCTGAGGATCGATGCTGATGCCGAAGGCAGGTTGGGTTGGGGACAGGTGGAATCACCCCCTTGTCTCTCAGGATCTCTATCCTTAAAGATAGGCCACAGCGTGGGTCACCTGTAGCGGCTCAGGTTTGAGCCTCACCCATCATCGACCACCTGAACCCTGCTGATCTTGCTCGGTCTCCTGACCCAGCACTGCTAGGACCAACACTGCACCCCCGATCGACGCCACAGGTAAGATCAACAGATTCAACACCGGGATCGTTAACAACAAAAAGGCCATCGACCCAAACCCTGCCATCAAAAACTGTCGCTGACCCACAAACGAAAGCTTCTGTGGCAGTAGATACCCTCGTTGCCCCAAGGGCGGATCCACCATATCCAGAGCCGCTAGAAAGATCAGAAATATCACCGAGAGCATTGACCCGATCCCAGGCAGAAACCAACTGAGGGCAAGCAGCGACACCAGGATAAAGATCTGAAAAAACACCACTCGGATCAGCTCCAAGATCACCTGCCAAATTGGCATCGGCACCTCACTGGAGCGACCCGTCAGTAGCTTCTCCGTCAGAGCCGCTAGAGCCTCCCGAAACGGGATCGAGATCACCGTCATCACGGGGAAGAACAGAAAGAAGGTCATCACCAGCAGCACCAGCGCCGCGCTGAAGGTCTGCACAATATTATACAACCAGATCGGCAGAGCCGAGGGGATCAACTCCAGCAGATCCCGAGTCAGCCTGGAGCTGAGATAGGCTAAGCCTCCGAACACCCCAGCCGTCAGCAGAACCGGAGCCACACTGGTGATCTGTAACTTGACGGAGCGCCGGAGCAGACCCAAACCCGACCAGAAGAACCGGATCCCCATCCAGAACTGATAGAACGGACCCCGTTGCGGGGTGTAGTGACGCCAAAACTGAGGAGCAGACTTGGGATCAAGTGCCATCGACGGATCGGATCCACCCAGACAGTACGCCGCTAGTGTAACCAGATCCGTGCCCCGCGCTTGTTGATAGGATAAGGACAGTCTAGACCGAGTGGTTGTGTTGACCCCCTACAGTCGCCCTGCCACCCCCTCGATCCTTCACCGCCCTTGAGGTGATCGCCATGTTCCACCAGATCCTCTTTCCTGTTGACAACTCCCGCGAGACCGGCCATGCCATTCCCCTAGTGGCCGATCTGGCCCAGCGCTACGACGGCAGCGTGCTCGTATTGACCGTCTTTGACGTAGGCTTAGTGGAATCCGGACAGACCGAATCAGCTCAGCAAGCGATCGAGGCCCTGCTCAAACATACCGAGTCCACCCTTCATCAAGCCGGGGTCACCTCCATCAAAACCGAATATCGGGAGGGCAAGATCCCGTTCGTGATCTGTGATGTAGCCGATGAACAGGAGATGGATCTGATCGTGATGGGCTGTCGGGGCCTGGGCTTCACCGACGAGGGTCACGATGACAGTGTCAGCAACCGCGTGATCAATCTGGCCCCCTGCCCTGTGCTAGTGGTCCCCTAATACTTGACCTCGATCACCCTCCTTTTGTCTCCGGATCTCCACATCCTGAGAGAACCAGCCCTGATTGTAACCAAACGTTATGATTCCCAACGGATCTTCTCAGCCGAGAGTATCCTGCAATCAGATGCGCAAGGGAGCGACGATGGAGACCTTTGATTTTGATGTGGTCATTATTGGGGGAGGACCTGCGGGGTGCAGCTGTGCTCTC
>CAYSEO010000253.1:0-6770 GCA_964429885.1 uncultured bacterium
AATCCTTGATCCTGTGGTTTAACCTCTGGGCGATCGGGGTAACTCTGGTCGAGCCTGTGGGAAGCCGGATCGAACCCGATCAAGTGCTCTCTTCAGGCCTTAGCATCTGATTCAGGATCTGTTGCGTCATCTCCGATCCCTGGTTCTGCAGGGTGGACAGGGCTGATCCTTCTATTCTTACTACCTCCTTTAGTAAGAGCTGGTGGTTATAAGCGACAACTTGGGTATCAGGGTGATCTGCTCCTAGGCGGCAAAAGAAAATCTGGAGGGCGGCAGTGTAAAGTGGATCCGCCTCCTCATATCTTCCTTGCAATCGATACAGTAGACCTAGGTTGTAAAAACTCGTGGCTACATCCGGATGTTCTTCACCTAGTAGTTTCCGCCTTATCTCCAAACTTTGCCGAAACAGGGATTCTGCCTCCTCATACTTTCCCTGGTCTCGTTGCAATCTAGCTAGATTGTGGAGACTATTGGCTACAGAAGGATGATCCGGACCCAATAACTTCCGCTTCAATTCTAAGCTTCGCTGATGGAGGGGTTCAGCCTCCACATACTTTCCCTGAGATCGATATAGTTCCGCTAGGTTGTTGAGACTGATGGCCACAGAAGGATGATCTACACCTAGGAGCTTTTGGTACAGCTCCAAGCTCCGCTGATACAAAGGCTCAGCCTCCTCATATCGGTCCTGTAGATCGTACAGACGAGCCAGATTATTGAGACTGATGGCTACTGAGGGGTGCTCCTCTCCCAATAACCTCTGATATAACTCTAAGCTCTGCCGATAAAGGGGTTCAGCCTCCTCGTATCGCCCCTGGGAACGGTACAGAAGAGCTAGATTGTTGAGGCTAGAGGCAACATCTGGATGCTCCTCTCCCAGTAATTTCTGTCTCAACTCCAAACTTTGCCGATAAAGGGGTTCAGCCTCCACATATTGTCCCTGGGAGCGGTACAGAAGAGCCAGATTATTGAGGCTAGAGGCAACATCTGGATGCTCCTCTCCCAGTAATTTCTGTCTCAACTCCAAACTTTGCTGAAAGAGAGCTTCAGCCTCTCGATACCGCCCCTGAGAGCGGTACAGAAGAGCCAGATTGTTGAGGCTAGAGGCAACATCTGGATGCTCCTCTCCCAACCTCTCCCAACTCCTCCCCGCACATTCCTTACGCCATAGCTCTGCTTCTCCATAAAGTCCTTGGCCCTCGTAGTAGCGCCCCAAACCTTCATAAGGCCAAATCCACTCTTCATCTTTCAAAACTCCATCCCACCGTCCCACTACCTCAGCCAGGTGAGGGATCACCTGCTTCATTTTTTGGATCACTTCCTGAGTGGGATCCTCAGGGATCTGTCGAGCCTGCTCCACCATCCCATGGACAAATAATTGCTTCAGATCGTGAGATGCTACGTTCTCATCTAACTTCTCCAACAGATACTCTCTGACCAACTGATGCAGATGATAGAGTCCCTCTCCCTCCCGCTCCACCAGATTCAATCTCACTAACTCCGCCAGGCTGTCTTCCAAATCCTCTGGATCCTGCTCTGGATCGCACTGTGGCACCAACCCCCAAGAGATTGGGGCCTGGGCAAACACACTCAGTAAACACCCCAATCGCTGTGCCCCCCCTGATAGAGCTTGCCAACTGAACTCAAACACATCCCGGATCCCTAATGTCCTTGTCATGTCTCCCGGATCTTCTGGAGTCTGTAAGGCCCGCTGCTGTAATCGCTTCTGTTGCAGCCGCCTCATCATCTCGCCTAGAGACAGATCCGGCCTCTGTGCCAGATACCGACCCACCAACTCCAAACCCAACGGCAGACACCCCAACCACCCACACAGTTGCTGGGCCGCCTCCGGTTCCCGCTGCACCCGCTCCGCTCCACTCAGATCCCTCAACAGTTGCAGAGCTGCCTCCAGATCCAACACCCCCAAGGCCAACTTCTGTAGAGAGGGACTCAGCTCCCGTCGCGTTGTGATCAATACCTTGAACCGGCTGGATCCCGATGGCAACACCTTCTGTACCGACCTCCAATTGGTCAGATCGTCGAGCACCACCAGTACCCCACCCTCCGGCCAGTGAGACCAGCAGTATCTCAACTGAATCTCCAACTCCTGATCTTGAGGGGGAGTCAACGCCAATACCCCAGTGGCAAACTGCAGGATCTGGACCCCCACATCTTCACCGCGACAGAAACACCAACAGATCCCACCGGGATACTCATGGATGTGTCGAGTGGCATAACGGATCGCCAACTCCGTCTTGCCGATTCCCCCCAGTCCTTGGACCGCCGCAATCGCCACCGTCCCCTGAGCCTGTAACATCTTGTGCAGCTGCTCCAGCTCCGGTTCCCTCCCGACAAAGGGAGTATCTCCGCTGAAAGGGATCGAGTTGGGGATCCCGGTCCTTTCCTGAAGTTCTGCTCCCAGATCGAGGGTGCCGATTTTGACGACCGAGCTATCCTGGGCCACCACCCCGATCTTGTTTGGGATCTTACCGATATCCCTATCCATGGCAGTTACAAATTCATGGTGTTGATGTGGATGGTTGAGCTGTCCTGAGCCACAACCCCGATCTTGTCCGCTAACTTCCCAGAAGACTCACCCAATACCTGCTCAGCTGCCTTCACGATCTCAGGATCCTGAGCCACCCCAGCCTCCTCCAGTTTCTTCTTGAGAGGTCCCTCAAAGGTAGCCGGATCCTGTTCGTACCCTTCTAAGGCAATCTCCGCACCTGGTTGACCCGAGAACTTACGCTTGATCAAGGCCTTCAGACCTTTGTATCCATCAGGGATCAGCTCACCCGCAGCTTTGGCAGCACCTGTGGTTGAGCTCTATCTTCACAGGGGTCTCACGGGGTCCTGCAAGGATCGCATCAATGGGAGACGCTGCTGGAGAGGGATCGCGACCCTCTTGTAAAGGAGTGCTTCTTATTGTTAAGATTCATGTAGTTATGCCGGAGAGGTAACGGATATGGTGGCAACGACTAGCAGCTCTAACATCGAGAACTTGGCCTATCGTCTCAAGTGGGGCGAGCCCGCCCTGACGATCATCGACATCCGGGATCCGGAGGCGTATCGCCAGGAGCACATTATGGGCGCAGTGATGGTGCCAGCAAACCAGTTGATGCAGGTAGCTACAGATTCCCTGGAATCGATCCGGGATATCTATCTGATGGGTGCCGACGATGCCCAGCTGTCCCAGGCGGCCCAATCTCTGCGGGATGCGGGTTACGAGCGGGTGACCGAGCTCAACGGTGGCATCGAGGCCTGGAAGAAAGCGGGCGGCAAGACCGAGGGATTAGCGACTGTCAACACTACCAAGAACAACTAGATCTGCTGAGATCTGACTATTTAGATCCACGATCCACTGTTCTGTGATGGAGGGATCAGGTGAGCCAGCCTGATCCTTTTCTGTGTCTCTAGGGGTTAAGTTCCTTAGAGTTGCGATTTAGCCCACCAGGATCCTTGAGGTCCCTATGCCAGTGCTCAGGGCCGTTCCCCCCTGGCCTAACTAGAGAACGTTATCCTAGAGGATGCACCCTTAACCCCAATCCCCTGATCGATTATGTTTGATGCGCTGTCTGACCGCCTGGAATCTGCCTGGAAGACATTACGAGGTCAGAACAAGATCTCAGAATCCAATATTCAGGAGGCTCTGCGGGAGGTCCGTCGGGCGCTGCTGGAGGCGGATGTCAACCTGCAGGTGGTCAAGGGGTTTGTGGAGGAGGTGCGACAGGCAGCTCTTGGCTCCGAGGTGATCATGGGGGTCAACCCCGATCAGCAGTTCATCAAGATCGTCCACGATGAGCTGATCAAGGTGATGGGGGAGTCCAATGTGCCCCTGGCGGAGGGACCCCCCGAGGAAGGACCGACGATCATTCTTATGGCCGGACTGCAGGGCAGTGGTAAAACCACCACCTGCGCCAAGCTCGCTCTGTTTCTGCGCAAGAAGGGCAAATCCCCCCTGATGGTGGCGGGGGACATCTACCGCCCAGCAGCCATCGATCAGCTCAAAACCTTGGGGGGACAGATCGATATCCCCGTCTTTGATCTGGGACAAACAGATCCGGTGCAGATCGCGCAGCAGGGGGTGGAGCAGGCCAAGGCCCAGGGCCATGATTATGTGATCCTAGACACCGCCGGTCGTCTCCAGATCGATCAAGACATGATGGCGGAGCTGGATCGGATCAAGGCAACGGTCCAGCCCCACGAGATCCTGTTGGTGGTGGATGCCATGACAGGACAGGAGGCGGCCACCCTCACCCATGCCTTCCATGAGCGGTTGGGAATCACGGGGGCGGTGCTGACCAAGTTGGATGGGGACACGCGCGGTGGAGCCGCCCTCTCGATCCGACAGGTCTCAGGTCAACCCATTAAGTTCATCGGAGTTGGGGAGAAGGTGGAGGCCCTGGATCCTTTCTATCCCGATCGGATGGCGTCGCGGATCCTCGGCATGGGGGATGTGATCAGTTTGGTGGAGAAGGCCCAAGAGGAGATCGATGTCTCGGATGCGGCGGCTATGACCGAGAAGATGATGTCGGCTCAGTTTGACTTCACCGATTTCCTCAAACAGATGCGCATGATCAAGCGCCTAGGATCCTTCGGCGGCTTAATGAAGATGTTGCCGGGCATGGGCAAGATCAGCGATGAGCAGATGCAGAAAGGGCAGGATCAGCTGGCGTTCTCGGAGGCCATGATCAACTCCATGACGCGGGCGGAACGAACCCAACCGGATCTGCTGGCCCGTAGTATGAGCCGCAAGCGACGGGTGGCCCGAGGATCGGGGCATAAGGTGGAGGCAGTCAGCAAGCTGGTGAGTGATTTCCAGCGGATGCGAGACATGATGAAAAGTATGGGTCAGGGGGGAATGCCCTTTGGGGGTGGCCTGCCTGGTATGGGGGGGGGAGGTGGAGGAATGCCCTCTCCAGCAGGAGGTCCCAGTTGGCGCGGTCGATCCTCAGGATCCTCGAAGAAATCCTCTGGGGGATCGAAGAAGAAACCCAAGGAGAAGAAGGCGAAGCGGGGATTTGGTAAGTGAAGAGTGGCTGGTTGTGGATCTCCCTTGAGATGGGGGTAGCGGCTCCCAAGCGACTGCAGAGAGGATTTGACTACACCGGTATCGATATCGCGGGTAACATGCTCCAGCACGCTGCTGGTCGGGGCTACCAGATCATTCACAAGCCCACAGAGGAGGCCCTGCCCGAGATCCCGGATGCCTCCTATGATTTCGTATTCGCTTTGAGTTCTTTGTTATTTGTTAAGGATATCGAGTCAGCCCTAGCCCACATCCATCGGATCGCCCGTCAGTCGATCATGCTCAGCCTCGATTCTCTTCCAGCGGACTATATTCGTGACTTTGCGGTGACGGTTTACGATCACTCTCAGGTGTCTATTGCTAATGCCAAGGAGGACTATCTGATCCGGGGTTGGACCTCTCTCACCACCGGGATGACGATCCAAACGAGAATGATCTATATCGAGAAATAGCTATTGACCTGAACCAAATGAGCCTGCAACAGATCGCTAATGCTCTGGGGCAGCATGGTGAGATGTTGCGAAGGACGAGCCTGGACCGCATCCATGGAGGCTGGGAGAGGTTGGCCGAGCACCTATCGATAGAGGAATAGGAGAGCATGGATGGCCAAGTGGGTGAGAAAGGCTTCCACCTCAGTGATGCCCATCTCCCGAGGGTGGCGTTTGTTGTGGAAGAGGATGAAGCGCCGGATCCATTGCAGGTAGGCTTCTTCGGTGCGGTAAGCATAATGCTGAGTGCGGAGGACAACCTGCACCTGATTGAGGAGCTTCTTGGGCTTGGGGGTAGAAGTCACAGGAGGCCGAATAAGATCCGGAATCGTTAGTGTACGGGGGCAAGTGCAGGCATAAAACCAGGGCTAGAAGGAGGTCTAAGGCTTACTTGAACAAGTATATACGAGTCTAAAAGGAGAAGTGTATACCGACAAAATGCCGGACTTGACCTGGAGGATCTGGGGAGGTAGGGTAGCAGGGTACACTTGAGGAAGAAAATCTGGGGCAGTGAGGCTTGGCTGATGAGCCAGGAGTTAGCCTGAGATCGGACTTCTAATTAATAGTTAGGCGTCCTACTCTGCTTTAATCGAGTCACCCAAAATGATCCTGAATAGACCTATACTGGTACCGTTGCATCGCAAGAGAAAGGATGAAGATAAAGGCAGTCATCTGGCAAGAAGACGGAGTGTGGTGCGGATCAGTCCCTGCTCTCCCTGGATGCCACACATGGGGTAATAGCTATGAACACCTCTTGGAGATGCTCTCGGATGCTGTTCAGGGATGGATCGAGGTGGCAAGCGAGCAAGAAGAACCTGATGCTGGAAAGCAACTGGTCGAGCTATCTTTATGAGGTCCATCTCAGGTAAAGCTCTCTGTAAAGTTATTGAGCGACGTGGTTGGGTTCTTAAACGAGTCACGGGTAGCCATCATATTTATTTCAAAGAAGGTGTACATCCTATCCTCTCAATTCCTGTTCACAGCAACCGGGATTTACCAATTGGAACTCTAAGTAGAATAATGAAGGATGCCAATCTCACTGAGGAGGATTTAGAAGAATAGCACAGCTATCGATCGAGCCTGGTCTGCAGGTGGTGGGATAGTTATCTGGTAGTTCACGCCCAACCCTGCACTGCACCGGAACGCCAAAGCCACATGCTATGCTAACTCTAGGCTTACCCAGCGTCCGGTGAGCTAGACTACTATGAAGCCGTGGGGTATGTCAAGGATCTTAGAGCATGTTTTCTTCCTCCTTT
>CAYSEO010000254.1:0-6724 GCA_964429885.1 uncultured bacterium
GGATGACGGCGATGGAAGCAATATCAAGATTTCACCATTTTTTTGACTGCTGTATTGGGGGGTGGATCACCGAGCGCACCTATCACGATCTCCTGCGGCAGGAGGTGGAACGCTCGCGAACTGAGTTTGCGATCCGGACCCTAGCTCCAGGACATAAGGAGAAGGTCTTGCAGGATAATCACTATCCTCCCCAACCTGAGATCAATGGCTTATTGGGATTCCATCTGAACTTCGATACGCTCTCCGAAACAGGGGAGGAGATCTCTCAAAAGCTCAATATGTTGTTTCTCCCAGACGAGGAACAGACCACAGTTTTGCAGGGAGATTATCTGCGCGATCGGGCCTATGAAGAGGATCGACCGATCGTGGCCCGGTTCCAGTTTTACCCTGAGACCCAGACCTTAAAGATGACGACCCTTTATACAGAAGTAGTCTCTGTCGATTCCATTACCCTGCTCAATCCTCGTTTGCGTCTGCGGGAGATCATTAACTACCGTCGGCCAGAGACGGGCAAGCCCTTGCAGGAGGTTGTCCTGGTGGGCTTTGGTCTAGAGCAGAAGACAACCTAGAAACGCTACCCTTGGATCCCAGAAATCCAACGACTTCATCCTGTCCAAATCTTGTCATCAGGGGATCTGATGATGAGATCGACCCAAAACGTCATCATCAAGCCTGGGCTGAGGTTACGCATTGTTTGAGCAGTTCGATTAACGGTGGATCGTGCTCATGTTGGAGTCCTAGGGCAGACACCTGTAGATCTCCTCTCGGGAACACCCCACGTTGAGAGCTGCCTGAATATGAACTTTCAACTGGGGGCGAGCGGTGCCCATCGCGGTTAGAGCAGCCACCGTAGCTAACTCTCGGGAGCGCAAATCCAGACCCGATCGACTATAAATATCCCCAAAGGCAAATTCGATCACATAGCGGGCCAGATCCGGAGCAATGGACTGTAGGCTAGCGATGACCGGTTCACCGGCCCCCGATCCTCTAGACTGGAGAGACAAAACTTTACATTAAGTGAGCGATCGTGCGTCTACCTTCCTGGCTGCCCCAACTCGATCTACAGGTCTGGCTGATGGTGATGGGGCGGTTCCTTTCCCAGACGGGGACGGGCTTCACCCTGTTCTTTGCCCCCATCTATTTCGTCAATCAAGTGGGGCTATCGGCGACCCAGGTGGGGATCGGGTTGGCAGCAGTGGCGGTGTCGGGGGTGATCGGGCGGATCGCAGGGGGGAGTCTCTCGGATAATCTTTGGGGACGGCGACCGACCTTGTTGCTGTCGCTGTTGCTCTCCGGGGCTGGATCGGTGGGGTTAGCTATGTCGTTGGGGTTCCTGCCGTTTATCCTCTCCAATCTGATCGCGGGCTTGGGGGATGGGTTGTACTGGCCCTGTGCGGAGGCGATCGTGGCGGATCTGGCCCAGCCGGAGCAGCGGAATGAAGCGTTTGGTCTGAACCGGTTGGCGGATAATCTGGGTCATAGTGTTGGCGTGACTCTGGCCAGTGCCATTGTGGTGGCGATCGGGGCTTATCGAGTGTTGTTTGTGATCGATGCCCTCACCTATCTGCTCTTTTTTGCCATCGTGTTGCTCAAGGTGCAGGAGACGCGGGTGGTGAGTCAGTCCTCAGGCAACTTCTGGGCTGGATGGGGCTGGGCCTTTCAGGATCGCTCCCTGATGCTGTTCCTGATCCCCAATAGTCTGTTAACTATGTATATTGCCCAACTGTTTAGCAGTCTGCCGCTTTACTTCAATACCTCGGTAGCGTTGGGGGAAGCTCAGATCGGGGCACTGTTTGCCCTACAGGGGGTGATGGTGGTGTTTCTGCAGATCCCGATCGCCCGCTACCTCAATCGTATCCCCCGGATTCGCGGTCTGTTGATCGCATCTGGGGCTTGGGGCCTCGGGTTCGGTCTGATCTTACTGACGGGAATGTTACCGAGCTCGGGCTTGTCTATCCTGGGCGCCTTATTGGGTTTGGCCGTAATCTCGATCGCGGTGATGACCTACAATCCCTCTGCCTCCTCTTTGATCGTGGATCTGGCTCCCCCAGAGTTGCGAGGCGTTTATTTCTCAGTTAATTCTCTTTGTTGGGCGGCGGGGTTTATGGTCGGGCCTGCGGTTGGCGGAGCGGTGTTGGATCTGGCGGAGCCTTTAAATCACAATCTCTGGATCGGGTTGATCCTGACGACGGCGATCGTGGCGGGTTTATTACAGCGGTTGGAGCGAAGCTTGCCGGCTCAGGTCTGAGAACAGCGGTGTGAGCAGATCGGCAAAAAATTGCTTCGACTTGAATTATATAGCCTGTGTAAAACGTTTTGCTGATCTACCTATTGCAGTCGCCACATTCTTTCCAAGGATCTCCTGATCTGGCGGCGGAGTTCTCATTCCCTGGGAACACCATTGAGGAAACGCATAAGCAGGTCGCCTTGGACAAGGGTTCCTTGCCCGACCTAGCTGAACTCAAGCGGATCCGATCGTGTCATCAGAGGGCAAAGATCGCGCTTCTGCATCACCCAATTGGAGTGAGATAATGGAAATTTCCTTCTCCAAGATTCTTCCGTAATGTATTGATGATCTGGGCCGAATTGTCACGGGGTCCACTCATGTAGAAAGGTTTGCCCTTGTGCCCGAATTGGATCTTGGGTAAAGATCTGGGTGGATCCCCCAAATGTGATTTCGATCTCTCAAAGTTGCGATGGGGGCTCAACCCACATTTGGAAGCATAGTCTACAGCGCCAAAAACGATCGCCTGAGCTTGCACCAAAGTGATCTCACGGAATCCGTCTTCGAACACCTGACGAGTGGCATGGCGGATCATGTCCTCATAGTTCCGCCGATTCATCTTGCGTGGACCAAAGGTATCTTTGACTCCTAAACACCAATAATCGGTGAGAAAACTGCTTACCCAATAATGACCTCGCTCGGAGCGAACAACCCAGATCTGGGCCATACCAGGATCTGTCTCTTGATCAGAGGGGGCTGGCTTTCCCCGACGGTCGAGGAGATGGCGAGCGGCATCTTCATTGAGCAAGCAATGTTCAAGAGGAGGCAGCTCTCCTGTTTCCAGATGCTGGACCACTGCTGATTTTGCCAGAGCTTGAATGACAGCTGAGACCTCAGCAGGCCGCAGATCTAGTTTCCGGGCGATCTGCTTGGGTGACAGATTGCGATCCCGTAGCTTGGCGATCTCTTGATAGTGTTCAGGTGTCATCAATGTAGAGGTAGAACGATCCTATACCATAATAAGGTATGATCTCCTGTATTGCCAGAGAACCCGATCCGTGGGATAGGGTCAGCGAACTTGCGCCCTGATTGAGGATGATTGGCAGAGTCGTGATCAAGCCGCAACAAGATTAAACGCTAGCAACCCGATTGACCGGCGCAGGCAGATCTGTCACAGAGCAGATCTATAGATCTACTGAGCAGTGTCTCATGTTCAAGATCTCATGCCGTTCTCGTTTCATGGGGTGATCGAAAGAGGACGATGCTACCTTCATATCCAAGCAACAGGCTCGAAATGAATCCTTCAATGACGAGAGACCTGGACAGACATGGGGGTGGTCGGGAGATCGCTATAACTCCAGGTCTATGACCATCTTCGCTATTGGAGTATACCTCAGCCAGGCCGAAACCCCTCTGAGGGTGATAGGCTTGCTTTGATCTGATGGTGTTTGGAGGGATTGAGATGACCTATCAGCGGCGAGCGACGATCAGACAGTCTTCCTCCCTGGAACGGAATGGTGCCTCGTCCACTCGACAACCGTCCTATCCCTCGGCAGCCCATGCCCGTGATCAGCACTACATCTTTAGCTCCCGCGCCCGACCCCGGCCCCGACCCTTTCCCCTATTGCGGTGGCTGATCTCCATCACGATCGTGATCGGTTTCCTGACTGGGGCCGCCATCGCCTGGAGCTTAACGGATCCAGGTTGGTCTGCTGCTGTCAAGACTCAGGTCAGAACCTGGTTTGACGGGGCCCAGCCCCCCAGCCTGGGAGGGATCGATACCAGTCGCAGTCAAGCCAAAGCCCTGGGACTACAAACGGCGCAGGCCACAACTGCTGACCCCTCTCAGGAACGGGGTCCTTTAGAACTACATCCCCTGGCCAGCCTCTCCTATGTGCCCTCGATCATGTACCACGATGTGGTGGGCACCCGGAAACAAGTTTGGTTCGATACCACAGCAGCGGAGCTGCGAGCCCATTTTGAGGCGATCCGAGAGGCTGGTGTCACCCCTATCTCCATGGAGGCCCTCTATGCTCACCTGCGAGATGGAGAGCCCCTGCCAGAGAAGGCGATCCTGCTGACCTTTGACGATGCTTACCTGGGTCAGTTCGAGAATGCCTATCCTCTCCTGCAAGAGTACAACTATCCCGCCGCTTACTTCGTCCAGACCGGCTTTGTGGGTGTACCCACCAGCAAGGATCACTTTACCTGGGATCAGATGCGGCAGATGGATCGGGAGGGTCTGGTCAGCTTTGGAGCGCACACCGTCAATCACCCCAGCGATCAACGGACCCTGGATCAAGAGAAAATGGTGCGGGAGGTAAACGAAACCACACGCAGGATCGAGTCAGAACTGGGTCATGAGGTCCCCTATTTCGCCTATCCCACTGGCTACCGAGATGAGCGAGTCATGCAGGTGGTGGAGGATGCGGGCTTTCAGCTGTCCTTCACCATGGATCCAGGCTTCACAGGCCAATCCTCCAACCTACTGGAGGTGCGGCGCTTCAATCAGTTCAAGCTGACAGAGGCTTTAGTGGGCGCTCAGACCCTCACGGATCTCTCCCTACCTACCTACGATCTGCGGGTAGCTTCCCCTTTGGAGGTCAAGACCGAACAGATCGATCGAGTCAGCATGACCACGATCCGGGGTGGGCGACCCGCCACCGTCCACGCCGATCAACGCTATGGGGTCAACACCCTGATGCAACGCTACGAGGCCCCCGCCGGGATCAACGGCAGCTTCTTCTCCATCCCCTGGATCAACTCCGCTAGCAACGTCATGGTGGGACCCGTGATGGCCGCTAACTCCCAGATCTTCATCCCCGGTCGGGAGGAGGATATCCGGGCGATTCGAGGTCGGCCCCTGGTGTTATTTGGCCCCGATCAGGTCAGCTTTATCCCCTTTGATCCCGACACCATGAATACCCAAGAGGGCGTGGAGAAACTGATGCCTGGGGTTACAGATCTGTTTGTGGGTGGGGCCTGGCTAGTTAAGAACAGTCAACCCTTGAACCGCACCCAGATCGAGTCCTTCCGCCTCTCCAGTGCCGCCGAGTATCGCCCCCGCGCCTACTTCGGTATTGACAATGAGGATCAATTCGTGATCGGCACCACCGACACCCATATCGACGCCACGATCTTGGCCCAGATCTTGCCCCAGAGCGGCATCAAGGAGGCGGTCCTACTGGATTCTGGTTTCAGTACCTCATTGGTGTACAAGGACCAGATCCTGGCCACAGGTCATGCTGCCGTCGGTCAACCCAGTCGGCCCGTCCCCCATGCCATCCTGCTCTACGATCTACCAGAACTCTGGGCTCGCTCCGAGGCACCTGAGGCAGATCCGGAAACGGCAGCGGATCCGTGGAATCTGGAGCCTCTCGTCAGCCTGGTGCCCCCGGCCCAACAGTCCGTCACCCGCGAGTATCTGCAGGGCGTCCTTAATGGCACTCAGGTGTTACAGCGTCAGGATCGGGGGCCTGCGGTGATGGCCCTACAGATCGGCCTTAGTCGCATCGCCCGAGGTCAAGGACGCAGCGATCTGCTGCCCTCAGGACCTGATGGGGTGTATGGCAATGAGGTGGCCACCGCCGTTGTGGAGCTGGATCTGGTCTCTGACTCTACTGCCTCTGCAGCCGCGATCACACCCTCAACAGCCCCAGCAGCCCTCGATCCGATGGTGCCTGGGGTAAGCGCTTCTGCCTCCCCTCCAGCCGCTCCCGTGGATGTGGTGGATGGCGAGATCCTGCGCACCCTGTTGACCTCCCTGAAGACCGCCCCCACCGGGGTGTTGGTGGATGATCGGGTTCTAAACAAGTCCCTGGACATTACCCGTAAACCCGTGGAGAAGCTTACTGCTTCTTAAGACCCCGTTCTCGATCACACCCTTTCGTGATCTTCGCCACAGCTGATCCGCTGTCTAGCGTCTATACTGACGGCTAAACCTTGGTAAGCCCCAGGAATAGTGTCCATTAGGGACAACCTGGAACTGGGGTGTTGCTGCATTAGCTGTTGCGATCAGACAGGATCATGATCAACCCATCTGCAGATCCCACAGGCCCCAGATCCATCCAGCCAGGCACCTCTGTGCAGGTCCTCTATCCTCCCTATGTGAAGGGAGCGGTCGGGGTAGTCACAGCTCGGGAAAGTCGGGAGCGGTGGTTGGTGAGCGTCCCAGAGGATGATCTGCGACCCGAGCCCCTGCTGCTGTCCCTGCGAGAGCTGGAGTTCCAGACCATGGGGGTAGGGATCTGAGGCATCCTTAGGTCAATTCCGCGATTTGGCGGTTTAGGTCTGGGATGACTTGTTATAGTCTGGTCTGAAGTCATTGGATCGCCGCCTCCTATGGTCCAGCCCTCCCCGAATCATCCTCTTGATCCCGCTCAACGGCAGTGGGTGGAGGATCTGGTCTACACCGAACAGGGGTTGATCCCAACTCTGATTCAGGATCATCTGGATGGGGCGGTGCTGATGATGGCCTGGATGAATCGGGAATCCTTGATC
>CAYSEO010000255.1:0-6669 GCA_964429885.1 uncultured bacterium
ATCCACAGCCCCACCCCCATCCCTCTACCCCGCTCTTGATCCCCCCTCTGCCCCAGTTGAGATCTCACCTCAGATCCGGGTGACTCCTCCCTCGGCTATCAAGCCCGCCCCACCCCGCCAGAGACCGACGATCCGGGTGGATCTACAGCAGCTCAACGATCTGATCAATCTGGTGGGAGAACTGGTGATCAACCGAACTAACCTGGAGCTCCAGGCCGGAGATCTGCGGTCAGAGACTCAATCGATGCGGCAGCAGATCCGTCAGCTGCAAAAGACAGGTGGTTCCCTCCGTCAGGAATACGATCGCCTCAGCCTGCCGCAAACTCAACCATCCCATGGGGGATTTGACGCCCTAGAGTGGGATCACTACAGCGAGTTCCACTCCACCGCCCAGACCATCATCGACACCAGTCAGGGGATCAATGAGTCCGCCACCCGAGTGGATACTGTGGCCTTGCAGCTCAACGGCAGCATCGATCAACTCCAACGGATCACCCAACAGCTCCGTAATCGAGTGATGCAGCTGCGGGTTGTGCCCTTTAGCCGTGTGGTGGATCACCTGCCCCGAGCCCTACGAGATCTGAGTCGTCAGCACGACAAAGATGTCAATTTGATCCTGTTGGGCCGAGAGACCAAGATCGATGAGAGCTTGCTAGAAGCTTTGCGAGATCCCTTGCTCCATCTGATTCGGAATGCATTCGATCATGGCATCGAACCAGCAGCGGATCGCACAGCGACAGGTAAGCCTGTATCGGGTCAGATCGAGATTGAAGCTCGCCATCAAGGGGGACAAACTGTGATCACGATCACGGATGATGGTCGTGGAATCGATCCCCAGCGGATCCGTCAGCAGCTGGTGGAACGGGGCTTACTCTCTCCGGAACAAACCGCAGCACTCTCCCAAGCAGAGCTTTACGATTATCTGTTTCAACCCGGATTCAGTACCGCCAATCAGATCACAGATCTATCAGGACGAGGAGTGGGATTGGATGTGGTGCAGGATAACCTGCGGCAAGTCAATGGCAGTGTCAAAGTAGAGTCTCAATTGGGCCGAGGCACAACATTCATCCTGAAACTGCCTCTGATGCTCTCCATCATCCCAGCTCTGATCTGTGAGATCGACCAACAGCGATTGGCTATTCCTCTGGATGCCGTGGATGAGATCCTACAGGTGGCACCGCAGCAGATCCAGAGAGTGGGCTCGCACCAGATGTTGCACTGGCGTGAGGATTTCATTCCCTTGGTCTCTCTAGGAGATCTACTTCATCTAAATACCTCAGTAGCGACAGAACCTGATCCAGAGATGGCAGAGATCTCAGTGTTGATCCTATCTGGTAGTGAGGGGATCATGGCGATTCAGGTGGATCATTTGTTGGGACAACAGGAGATCGTGGTGAAGCCTCTGCCCCGCCCCCTGGGCAAACCTTTTGGGATCTCTGGCAGTACGATCTTAGGGGCCGGCGAGGTGATCTTGATCTTGGATACTGATGATGTGTGTGGCTACCTTACGACTAAAGCCAAGGCAGCCACACAACATCAGGCCCAACCTCGATCCACTCCTGCCATCACGCCGATCATCTCTGCTCGGCCAGAGCGGGATCCAGCTCAGGTTTTGATTGTAGATGATGCCTACAGTGTCCGACAGCTGCTCTCTCGTAGTCTACAACGAGCCTATTACCGGGTGCAGGAGGCTAAAGATGGTCAAGATGCGCTCGATCAACTGCAGCGAGGTCTCCGTTGCGATCTGATCATCACGGATCTGGAGATGCCCCGCCTCGACGGATTTGGCTTGATTCAGTCCTTAAAACAGCATCCAGAATGGCAGCGGATCCCCATCACAGTCCTCACCTCTCGCAGTGGAGCCAAACACCGATCTCTGGCTGAGGAATTGGGAGCCAATCACTATCTCACCAAACCCTACCGGGAGGATGAGTTATTGCGGATCCTGACCTACCTGCTCCAGAAGGCAACACAGTCTACTCACCCAACCGCGCATCCATCTTTGTCAGGAGGATCTTTCTATGCTCTCCACAGCTAAAGCCCAACGCTCCATCAAACGCCAGATCAAACGCAAGATCATCACCTTCCAGTTGGGGACAGAATGGTACGCCCTACCGATCGAGAAGGTGCAACGTATTCTAGATGAGTTCTCTCCCCATGGCGATCTGGGCAACGGTCGCGGTTTGGTACGAGCCCAGCAAGAGACCTTAACTCTGGTGGATCCTGCCCACTTATTTCCCAGTAGCTCAGATGATCGAGAACGTCGCTACTTGATGGTCTGCACTTTGGCTGGAGGGAGATCAGCGGGCATTCCTGTGCCCCATCTGCCCCAAGTCTTTGAGATCTTGGCGGAACAGATCCAACCCATTCCCGAGCTCTATCAACACTCAGGGGTTCCGGCAGGGGTCGTGGGCTTAATTCACCTACAGGAAGGATCCGAGGAGGTGTTTTATCTGGATCTTGATCAGTTGTCGGGTGACTGAGTCTAGTTTCGCTGGGCTTAGCCTTAGATCTGAGCTCAGGATGGGCATTGTCACAGGATTACATGTCGGGAATTAGGCTTGGGAGATTAGCAGCTTTGAGAAGGGATATGGCCAGTTTTGTGGAACTTATCTCTTATCTCTTAGGCTCCTATGACGCTTTGTCCTTCTTTCAGTGTCATGAATCTCGAGTAAGCCTGTCCCTATCAACAATATAAGACTGGAACCATCTGAGAGTTTCCAATAGGCCTTCTGGAAGCGATCTCTTGAGTAAGTAACCAGTGTCAAGCAGTTTTTATTGCAGCCAATCCAGTAGATTGGATCACCGACTCGACGATCGCCAGAGAATAGAATGCGTTCAGGGTTACAATTAGCCAAGGTGACGATCATTGTAGCTAAATCGTGAATGGTAGTTCCTTTGGCAGAGCAGACATTGAATATCGATCCACCTATCTTAGCTTGATCAGCTAAAGTAAGCAATGCTCGGGCAGCATCATCAACGTGCACGAAATCGCGCATCTCGGAGCCATTGCCAAATAATCTGATAGGTTTAATCACTTAACATTGTCTCACAAAGTCTGCGAAACGAGCCCCTGACCCTGTTGGAGAGCAGGTCTGCCTAGGGAAATAGCGTGTTTCTGAGCTCTGAGACCCTTACAGGGCAGAGACTCCAGGGGATGTAGCCTATTTTGCGCGAATCGGTGCCATACCCCTAATGGCCTTTGGACTGGCCCACTGGAGATACTTGATGGGTCTACAAGAAGAGTTGGATGGGGGACAAGCAGCCCAAAAACCCTGGCGTTCGAGCTAAGGTTGAGGTTATGACTACAGATCTGGATCTGACAGGACGCTCACCCATGCTGGCATCCCTCTTCGATAACATCTATGGGGCCTGGTTCCTACCAGCTCGCACCTTCCGCTCCTTTCGCGAACAGCCCCCCCTTTGGCAAGCCCTCTTGATCGTGGCCTGGCTCAACCTGGTGGATACCGGGCGCCGGGTCGGGTTTTCCCCATCAGATCTGCCTGTGGTGGGCCTGTCAGTCATCTCAGGCATCCTGGGCTGGGTGATCCTGAGCTCGATCCTGTTTCTGCTCAGCTATTGCTTCAATCTCAATCCACGCTTCCCGGTTCTCCTGACCCTAACGGGGTTTGCGGGTCTACCCTGGCTGTTGCTTGCCCCAGCTCAAACTCTGGGGGGATCCTGGGGGGGCTTGTTCGGGCTCTTGGCCCTAGGGTGGTTTGGAGTCTGGCAGATCTGGGCAGCGGCTGTGGCGCTGGAACTGCCCTGGTATCGGATCATCTGGCTGATTCCCCTCACGTTTGTGGGAGCTCTGTTGTCGATCAGCTGGATCGGCAGCAGTATCACTGCTCTTGTCTCCCTCAGTTGAGCCTGAAGGTTAGCAACTTGGGTGAGGCTCTCACGAGCCGGTGGGTTGGCTATGAAAGAAAGATCCCCCAGATCAGCAGGAACGGAAACAGAATCGAGATCGTGATCTGTAGACGATACCAGGCGATCAGCTTGAGGATATCCATCGATTAACTCCTGAGAACTTGGGTGATTCTAAGATACCCTTAACCTTGCTTCTCCTTCATACGTTGGGGACGGGTCATCCACCAGTAACGGATCATTTGCCAAAGAACGACAGTGAAGACGCCGATCAAGGAGAAGGTGAAGGGGAGGGCCGTGATCTGGGTGATCTGTTGCAGCACAAATAGGGCGTCAAAGTCTGCGGTGTTGCCAATGATCAGCAGTACGGTTGTGAGAACGGCAAACAAGGAGCCCCAGATCAGCTGTAACCAGGTTTTGCCTCCAGACCTGACATCTTGCTGGGTAAAGCAGGCCATGATGAAGCTGGCGGAATCCGCTGAGTTACAGACAAAGATGCCGATCAAGATAATGCCCAACCAGGCCAGGAGAGGGGTGGAGAAGTAGTAGGTGAGCATCTCAAAGAGTAGACCCGTCACCTGATCCCAATTAAAGGAGTCCCCGATCACCGCGGTCTCCGATTGCAAAGCGATCGCGCTCTCCCCCAAGACACTGAACCAGAGGAAGCTATACAGAGCCGGGATCACCAAGACCGCGATCAGGATCTCTCGAATGGTGCGACCACGGGAGATGATGGCGATAAACAGGCCCACAAACGGAGCCCAACCGATCCACCAGCTCCAGTACTTGATCGTCCATTGATTGAGCCAGCCGGGATCCTGGAAGTTGCCTTGACCTAAGCTAAGGGGAAGCAACTCGGCAAGATAGCGAGGTACATCATGGGTGAGGGCATAGAGGATCCGCTCACTGGGGCCGAGAAAGATCAACGCTCCCACCAACAGAAAACTCAACACCACACTGACATTACTCAACACCTTCAGACCCCGATCTAAACCTCGGGCTGCCGAGATCAGGTAGATGGCCGTGATGACCGAGATAATGACTAGCTCCGTGGGGATATTTTCCGCCCATCCCAATAGGGTACCGAGCCCTCCTTCCACATTGAGAACTCCCTGCGCCAGGGTAGAGGCCACACCGAAGATGATCGCGATGATCATAATGTTGTCTAGGATGCCAGCCACAAGAAACCGGAGCCATTTCTGAGCTGAGGATACACGGGTGTCTCCATCCTCCATCACCGATCCCAGACGGAAACCTCGCTTCAGATTGAACCCCACAAACCCCACGACGATCGCGGTCATGCCGTAGATCGCCCAGGGTTCCAAGCCCCAATGTAAAAAGCTATAGGCAAAGGCACTGGCCTCCCGTTGGGAGCTGGATCCCAGACCCGTGACCGGAGGATTCATATAGTGATAGAGAGGTTCTGCCGCCCCCCCCCGCATGAACCCGATCCCCATACCACAGGTGAACAACATAGCGATCCAGGAGAACCAGGAATGATCGGGTCTCGACTCCAGTCCCCCCAACCGTAATGATCCCAAGGGGGAGATGGCGATGGCGGGAAACAGTAACAGGATGATAAAGGCAAACCAGATGTAGAGATCCTTGAAGGAGTTAAACACATACTGGTTCATCATCTCTGTGATCCCAGCCAAGAGATCAGGTCGGAACAGACCCATACCCAGCAGGAGCAATACCAAAGCCGCTGGTAGGATCATCAGATAGGCTGACTGGCTGACATTAGAGATTGAGGAGGAGGACTGACTGGAACTAGACACGAATTGATCCACAGAAATTTGTCATGATCTGGCTTAGGATCCGAGGCATAGAAAACTCGGTTAGGCCTACATGTAACTCAATAAAATGAAGACCCTGTGAAGGAGCTTGATGTCACATACGCCCATACCATTCCACTGAAGCGTTAACTTGCCAACTCCCGAAAGTTATTCAAGCCAGCGAAAAGCACGGCGCAACTCAGCAGTACCGTTATTCTCATACCAACGACCGTGAGCTAGGATCACTTTTTCAGGGTTCCACTGAAGCATTCGCTTTAAGCAATTACGGGACTGCTCCTTTTGTCCCCAAAATGTCAGTCGCAAATCCAATGGGGTTTGTCCATCAGGATCGGCAATACCAACTAACTTGGCTAGCCAACCCAACCACTGACTAACTTTATCTCGCTCAAAGTTTTCAATAAGATCCGTAAGAATAAGAGTAGAACTTTTTCGGTGAAAAAAGACAACCTCATCCATAAATCGACTGCCCTGGAAGACTAATTGGTCTAAATCTGCAGCCCACTGAAGCGGCGGTTTATCTCCTAAGTCGACATTAAAGCTAACTTCGATTTTCTGCTGTGCTGCACGATCGCGGACGCCTGGGGACGCCCATGATATGGCCTCTGGATAAGCTCTAGCCCAAGTACCAATGTGAGTATAGTGAATTTTGTTGGGTGAAATGAGGTGGCGTACCGAGCCAAGAGAGTCAACTTGAGCTTTGAGTTCTTGAGTCAATTCTGTTGGTGAATGGCACCATAGTTCGCGGCTGCTTAACCGTACAATGGTCATGCGTGTCGGAAAAGGAATCTTTATCCCGTACATTGACATCTTTACAATTGGCCCATCAACGAGCCAAATATCTTCACCAACCTGTTTAAGGATATTGATCGGTTCATATAGTTCGATCGCAGCGTGTCTCATAGCTACTCAGAAAGGTAAAGCGTTACTTCTCTATCTAGAGAGTACGGGAGCAGTCTAAAGAATCCATGTAAGCCGTCAGGGAGAGCTAACCCACCGATCTGAGTGT
>CAYSEO010000256.1:0-6583 GCA_964429885.1 uncultured bacterium
CCACGTGCAAGTGGCTAGATGGTTAGGAGCTAAGATCTCCGGTTTAGAACCTCACCTGGGCGTAGGCAGCATCAGACAGGGCCGGAAGCTCGTCCGGATAGTGACCCCGAGCGCTTTGCACCCAGGCGAATACCGTGATCGATAAAACTGCCAGGAACAGGGTGGTGAAGATGGTTTGGGTAAAGAAGGGAATACTGACGCCCACCATGGCAAACAACTGGATCACCAGCCCCACCAAGAAGGCCGCGATCTGCATCAAGATGGCTTGAATGGTGTTAAAGCGGATAAAGTGAGGCACCCGGTTATTCCGCACCACCAAAAAGATCAGCACGATGAAGAGGATGAATCCACCTCGGGCTAGCACCCCCATGATCGGCAGGATGGGTCCAAACAGAGTCAACAGAAAGGGAAACAGCCGGAAGACAGGTTCCCCATAGCCGAACACGAAGGAGAGGGGGAGGAGGTAGGGCAGAGCACCCAGAAACCGATCCAGAGGCTCGATTGTGCCGCGAAAGGTCATAGCTGTCGATCCTTGTTGGAGAATGCAGGTGGAACTTTGGCTATTTTAGTCCACTCAGCAAAGGGGCTCAACGCCTAGACCCGTGATCCTTGCCGATCCAGCCCAGGTCGCTCAGGATCCGTGCCCTGTGAACACCTAGTCTGGATGAGCTTGATATAATCCACCCTATCTTGATGTCTAGTGATCTGGTCTATGAACCCAACTGAGCCTGTCTCCCCCCGTCGTCACCTCAGCCAACTGCTGCAGGGGACGATCTTTTCCCTGATCGCCTTCCTCAACGATCGTATCCTGCCCACCGATCACCCACTGGATGCCCAGGGGATTTGGGGCCGGATCGAGGGTCTGCTGGCCTGGTGTGAGCACTTTCTGGAACAGCATGATCCGGGTCCGCTACAGTATCGGGGTCGTCCGATGGATCCGCAAGCCCCTACGGGTGCAGCTCGCCCAGTCCAGTTTCGCTATCGAGGTCTGAGGGTGGAGCGCAACATCCCGGATGCGGCTACCGAGACTCCAGATCTCCCGCAACCCTACATCCCTCCCTACCAGCGCCGCCTACAGATCTGGTTGCTTAACCTGGGTCTGGCGGATGCCGATCGCTATTCCTCCCCTCCCAGCCTGGATCCAGCCTATCGAGGACAAAAGATCTGATCTGCTTATGTCCCTCCTGGGCCGGGTTAGGGGTGGGTCAAGCTGAATCGATCCTCCCCAGCCTGATTGGATTAAGTTTTGTAAATCCCCTGAGACCCCATTGGGATCCAGCTAAGTCGCTCCTCGTCCCTAGGATGAGGAGTTTTGCTATGGCTGAGGGACAGGCCAGATCCGAGATCCCTCAGCCGAGAATCTGAGAACAAGTGTGAAAGATGTTAACGACCTCTTAGTATAGAGAGAGATGTGATTGAGATCTGAGTGAAGGGCATGGCTAAGAGCGCGGTATTGCTACTGAATTTGGGCGGGCCAGAGACGCTAGCGGACGTCCAGCCTTTTCTCTACAACCTATTCGCCGATCCAGAGCTGATGCGGATGTCCAATCCCTCTCTCCAAAAGGGGTTCGCCTGGCTGATCTCCACCCTAAGGGCGGGGAAGTCGAAGCGGAACTATCAGTCCATCGGGGGAGGCTCCCCACTGCTGCGGATCACCAACGAACAGGCCCAAGCGCTGCAGGCCAGCCTGATCGAATCCGGGTTTGATGTGCCGGTCTATGTGGGGATGCGCTACTGGACTCCCCTGATCGAGACGGTGGTGGAACAGATCAAAGCCGACGGCATCACCCAGCTGGTGGTTCTGCCCCTCTATCCCCAGTACTCCATCACCACGACGGGATCCAGCTTTAAGCTTTTAGATCAGCTCTGGCAGCAGGATCCGGCCCTGGCCACCATCCATCGGGTGATGCTCAACACCTGGTACGATCAGCCCACCTATGTGCAGGCTATGGCCAAAACCATCACCCAGCAGCTGGATCAGTCCCAAACCCCTGAGCAGGCCCATGTCCTGTTCAGTGCCCATGGCATTCCAAAGAGCTATGTCTCCAAGTATGGCGATCCCTATCAGCAAGAGATGGAAGCCTGCGTCAAGCTGATCTGGAGGGAGGTGGATCGGCCCACACCCCACAGTCTCTCCTATCAAAGCCGAGTGGGACCGGTGGAATGGCTGGGTCCCTACACTGAGGATCAGATCCTGGCTCTGGCGGAACAGGGGGTCAAGGATCTGCTCGTGGTGCCCATTAGCTTTATCTCCGATCACATCGAGACCCTGCAGGAGATCGATATGGAGTACCGAGAGATCGCTGAGGGAGCCGGGATCCACAGTTTCCGACGGGTAACGACCCTCAACACCGATCCCCTGTTTATTACAGCTCTTAGGGAGTTGGTGCAGCCTCATCTCGACACCCCCCAGCTGGAGAGATCCGATCAGGTGACAGGATCCTACGCATCGATGAGCTAACCGGATAGGCAGGTGAGGGTGAAGGATCTATGCTGTTGCTGCCTGCCTCTTCTGATCCTTCCTCTCAGGACCCTATGTTGGCCCCCTCCACCTCCTTTCGATGGCAGCGTCATCGTTATTCCCTCACCCTGCGGCGGATCGATATCTTCAGCGCTGCGGCTCGTTTCTTTCTGATGCTGTGGCGGGATCGGGGGTTGATGCGGATCAATCCCGATCGTAAGGAGTACCTACAACGACGTCAGGCGGAGTGGATCACTCAGAAGATTTTGGATCTGGGTCCAACGTTCATCAAGATCGGTCAGGCCCTATCCACTCGTGGGGATCTGTTGCCCCGTCCCTATGTGGAAACCCTCAAGCAGTTACAGGATAAGGTGCCGGGGTTCGATGCCCGTGAAGCAGTCCAGTTGATCGAGTCGGAGTTGGGCAGCTCGGTGCGCAGTCTGTTTCGGGACTTCGATCCGATGCCGATCGCGGCAGCCAGTTTGGGTCAGGTCCACAAGGCCACGCTCCATACTCAGGAGGAGGTGGTGGTCAAGGTGCAGCGACCGGGGTTGGAGACCCTGTTTAATCTCGATCTGAAGGTGCTGCATCAGCTGGTGCGCTTCTGTCAAACCTGGTTCGCGGAGATGCGACAGTTCGATCTGGAGGCGATCTATAACGAGTTCGTCACTATTCTCTATCAGGAGATCAACTATATTCAGGAGGGCAAGAACGCCGATCGATTCCGTGAGAACTTTCAGGATGATCCTCGCATTCTCATACCTCAGATCCACTGGCGCTATACCACGACGAAGATCCTGACCATGGAGTATCTGCCGGGGATCAAGGTCAACGATCGGCAGACTCTAGAAGATTGTGGGATCGATGCCAAAGTGATCAGTCGTTTAGGGATCTATTGTTATCTCAAACAGCTGTTGCACGATGGTTTCTTCCAGGCGGATCCTCACCCCGGCAATATGGCGGTGACTCAGGAGGGACATCTGATCTTCTACGACTTCGGCATGATGGCAGAGGTCCGATCCATCGCCAAAGAGAAGATGGTGGATACCTTTTTCGCGGTACTGCGCAAGGATAGCAAGGTCCTGATCGATACTTTAATTGATCTGGGTTTACTGGAGCGCACCTCCGATATGACCCCGATCCGGCGCATGGCCACCTATGTCCTGGATAAGTTCACGGAGAAACCTTTGGATGTACAGGCATTTGGGGAGATGCGCAGTGAGCTGTATGAGATGTTTGAGCAACAGCCCTTCCGGATGCCCGCTCAGATGACCTTTGTGATCAAAGCTTTGACCACCTTGGATGGCATTGCCCGCGATCTGGATCCGGAGTACAACTTAGTCGCTGCGGCCCAACCTTTCGTCAAGAACTATTTGATCACCCATAACGGCAAGGGTCAGATCCTGGGGGGGATCGTCAAACAAACCCGATCCTTTGTACAGGACAAGCTCCAGAGGTCCAACCCCGTAGAACAACGCGTAGGGATCTTAGAGGAGAAGTTAGAACAGGGACAGTTACAGATCCGGGTCCGATCTCAGGAGAGTGAGCGGATCTTGCGGCGGATCAATATGGCCCTCAAGAGCCTGATCTATACCTGTTGGACGGGATTTACCTTGACGGCTGGCGCTCTCTTTTTGCTCAGTAATCAGGTGCCACTGGCGATCATGAGTTTGGTGTTCTCAGGATTGGGACTGTTGGTATTGCTGCGCTCCATGATCCAGCTGAAGCTGCGGGAGAATATGGATCGGTTCGCGGAACGATGAGGAGGGCTCAGGGTAAACCCATCTATCATCTATAGTGTATGGACTTCGGGAGAACCTACCTAGGCCAATCGCTGGAAAACCGGCTGTGGGGGCTGAGGAGTATGTTGAGGAGAGAGATAGCCCCAAGGGGTTAGATCCCAGCTGAGTTCATCGCTCCCCTTGTAATCAAATCCTAGCTGGGCCAAGATCTTGAGGCTCAGATCGGGCACCACAGGGGAGAGCAATAGGGCAGCGATCCGGATCGACTCCAGAACGCTGTAGAGGATCCTCTCCACCTTGGCCTGTTCTCCTTGTTTGTAGAGGGTCCAGGGGGCTTGGGCATCGATGAACTTGTTGCTGGCCTGCACTAGACTCAGGATCTGCTGACAGGCTTGGTTAAGGGCGAGACGATCGTAGGCACTGGAGACGACTGCAGGTAGGGCTTCCGCCTGGACCCGTAGGGGATGATCGGCAGGGATCTCAACAACAGGGATCGAGTACTCTCGGTACTTCTTCAACATATTCAAGGTGCGGTTGAGCAGGTTGCCCAGATCGTTGGCCAGATCGGCATTGATCACATCTTTGAAGCGGGATTCACTGAAGTCTCCATCCCGGCCCAGCTCGATCTCTTTGATGAAGTAATAGCGCACCGCATCAGCACCGTACTGTTCCACCAGTTCATAGGGATCCAGGGTATTGCCCAGGCTCTTACCCATCTTTTGGCCATCCTTGGTGAGAAAGCCATGGCCGAACACCTGTTTCGAGACCGGGATCCCGGCTGACATCTGCATGGCAGGCCAGTAAACCGCATGGAAGCGCAGGATATCCTTACCGATCAGGTGCAGGTTGATAGGCCACCAGTGTTTGAGGGCATTTTCTAGGGTGGGTTCATCCTCAGGATCCAGCAGGGCCGTCACATAGCCCAGCAGGGCATCAAACCAGACATAGATGGTGTGATTGGGATCGACAGGCACTGGGAAGCCCCAATCCATGTTGACCCGAGAGATGGAGAAGTCCCGCAGACCCTCTGTGACGAAGTTGAGCACCTCATTGCGGCGGATGGTGGGTTGGATGAAGTCGGGTTGATCCTGGTAAAGCGCCTCCAGTTTGGCCTGGTAGTGGGAGAGTCGAAAGAAGTAGTTCTGCTCATCGCGCCACTCCACCTGCTTGTTGGTATGGATCGGGCAGTAGTGATCCCCGACCAGCTCCCGTTCCTCCTTGAACTCCTCACAGTAGACGCAGTAATAGCCCTGTTGCTGGGCCAGATAGATATCGCCTTGTTCCCAAACCCGTTGGAAAAACTCCTTGACGATGTTGAGGTGACGGGGGGCGGTGGTACGGCTGAACCGATCGTAATGGATCTGGAGCAGGGACCAGAGCTGATCGAACTGGGCAGCGACCTGATCACAGTGATGTTGAGGATCGATGCCCCGTTCCTGGGCGGTGCGTTGGATCTTCTGACCATGTTCGTCGGTACCTGTGATCATCATCACCTGTTCCCCCCGCAGCCGATGGAAGCGAGCGATCGTATCCGCGATCATCGTCGTGTAGGCGCTACCGACGTGAGGGGCGGCGTTGACGTAGTAGAGGGGGGTGGTGATGGCGAAGCGAGGCCGATCTGACATGGGTGACACACTGATCGAGACTCCCCCATGATAAACAGTCTGGGATCGGGGCTGTTCTGTTCCTCCTCAGGAAGTCGGCTGCTTGGGGGTGGCCGGAAGCCAAGCTGATCAAGGATCTTGAGCAAGGTACTGGGATCAGGACGCGAGGGTTGAGTCAGGATCCTCAGGGTCTCTCTATCGGGTGATCGGTGGCTTGGGATCTGGCTTCCGCCACGTTCTGAAGGGCCATGTGGAGCGCAGTGAAGGAGAGTGAGGACTATGACAATCGTCAACCCTCTGCAACAAACCCAAGAACCTCAGCTATACCTCTGGACACGGGAGGAATACTATCAGATCGCTGCAACAGGTGTGTTTCAGGGTAAGCGGGTCCAACTGATCGAAGGACAGGTGATCGAGATGAGCCCCATGAACAGTCGCCATGCTACGGCAAATCATCATGGAGAGCCTTAGAGCTGATTTGTGAACTCGGCGCAAGCTGCAATGTGCTGTCTTTTGGTTCTGCAGCAAATATTTCATAGAGATGAACGTAATGGGGAGTTATCAGGGCCTAACGGCTGCACTCACTGGACGGCAAGATACCTATCGAAACAAGCATAGCATGTCGTTCTGCCGTTCCGGTGCAGTTTCTGTTAGGCATGCCTACGCTTCTACATATATGGTGGTCTAATCCTCGAGGAGCCTTTCATACTCATCATGAGTACCTATCCAGATCCAATAGTAATCTTCTCCTTTCTTTAATGCTAAAGCTCTATAAT
>CAYSEO010000257.1:0-6578 GCA_964429885.1 uncultured bacterium
ACATTGCCTGGAGACAGTATGTGATCTCCAAACAGCTCACCATTCAACAGAACACGATCACACAACAACAGACCATCGACACCTATTTTCAAGGCATTTCGGAGCTGGTGATCGATCCGGACGGCATGTTAGATGACTGGCCCTTGGAACGGGCCATCGCAGAAGGCCGTACCTCAGCGATCCTGACGGGATTAGATCCCATGGGCAAAGCCAAGATCCTCCGCTTTCTCTCCACGGCGAATCTACTGACCCCCTTGCGACGGGATGATCATCTGGGTCGCCCGATCTTGGATGGCAAAGGGGGCTATCAAAAAGATCGGGTTAACGGCATCCGTGTAGTTAATCTCCGCTCCATCCTGGAGAAAGCTGATCTCCATGGCACCGATCTCCATGGCATTGATCTGAGTGATGTCAGTCTGGAACGGGCCAACCTGAGTCGGGCGGATCTGAGCTACGCCTATCTCTGTCGAGCGGATTTACGAGGGGTTCGGTTCACAGGAGCCGATCTTTATCAGACCAAATTCTGTGATGGATCTCCGGATACCGCCACCCCCATCCAACCTCAGCAGAAACCGGATCTGCACACGGGTTACTGTACTGGGGCCTTGATCGAGGACGCAGACTTTACAGGAGTCCAAAATCTGCCCCGCGCCCAACGCTGGTACATCTGTGCTTGGGGGGGATCCAGAACTCGCTCCACAGTGCCTGGAGGGTGTGAGGGTATTCCAGATCAGTTGACACCCTAGATCGGCTTCCAGCGGTCATCGTCCTAGGCTTAGTCTATGCTAAGGATCGCTACGGCAGATCGGTCCTTGCTATGAGCATCTTCACCCTGCAATCGGTTCGCAAAGACTTTGGCATTAAGACGATCCTCAAGGAGGCCACCTTCAGTCTGGGCAGCCACGATAAGGTGGGCCTGATCGGCACCAATGGATCCGGCAAGTCCACCCTGCTCAAGATGATCGCGGGTCTGGAGCCCATCGATGGAGGGGAGCTCTGGATCAACCCTGGCTCCCATGTGGTCTACCTGCCTCAACAGCCCCAGATCGAACCTGACAGCACGGTTCTAGAACAGGTGTTTGCTGACAGTGGCGAGCAGATGCAGCTGGTGCGGGAGTATGAGGATCTGTCCCATCGCATCGGTCAGGCGGAGGGGGAGGAGCTGGATCGGTGGATGGCCCGCTTAGCCCGCGTCAATGAGCGCATGGAGGCCACCCAAGCCTGGGATCTGGAGACACAGGCCAAGATCATTCTCAGTAAGCTGGGGATCCAAAGCTTTGAGACACGGGTGGGGGATCTCTCGGGGGGCTATCGCAAACGAGTTGCTCTGGCCTCAGCCTTGCTCTCAGAACCCGATGTCCTGTTAATGGACGAGCCCACCAACCACCTGGATGCTCTATCGGTGGAGTGGATGCAGGGATATCTGGCTAACTTTCGAGGGGCGTTGTTGCTGATCACCCACGATCGTTACTTTCTCGATCAGGTTACCAATCAGATTATCGAGATCGACAGAGGAGATCTGTACACCTACGGAGGTAATTACAGTTATTTCCTGGAGAAGAAAGCGGAAGCTGAGGAGATCGAGGTCAGTCGTCAACGGAAACATCGTGGCGTACTACGGCGGGAATATGAGTGGTTGAAACAAGGCCCCAAAGCCCGCAGTACAAAACAGAGGGCTCGTATTGATCGGATCGAGGAGATGGAGACTCAAGAGTTCAAACAAGCCTTGGGCAAGGTGGAGATCTCCACGGTGGGTCGTCGCATCGGCAAGAAGGTGATCGAGGCCCATGGGATCCATAAAGCCTACGATGGTCGGCTGTTGATCAAGGACTTCAGCTATGAGTTCAGCCCCGAGGATCGAGTCGGGATCATCGGTCCCAATGGTGTTGGGAAGTCCACTTTAATGAACCTGATCACTGGCAGATTAGCACCAGATACAGGCACCGTCGAGATCGGAGCAACGATCCACATCGGCTATTTCGATCAGCACTCCGAGGCCTTGATGGCGGCCATGGATCAGAACCAACGGGTGATCGAGTATCTCAAAGAAGAAGGGGAGTTTGTCAAGACCGCCGATGGCTCCCAGATCAGTGCCTCCCAGATGTTGGAGCGGTTTCTGTTCCCATCCGATCATCAATATATTCCGATCCATAAGCTCTCTGGTGGTGAGAAACGGAGACTCTTTCTATTGCGGGTGCTGATGGGTGCCCCGAATGTCTTGATCCTGGATGAGCCCACCAATGATCTGGATGTACAGACCCTCTCAGTGCTGGAGGAGTATCTGGAGGAGTTCAATGGCTGCGTGATCGTCGTCTCTCACGATCGATATTTTCTGGATCGAACCGTCAAGACCCTGTTTGTGTTTGGGGAGGATGGCTCTCTTAGCCAATATCCGGGTAACTATTCCACCTACCTGGATTTTAAGCGTGCTGAGGAGCTGGCAGCGGAACGGGAGGCTTCCCCATCTACACCCACCCGGTCGGAGGTAAAGGTAACTCCCAAAGCAGATACCTCCAAGGGGAGATCTAACACGGAGATGAACAAGCCTCGCAAGATGTCCTTCAAGGAGAAGCGAGAGTTTGAGCGTTTGGAGGATCAGATCCCGGAGATGGAATCTCAGAAGGCGGAGTTGGAGAAACGGCTCTACGGCGATCCACCCACCGACTATCAGGAACTGCAACACCTCTCCGAGCAATTGGCCCAGCTGGATGTGGATATCGATCAAGCCACAGAACGCTGGATGGAACTGTCAGAGCTACCCACCTAGGTGCCGACGACCCGATCCCATCGCCACGCCATTCTGAGGATTCTAGCCAATGGCCCGCTGATAGAAGCGCATCATCTGATCAAACCACTGTTTACGGGAACTATCCCAGGTATAGAACATGTGACCCCCCAGATAGTTGTTGAGGGTGAGATTGACTCGGCTCTCCGGCTCCAGTTTCATCAACCCTACTAAATGATCTGTGGCGAAATAGGTGGTGACCAGATCGAACAGACCATGGGCAATGGACACCTGCATAAAAGGGTTCAAGGTCATACCCACCCGCAGATCGTCCATGGCTCCCACATACCCCTGTTTAAATTCCTGCTTCAGATTAAACCGCCAGGCCTTGAATACATCAAAATTGAGCAGATCATAGATCAACGGTGTCTCGATCCCCAGAGACTCCCGCAGATGGCTGTTGATCGCCCCCGTGAACAACCGTCCAAACCCCGCTAGAGTCGGATCGCTACCCTCAAACTGTGCTCGGTCGGGAAAGGGATCGATAGCCGTGACAGAGGCATCGTAGAGACCCACCACCTTGCGTTCCTCCCGCAAGAGCTGCCGACTAAAGATCTGCCGATCGATCCGTCCTCCATGGCGTTTGATCAGGGATGGGGGCAACCCGATCAGATCCGATAACTGTTGTATCGTCTCCTCTTGCTCCGACTGAGGCAGACCATCTCCCCAAGCCAAGAAAGAGAGGTAGATCCGTCGGGTAAATCGTTCCGCCGCCGCCTGATGAGCTTGTCGGTCTCCCGCCGCTCCCCCTTGAGCCCGTTGATGATGGGCTGCGGTTACAGCAAAGGAGGGGATCAGACTGGCCCAATAGCTGAGAGTATAGTCACTCCCCTCCAACCAGCTAAACTCCAAAGCTGGAGAGATCAAGATCGCACCCGATAGACCGATGCCAAAATCCTCTTGTAGGCTGCGGGAGAGCTTGGCGACCCGAAATCCCCCATAACTCTCCCCAGCGATGAATGTGGGGGATCGCCAACGATGATGCAGAGATAAAAACCGCTGCATGAACTCCCCTAAAGATTTCAGATCTCGATCCATCTCCCAAAAGATCTTCTCTCTATCCGACTCCTGTTGATGGGATGGATCGGATCCTATCTTGTCGGAGGTCTCAGATTGGGTAGATGCTTGTTGATCGTTTGAGTCCTGTTTCTGATCTGGAGGCAGAGTCCGACTGAAGCCGGTGCCGATAGGATCGATAAACACCAGATCGGAGAAGCTCAACCAACTCTCGTGATTGTCCACCAGACAAACTGGGGGTTTCGGTAGACTGCCATTTTCCCCAAACACGACCCGTCTCGGTCCCAAGGCTCCCATGTGTAGAAAGGCGGAGGCGGCGCCAGGGCCCCCATTGAAGACGAAGGTGATCGGTCGGCTTGCGGGAGCCACATCCTTGGCCAGATAAGCGGCATGGAACATCTCAGCCACAGGCTTATCCTTCTCATAGAGGGTCTGCCAGCCCGCGATCGCGGTATAGGGGATCTGGCGATCCGGCAGGATCAGGACATGCTCTGAGGTGCGGGTTGGGGGAAAGGAGGCGTTGGATTGGGGCTCGGAGGTGGAACTCATGGGCTCAACTGGTGATAGCGGTTCGAGAGGGGAATCAGCTCATCATCTGATCTTAAGCCCTGCAGTAGATCCGACTTCGTCACCCATCAGGAGGTCGTGGTCGTGCCCTGGTGCTAGAAGTCTGCCCGAGATCAACACTGCAGCTCTCCCTCCGGGATCTGACTAATCTGACGGGTCACCACATAGAGGAAATCCGGATCCCCTGTAAACACATAGTTCATCTGCTCATATAGATCTGGTGATAGACCACAGGCTCGGATCGTTTGCTGTCGAAATAACTCCACATCCGCCTCAGGATTCTCCTGTTGAGACAGAAACACCAGAGCCACCACCTTGGCGAACTGAACCACCTGAAACTCCTGGAAATCCTCCATACGGGGGCTCGGTGTCGGCTCACTCGGATCCGGAGAAGGTTGCGCCATGCCGAGCCAGGGCCATGCTCCGATCAGCAAAGCCGCCACCATGCCGATCACCACCCCGATCCAGATTCTGATCCGCCCCATAACATCCTCCTACTCATCCGTCATCCACAATTCCTCAGTCATCACCTCATCAAAAACCCGAGGGGGACGCACCGCCATCAACACTCGCCCCAACAGAGCAATCCCCGGTGCCTCCTCAAACCAGGTCACCTCTAAGGTCTCCTCCGGTGGCGAGGCGATTAGATAGTACCCGTCCGGCTGCCAGTCTCGATCCGCTCGATCCACCACCAACAGGATCGTCTCCGACTCCTCCGTCTGGGCCGACTCCCCCCGCGCCCAAGCCAACTGCTGAGCATCCCAGATCAACACCAATGGATCCATCGCTCCTAGGATCGCGGGCCAACCTGGTAGCGCCACCCAGGTGCCTTCTCCAGTAAACCGCACCAGGCCAAAAGATCCCTCAGGACTGAGCAGGGGGACGGACTGCAGATCCCCCTGAGTTAGGGGCATCTCTCCGATCACCGGTAGGACCCTGGGCAAGGGATCGTCCCCCTCCAGACGATAGATCGGCAGCCGAGGACTGGATAGGGGCTGGGAGCTGAAGTCAGTCAGCAGACCCTCCACCTGACGACGTGCCCCCTCCGTGTGCGCAAACCTGAGGGCACGGGCGATCAGACGAGAGCGCTCCTGCAGATCACTGGTCTGGCGGGCCAGTCGCCAAGCCTGATAGGCCACCGCATCCCCCGGATGAGCAGAGAACCCCTCCGGTAAGGATCGCAGCTGCGCGATCAACTTGAGAGCCCGAGCCACCTCGCGAGCCTCCTCCACCCCCAATCCTTGGGCTAGAGCTAACTCCGCCGCCGCCACCCGTTCCTCCTGGGGCAATACTCGGAATTCATACAGGACATCGCTGCCTCGGGTTTGGAAATGCGTCAACACTGCCGGTGTGGTCTGCGCCTGTTGCAGCCCTTCGTACACCTGCACCCCCACCACGATCTGATTCTGTTGGGTGGGCTCAAATCCAGTGGCTTCAAAGATCGCCTGCGGCGTATAGCCCAATCGTTGCACCTGCCGGCAATCTCGCCCCCAATCCACCCAGGAGCCCTGCTTGCGCCGCATCCGATCTAACGCCGCCTGTCCCTGATCCACATCGGGTTGGGAGAACTCTGAAGATGCCGAGAAAGGATCGCTCATCATCACCGCTCAGGGATCACCCTGAATCACTATCCAGACAGCTCCCACCCTAGCAGAGCCCGTACCCGATCTCACCTCCGGCTAAGCCGCGTGACTGGTCGGATGGGATTGGGTGACCGACTGGACCTTACCCGTAAATAAGGCAACACATAGCGTATCCAGGGCATAGAGGTCCGCATCCGTATAGGTCTGCTGACGGAGCATCAGATTGATCCGCTCCTCCTGCTCCTGAGTGATCTGGCCTGACTCCAGAACCCGATTCACCATCGCCTCAATAGACATAATCCCTCTCCCTGACCCCCATGCATCATCCCTAAGCATGAAACGAAGCACAGTGACCTCGATCCATAAACCCAGTGACCCAGATCACCATAGGTTAAGGTAATCTTATCGAACCTCGCTCCGGATCTCCAGCCTTCTTAACAAAGAACCCGGATCACAACACATGAACTTTCCCTCCTTCCTCCGTAGAACTCAGGAGTGAGTCCCCGCCTCCGAGCACTCGGGAGAGGGCGAGATCCGTAAGGCTGTGGAACGATGAGCCTCCATCACTCCTGGTAGGGGGGGGGGGGGGGGGGGGGGGGGGGGGGGGGGGGGGGGGGGGGGGGGGG
>CAYSEO010000258.1:0-6306 GCA_964429885.1 uncultured bacterium
GTTTAGAGAGAGTAGGTACACTATATAAAGTGTTAACTGCGGTCGTGATGGTGGTGTTAAGCGACTCCTACTGTACTGGGTGGAAGGGGTCGATGGTCAGATCTGATCGGGGGGCTGTTAAGGATCACAGACTCTTGTCTAGGGCACCAGATGGAATCTCTGGTTCTCATAACCTTTTTATCCCCCTTTCCTGAGGGCCATAGCTCACCCGAGTCGTGAGGCTGCAGATCTTTCCCTTGGCAAGAGGACTGGGGGATCCTGAAATCCTGAATCGATGCGCCAGAGTTCCTATACTAAAAAGCCCCTCCTAAGAGGGGTTGGGATGGGTTCGTACCTGGTCAAGTCACCCAGATCCATGTCCAAAGTTCGATTCCAAATGATCCCGAGATATGCTGTGGTCAGATCAGATGGAGTGAAGAAGTTGAGAAGTCAGATCTGGCTAATGCAGCAGGGAAACATGGTTAGCGGATGTTTGAGCAGATGCCTCCACCTCAGAGTATTCGAGAGGCACATCATCGGGCATAATGATCGCGGTCAGAACTACAGTGACAGCCACGAGTAGAAGCGGTAGACCGGAGCTATTGGCCCACTCCATTTGCATATCGCGTTGAGGCCGTTGGGATCGGTTTTGTCTGCGCATAATCGGATAACGGGGATATCAATAACGGACTGATCCCAGTATCGAAAAAAGTCTAGGGTTGAACATCGACCTTTCCGGTCACCTGATCGGGTGAAACCCTGAAGGAAGCTTGGGATTCACTGAAGGAGGTGGAGAAAGTGCCCGCAGGTGTAAACGCCATGATCAACAGTAAAGTCATGCTGAGGGGCAAACCGATCAGGAGTAGAGGTAATAAACGGCTGAGTCGATCTACCCAGGTCAGCTGCGGTGAAGCCTTCAGGGACAGGATCGGACGGGGCGTCACTGACGAGGAGAGAGATGGGTGTGGGTGGGAGGTTAAGGTAGAACTCACAATAATTGTTTGAGATGAGACACTCTAGATGACATCATAACGTTTTCCATCGAGTCTTAACAGATCCTTGCCTGAGAAGATCCCCAGTTCGAGCTGAGGTTTAGAATCGAAACTTTGCTTAATACGGCAGATACTTCTGGACCACAGACCAGCCACTGATCCCCACTGCCACCAAAGCTCCCCCCAGAGCCAGGTTGAGCACCACATGGATCTCCCTCGCCCAAACCCGAGCAGAGCGAGAGAACTGCCAAGCACTAGCGGCTGAGGCCAACGTCAAGCCCACCACGATCAATCCAGCGGGCAAATGCCAGGAATGACCCAAACTGCCGAAATGTCCTAAGGTGCCCACGATGCCGATGGCCAGCAAAACCAGGATCAGGGCCACCAGAGCGATACCGAGACCAATATGTAGCCGCCGGAGGAGCGAACGCGAGATCCGGGGTCGGAATCGAGCCCCCTGCCACCGTTGAGCCGTCATCCAGATCCCCAAGAGCGCCAACAGGAGATAGCAGGTAACCGCCAAACCCATAGACCAGGCCGCGATCCGCCAAAGCCAGATAAAGGAAGGAAGATGCAAAGGTCACCCCACAGAACGTTACCGAGAGCCCTTTGGCCTGTCGCTCCAAGACCGTAAACCCTCTAAGCCCAGTGTAATGGGAGCCGTTCTCGATCCTCCCCTGATAGGATCTCGGATCCTGATTGGCTAGCCGCAGCAGTTCCTTGACACCCCTGGAGATCTACGATGAGGCTTAAGTAGATCAGCAGAAGCGTTTATATAGACCCTATAGTGCATGTGCATGTCAAAGCAATTGTGCCGATCTATTTAGCTCTGATCGGACTGCGCAGGAGGGAGCTTCATCCGCTGAACAGTGGATCCTGAGGTGGGAGTGAGCCATCTTAAACAAAGAGAGCCGATCCTGAGCCCGATCGAACTCAGCCCTCATCCAGGAGCGATCCATGGCTGCACCGAGGACCTTATTGGAGAGAGTGACGCAGCTCTTCCAACCCAAACCAGCCCCTCCCTCCGGTACGGTACATCTCAACCCGGCCCAGAGCGGATCTGAGCCCCAGGCTGCCCAGCTCAGGGTGATCTGTCCTGGGGAGGACCCTCAGCTGATCCCATTGTCAATGGAGGGGGAGAAGGATATTTATTTGGGGCGCAAGTCCCTCTGTCAGATCCAGATCCCGGCCCATTCCGTCAGCTCCGTCCATGCCCGTATCCGTCGTAAATCGGTTTGGGGGCGAGGTCTGTGGCCGTGGCTAGGGTGGTCTCCCGCCCGTTATCAGCTCTCCGATCAGGACTCCACCAACGGCATCTACCAAGGTCAGCGGCGGGTCGATCAGATCAACCTCCGCCATGGCACCGCTTTCCGGCTCGGTCCCCCTCGGGATCCCCAAAGCGTCCGGCTACAGGTGATCGATCCGCCCCCCAAGCTGATGTACTGGGCACGGGGAGTGTGGATCGGCGTGAGCAGCCTCTGTTTGGTGGGATGTACCTGGTTGGCGCAGGAGTGGAGCAAGATCCCAGTGGATCCCTTGCCTAGCGGTACGCGGGGACCGTTGATCGTGGTGGCTGGAGATCAGCAGACCCAATTGAAGCGGGTGCCTGGAGACACTTATCAATCCTTGGATCAACTGGAGAGTTTTGGCGAGATCCTGCCTCAGGTGGTGGTGGCGGCGGAGGATCATCGGTTCTACTCCCATTGGGGGGTGGATGTAATCGGGATCGCTCGTGCCGTTGTGGTCAACCTGCGGGCGGGTGAGGTACAGCAGGGGGGGAGCTCCATCACTCAACAGTTAGCTCGGACAGTCCTACGGGACTATACAGGCACAGAGAACTCCCTGGATCGGAAGTGGCGAGAGGCCCTAGCAGCCTTAAAGCTGGAGGCTCACTACAGCAAGGAACAGATCCTGGTGCTGTATTTGAATAATGTCTATCTAGGCAATGGTTTGTATGGATTTGAATCCGCCTCCCAGTATTACTTTGGCATCCCCACCCGAGATCTGGATCTGTCGGAATCCGCCACCCTGGCCGCGATCCTGCCAGCTCCTAATGCCTTCAACCCCGTGGACAACCTGGATGCCGCGATTCGCGGACGGAATCGGGTCTTGGCCCGGTTAGATCAGCTCAATCAGATGCCCGCCGAGGAGATCGAGCGCGCCCGTCGGAGTCGTTTGGATCTGAACCCTAACCTGGAGGCAGCCCAAGGGACAGTGGCTCCTTATTTCTTCAACACCGTGATCGAGGAGATGACCGAGCTGCTGGGTCAGGAACTGGCCTCAGAGGGGAACTTTATCGTAGAGACCACCCTGAGTGCCTCACTGCAACAGGCAGCGGAGCAAACCATCAGCTCCACCGTGGAGCAGGTGGGATCCCAATATGGTTTTGAGCAGGGGGCCTTGGTGACCCTGGACAGTCGCACCGGGGAGATCCTGGCTTTGGTGGGGGGGACAGATTATCGTACCAATCAGTTCAACCGAGCAGTGCAGGCCCGGCGTCAACCCGGCTCTACCTTCAAGATCTTCACCTTTGCGGCGGCCTTGGAACAAGGACTCTCGATTCATCAAACCTATGCCTGTGATGCTTTGTCTTGGGGAGGGCAGAACTTCAATGGCTGTCGCAGCTCAGCCGGGTTCCTCAGCTTGGCCCAAGGACTGATCCTGTCCGAGAATGTGATCGCCCTCCGGATCGCTCAACAGATCGGCTTATCTCAGATGGTCCAGATGGCAAAGCGCATGGGGATCCAGTCCCCGCTCCAGCCCTACCCAGCTGTAGTCCTGGGCACCAACGAGGTCACCTTGGTGGAGCTCACTGGAGCCTATGGGGTATTGGCCAATCAGGGGTTATACTCCCGTCCCCACACGATCCGCCGCATCCGGGATAGCTCCGATTGTGCCGATCCCAATACCTGGACCACTTGTCGAGAGATCTATCCAGAGCAAGATTCTCCTGTCAGACAGTATCAGGCGATCCCGAGAGATGTAGCCAATACCATGACCCAGTTATTGCAGGGTGTGGTGCAATCGGGCACAGGGCGTAATGCACGGATCGGACGGGGAGAGGCGGGCAAGACGGGAACGACGACAGCCAACAAGGATCTGTTGTTTGTGGGCTATCTACCCAATCCGACCTGGGTAACCGGGATCTGGTTGGGCAACGATGATTCCACCCCCACAGGTGGCAGTAGTGCCTTGGCGGCTCAAGCCTGGGCTAAGTTCATGACTCAGGCCGGGGGATAGGGAATGTTCTGGATCTCATGTGTGTCCCAGCGTTATTCCTCCGCTTGGACCTGCCGGCGTCTGGGGCGCAGCATCTGCAGCCACATACTGAACCCAGTGCCGATCATCACCAACAGACCCAGAGCATTCAAGAAGGGATAAACCACCTCCAGATTAATGATCTGAAAATTGCCCCGATGGGCCTGGATCAACCAATAGTAATCGGCGACATTATCCGTGAGCAGAGCGATCTGATAAAGGGATCCGGTGAGCAAAGTCACCAAAAAGGGAGCCAGGACAATGGGAGCCAGCACCCGATGCACTTTACGGATCAGAGCTTTGTTGAGGGCCATGGGGATCAACCTCTGGGATGCGATGATTCGCGCTGATCCTAACCTGCCTAGGGGATCAGATCGGCCAGCACCAATACTAAGCCCACCCCAAGGCTGCCGCACATCCCGTAAAAGGCCAGATCGGCTGTCTTCTGGCTGGAGGCCGTTAGCTGTTCCTCTGACTTGAGGGAGATCAGAAACACCTGTCCGGGTTCTGTGGGCTTGACCAGGGCCAATCTGCCAGAGTGATCTGAGGCTCTGGCCAAAACATAGACCCGCCGCTCTAAAGGCAGGACCTTCTCCACAAATCGATAGCCCAGGGTACGACCTTGGGAGCCGATCTGAATGTTGCCAAGGTTGAAGGTGACAGCACCGAAGGAGATCTGAGCGCCCCGACTTTCCTCAGGTCGAAACTCATTCATCACCTGCACCGTATCGATATCTGCTCCCTCGGGCTCGATCTCGATGCGACCGGTCTGATCCTCAATCCAAAACGGGATCGACTGTTGGTGATTGGAGACGGTATCGGAACGCTTGCGGGTCCGACGATCTCCGTCGCTATCGGTCTCCGTTTCCTCATACTCCCGGATCACCTGCATGTGATAGTAAACACAGGGGGTTTGGGAGAGCTCTGAGGTTAGGGGGCGATCGCACTGTACTTTCCCCTTCACCTCCACATACTCTCCCCAACTGCCTGCCCCGATCTGTTGAGCCACCGCCTGGGCGGTCTCTTGCAAAGCCTGAACGGTCGAGGTCCGCAACTGCTTCATATGGCCCAGCCGCCCTGTATGACGACGATGGACGAAGTAGAGCACGATCCCAATGATGATCAAGATGCTGCCGATGATCCACATAGTGCCCTCCCAACCCTCAGGATCTACTGTAGACTAGAATCCTCGATGGGGTGATCGGTTCAACTTGAATCTGAGGAGGTGTCATGGGAAAATGCGTGCGTTAGATCATTTTTCTCTCTCCCTGGAGGAACCGATGTCAGCAGATGTAATTGATTACAAGATCATCGGGGATGCGATGCAGTTGGTGGAGATCCAGTTGGATCCTGAGGAAGGGGTACGGGCTGAGGCTGGGGCCATGACCTATATGGATCCAGGGATCGACATTCAAACGACAACCGCCGGTGGAGCCTGGAAGGGATTCAAACGGATGTTGGGGGGATCGGGATTCTTCATCACTACGTTTTTTAACCGAGGCCAGGGGCGAGCGAAGGTAGCATTTGCAGCTCCCTATCCAGGCCAGGTGGTGACATTAGATCTGAAGCAACTGGGGGGAACCTTCTTCTGTCAATCCAGTTCCTATCTCTGTTCTGCCAATGGGATCGATATCGACATCGCTTTCACTCGAAAACTGGGGGCAGGATTCTTTGGCGGAGAGGGATTCATTCTACAGAAACTGCAGGGAGATGGGTTGGCCTTTATCCATGCGGGTGGCACGGTGATCGAGAGACGGTTGGGCACTGGAGAGAGCCTGCGGGTGGATACGGGATCGTTAGTCGGATTCTCAACCTCAGTGGATTATGATATTCAGTTTGTCGGGGGTCTTAAAACAGCTGTGTTTGGGGGAGAAGGGTTATTTCTGACGCGTCTGACTGGACCTGGTTTAGTGTATTTACAGAGTCTGCCTTTGGCACGACTGGCTGAGCGTCTCTCGTTTGGGAAATCCTAAGTCTCTGCAAGGATCAAGCCTCGTAGAGCTCCTCTACACCCTAGCCCAGGCTGCAATTTGCATGTCTACTCCTCTGACTGGAAAGTGATCCTGGACAAAGGGTG
>CAYSEO010000258.1:6316-6530 GCA_964429885.1 uncultured bacterium
GTCTCTATTTTGGGTAATGCTAATTCTTTACTAGGATCAAGCCTCGTAGAGCTCCTCTACACCTCTACACCTTTCTTGTCAGGGATTTAGAACTGTGATAGGCTCCTGGATAACAATAGATATGGAGAAATTGAGATGATTTTTAGATCTGTTTTCTCGCCGGAATCTATTGAAATTTGGTGCTGTTGTGTGTGCAGGCACTATCCCGATCATG
>CAYSEO010000259.1:0-6530 GCA_964429885.1 uncultured bacterium
AGCAGCTCAATGATCCGCAGGGGGTGATCGATCGTCTCACTCAGGCTCTGGAGGACTTGATCGGGGATCGGGGGGAGACCCACCCCTAACCCCTCCCGAGAGGGGAATAAGAGGCAGATCAGTCTATCCATTGCCTTGATAAAGTAAAGATCTGATCCTTGAGGATCCATTATGAAACGAGACACCGCCCTCACGACCCTCAGACAACAACGATCCCTACTTGCCACCCGCTTTGGCGTCACCCGCTTGGGGATCTTTGGCTCTGTCGCACGAGATGAAGCCACGGATCTAAGTGATCTGGATATCGTCGTCGAAATGGATCCGGATCTATTCCGCATGGTGCATCTCAAAGATCATCTCGAAGAGATCTTACAGATCCCCGTAGACATCGTTCGCTATCGTGACACCCTCAACCCTTTCCTAAAGCACCGCATCGATCAAGAAGCCATCTATGTCTGATCCAGCCCTACTGCGAGAGATCCGCAGGTTAGAATAGATCTCGTCTCGAGTCAGAGGCTTAAACCCCTCAATCTGAAATGGATGTTGGATCCAGTATTCGATCATATCTGATGTAGGACTATCAGATCATAGGGGCTTAAATCGATCGTTCCGCCGGAGGAGACAACCGGATCTCGATCCGCCGCCGGCCATCACTGCGAGGATCTGCGGCAACTGGATCATCAGAAGGAGGATATAACTGGGCCGCTGAATAAGCCCGAAAGGTGAGATTCAATGATTGTAAACGGGGATCTTGTTCCAACTGCTTCACCACCGATAAGGCCCGCATTAACCCCAGATCTGCATTGGATCCAGGACTGAGTTGCTCAATGGATTGATCGGGGGATCCAGCCACCTGTAAAAGGTTTTGATCGAGGTTGCTCCCCCGACTCACCGTGCGGCTGTCCGTGTGACCGATCACTTGAATAATATAGCCCGGATACTGACTGGCTAAGGCCGCGATCTGTTCTGCCACCTCTCCCTGTAAGTAATTCGACAACTCCGGCGTTACCACCGCACTGCCGGATTCAAAGGTGAACCCTTGGGACTCCTCGATCTCAATGGAAGGGGTGATCGAAAGCCGATCCACCGTCACCGCTAGCTCCTGATTCTCCGTCTGTAGGCTGCTGACCTGTTGATTCAGATCCTCGAAATCCTCCTGTAAGGATCGGTTGATCCCTAACAAGGCTGAGAACCGACCCAATAGCTGATCACTCTCCGTCTCCAGATCCTCGACATTTTCCTGAAGCTCCTGTTGCTGAACCAGAAGCTGATCCTGTTCCGCCAAGAGTCTCTCCTGCTCATTCAATAGCAGATTGTAGCGTTGCTCCCACCCGAGGGCCTCCTCCTCCGCGCTGGTCCGGATCAAGATCAGACGGACGAACGCCAATAACAACAACAAACTGAGGATCATGAAAGCATTGGACATCAGATCCGTGAACGCAGGCCAGACGTTCATCTCCTCTGAGCTATCTGAAAACCGAGAGCGACTCATGGTGACCTCCAGGATCCGTTAGGCATGTCGTGTAGATCTTAACTGACAGGATCTTCAAAAGTAGATCCGCTATGGAATAAGTTCAGTTTATCGTGATCGTTGACCCCGTTTGGGCCGGAACCACCCTAGCATGTAGCCCAGGGAGGCCTGAGTTCGATTCGGATCCGCCTCCGCCTCCTGCATCTGAGAGAGCAACAACACCAGGCGCGTGAACTCATCCCGTAACACCCGCAGATCCTGGCCACCCTTGTCCAACCGATGCACCAGAGTCTCCAGCCGCTTATCCAGACGAGCTTGAGCTTGAGCAATGGCATCATCCCGCTCCGTCGCCGTCATGGTCATCACCTCGATCAACCGAGTCAACTCCCCTTGAATATCCTGTAGGTAAGCCGACCGAGTCTCGATCTGATCCTCTAAGCTCTGCAGTTGATGCACCGCCGTCTCCACCCCTTGCATCTGCTCTTGAAAGCCACCTACCTGCTGCGTGATCTGAGGCACCAATTCCCCTAAGGTCCCTTGAGTCGTCTGACCCTGCTCCACTAACTGCACCAGATCCTGATGCACCGGTGTCATCCGCTCCGCCATCCCCGAGAGGGCCTGGGAGGAACTGCGTAGATCCCCGGAATGGGCCTCGATCACCGATACCGCTTGCAGTAACTGAGCCACCGCATCCCCAAATTGCCCTTGGAGCCGAGCCAGATCGGAGGCCGCCGCCGAAAGTCGCTGAGGCAGATCCACCCGATTCAAGGAAGCCGTGATCTGTTCATATCGATCCAGGGTGGTGGCCATCTGGTCCAGGGAGGACTCAAACCGCTGGGCAGTGGTGGAGAGCACCTCGGCTGAACTGAGGTAGCGTTGATAGATCTGGTCCGCGATCTCCGTGGAGCGCAGGTTGGCCTCAGCGATGGTCTGAGCCACCTGACTGAGGTACTTCTCGACCCGATCCTGGACGGCGGATTCGATGGAGCTGAGGGTATCCCGCTGCAGGGTGACCATCTGAGCGATCGATTTGTCTAGGCGCTCCCGGTTGTCGATCTGGGGGTGCAGGGTGTTGTCGAAGTAGTCCTCCAGGGAGCTGATCAGTTTGTTGCGCAGCAGACCTGTATTCCAAAAAATGTTGATCAACACCAGCGAGGAGCTACAGAACACCGCCACCAGACTGGTGAGGAAGGCAATGCTCATCCCCTCCAACGGCCCCTGCAGCAACTGGATCACATCCGTGGCCTCCGAGGTGTTTACCTGTTGAGTCTCTGTCAAATTCTGATTCAGACTGATCAGGTTGATACTGATGCCCAGGAATGTGCCCAGCAAGCCAAAGTTGAGCAACAAATTGGGCAGGGTGCGGGTGAAATACTCTACTTTCTCGCATTGCAGCCGTAGCCCCAGCCAGGAGAAACGCTCCTCACTATAGATCCCATCGATCAACGCCGGGGTATTGACCTGATCCAGCTTGATACTGGCCGCCTGAAACCGATGCTCTAGGCGCTTGACGATCCCAGGGGGGGAGCCCCGTCGGCTTGAGGTGATGGATCCAGGCAGAGCATCCACCTGTTTCACCAAAGCCGCCAGATAGTCATGGAGCCGGATCCGTAACAGGAGGGCGAATAGCGTTGGCAACAGGATGATCACCCCTGCAAAGATCACCAGAGGTAGAAAGTTGGGCAAGCTGGAGAGGGCTTCGAGCCAGGTGAACATGGGGTAGCACTCCTAGGGTGAGAGCAAGGGTAAGCCCTACATTGAGCGGGTTCCTGTCCACCCTACCCCAAGCTCCTCAACAGCGGTGCAGCCCACCACAGATCGGTCAAGCTCTGGATTCAACCACCGGCTTTGATCCAGAACTATTGCCATGGCCACTCCAGTTGAGATATCAGCATCCAGACTGAGCCTTAGATCACATGATCGTCATGTCCTAAGGTCATGGGGCCACTGCAATACAGTCAGGACGGGATCCGTCGATCGGTCTTAAGCCTGAGGAGCAAACCTTGTCACCTATTGGGGAGATCGGGTTAGGTTAAACTGTTTCTCAAGTCGGGCCTGACTGAAACCAGCACTCCACCTAGAGGCTGAGGATCGGAGCCAGATGGCGACCTCCCTCCGTGTAATCCCCAGCTTTACAGCCCCTACTCAGACAAACTGGATACCGTTGCGCCGATCAAAATCCCTCAGTTTGCCAGCCCATCCTGTCTAGAAAGAGTCCATGACCCCGCCCTCCACCGCACCCAACTCACCGATCTCAGGGGCGTCTCCCAGGCTAGAGCGACTGCTGCGGCTGACCCGTCGTACATTACAGGTTGCGGTTGTGATCGTCACCACTCCCTCAGCCCAGATCCAGGTTACAGCTGGAGATCCGGACTGGGTGGCCGCCTGTCGATCGTTACTTGCCTTCCTCACCCCCACCTCAGAGTTGCTCTGGCTGGAGAATCGCTCCGCTCTCAATGGCAGCCTCACCTCCGACTCGCTGCTGGAGTTCATTGCCGCCATCCCCTTACCCCACCCTTCCTCCCCTGTCCATGCCCTCGGTCATCTCTGGATCGCCGATGGTTACCCCCATCCTCAGACCCCCAACGATCTGGCCACCCTGCAGGATCTAGCCGAGCTGATTGCCGACACCCTCCACACCTCCTCCACCCTGCCCCCACCCACCCACCTGCAGGATCTGCAAACCTTACTCCAGGATCTAGACACCCAAAATCAGGCCATCCGATCTCAGTACCATGAGCTGGAACAGGAGCGGAACCGTTGGCAACAGCTCGCCGAGACCCCCTTTCCCCAGATCGTGACCCGTTCCACCACCGAGATCCTGTGGATCAATCGCCAGGCCGCTCAACTCCTCCATAGAAGCCCTGCCGACCTCAAGGGCCAGTCGCTCCTCGCTTGGATCGCCCCCAAGGAGCGTCAGCGTTGGCGTTCGCTCCTGCAAACCTTCGATTCGGCAACTCCCGCCGCCTTGCCTGCCTCCCTACGCCTGCGGGTGGGCAAACGCACCACTCCCCCCCTCTCCCTCTGGATCACCGCCGTCGATCTGGAATCCGGCCCTGGCTTCCAATGGACCCTGCTGCCCCCCTCTGAACCCGCAGTCGATCCCTCAGATCCGATCTGTGAGGAGCCAGAGCAACCTGAGCTCAGCTCCGCCCTCTGGCTCCAACAGATCCTGGATCACTCTGCTGAGATGTTGATCGTGTTCGATCCCCTAGGACAGGTACTAGAGGCCAACCAAACCGCCTGTCAGATCCTGCTCTACAGCCGAGAAGAACTGCTGCAGTTCAACCTCACCCAGCTGGAGAACCACTGGCCCCATGTCTATGGCGAGATCTTCCAGGCTCCCACCCATGCCCCCATCAAGCGCACCTCCGCCTGGACCCGTAAGGACTCCTCCTCCATCTGGGTGGATCTCAGCCTCACCCCCCTGGTGTGGCAGCAGCAGATCTATGGCCTGATCTCCGCTCACCTCCATACCCATGTCCAACCCACCGATCTGAGCGAGAAACGACACCGGTATCTATCCGCCGTGGTGGAGGTCCAAGGTCATCTCCTGGCCGCCAAATCTCGACCCTGGGATGAGTCCTTCTATCTCAAGATCCTGGAGCCTCTCGGCCTAGCCTCCGGAGCGATCCGCCTGTATGTGTTTGAGAACTATCGAGATAGCAACGGGCGACTGTGTATGGTGCAACGGGCGGAGTGGAGCCTGGGAGAGGAGGAGACCTCCCCCTCTCGGATCCGGGAACTGCCCTATGACCAATTCTCCTCCGACTGGGTGGAGGCCCTGCAACGGGGAGAGATCCGGGGCGGCATCGTCACCGAAGGGGACCGCAACGCCAAACGCCTCTCCACCCTGATCCTGCCTTTGCATGTACAAGGGGAGTTCTGGGGATTCCTGGGCTTTGATAGCCCGGTGATCGCCTGGCCCTGGGAGTCCTATGAGATCGATCTGCTGCAGGCCATCGCCGTCTCCATCGCCCTCACCCTGGAACGCAACCAGGCGGAGGCCAACTACAGCAGCATCTACGAGAACGCCGTCGAGGGCATCTTCCAGGTCACCCTAGAGGGCCGCTTCCTGACCGTCAATCCTGCCATGGCCCGGATCCTGGGCTATGACTCCCCCGAGGATCTGCTGCGCAATGTCACCGACATCAAGGCCCATCTGGTGCGCCCAGAACAGCGTCTGGATCGGATCCAACAGTTGGAGGCCGCCGGGATCCTGGCTGGGGTGGAGTTTCAAGCCCTCCGCAAGGATGGCACCTCGATCTGGGTGGAGGTCAATGCCCGAGGGGTACGGGATGGGGCGGGCACGCTGCGCTATGTGGAAGGCTTTGCCCAGGATATCAGCGCCCGCAAACAGGCTTTAGAGGCCCTAGAGGAGAGTGAGCTGCGGTTTCGACAGCTGGCGGAGAATACCCATCAACTGTTCTGGATCATGAATCCCCGCTCCGGGGATCTGATCTATGTCAGCCCCACCTGTGAGCAGGTTTGGGGTCAGAGCCCGGAGAGTGCCCAAGCCTCCCCCCAGGCCTGGATGGAGTGGGTCCACCCCGAGGATCGAGACCGAGTGATCAGCACCCGTGCCGCCCAATCCCAGGGGGAGGAGACCGAGATCCTCTATCGCATCCTCAGACCGGATCTGGGCTTACGGTGGCTGCAGGAACGGGCCTTTCCCATTACCGATGATCACGATCGCATCTATCGAGTGGCGGGACTGGTGGAGGATGTCACCGACCGGCGGCGTAGTGAACAGGCGCTGCGGGAGAGTGAGGCCCTGTTGCGCACCCTGGTGGATCACCTGCCCTTCGATGTCTGGGCCTGTGACGATCAAGATCGCTACATCCTCCAGAAAACTCCTTCCGAGATCCGCATTGAGATGGAATCCCAAGTAGAGGAGCTCAACCTGGCTACGGAGAGCCTAGAGAGCTGGCATAAACTGACCTCCCGAGTCCAGACCGGCGAGATGGTCCAGGCGGAGGTACACCAGTTGGCGGAGGAGGAGCCTCGCACCTTCTTCAAGATCCTGGCCCCGATCATGGATCAAGATCAGTTCCGAGGC
>CAYSEO010000260.1:0-6464 GCA_964429885.1 uncultured bacterium
GCGGAGGAGGTGGAATCAGGCACGATCTCCCGTGTAGAGGGGGTCAGGGTGGAACTGGGGAGAGGATCGGGTGACGTTGAGGCTTCAGGAACTGTGGGGGACTGGGCCACCGGAGCTGGGGGGGCCGGCTGGGGCTCTACATCTGCTAGCGGCTGCGCTTCGGAAGGAGCTGGAGTCGATACCTGCGGCTGCACTTCCGAGGAATCTGAGGGGGGCAGGACGCCCTGTCGTTCCCAGGCTTTACGACGCACCTGGGTGAGGAGATCCTCAATGGAGGGGGACCCAGAAGCAGGAGCAGCAGTGGTGGGTGCCACAGGTGTCGGAGGCTCTGAGGCAGGAAGAGAGAGGGGGTCAGAAGCAGAGGCCAAGAGTTGAGGCGAAGTCGCCGGGGCCGGATCGTCGAGTGCCGGTTGTCCTGGAGCTACTGAGGGAGCTGAGACAGAGGGTTGAGTCGCTGGGGAGGAAGTGGATGGAGGTGACGGCTCCTGAGGGATCACCCCTTGTTCCGCTAGGGCCTGCTGACGGACCTGGGAAAGTAGACCCTCCAGTCGCTCTGCCTCATCGGTCACGGAAGCATCACGGGGAGAGCCCACCGGGGGGATGGTGGTGGCCGTCTGGCGGGTGGTCTCATCGGCCATCGCTCCCTCCGATAAACCTGCGATCCAGACCTCAAAGCGTTGGGACTGATCACGGGGAGAGAACTGCTGTAGGTTCAGATCGGTGGCGGGAGTCCCTGGCATCAGGGTGATCCCCAGGCGCACTCCCTCAGGCCCTTGAACCAGCTCCACCGCCTGAATGCCCAGCTCGGGGAAGGAACCTAGGGGGCGACGGGTCAGGGACTGGGACAGTTGAGCCCGTTCAAATTCGAGGATCAGCTCTTGATCGGACTGCGTCGTCGTCACGGGGGGAGGAACAACCCCTTGCCAGATGAGCTCAACCTGGAGACGGCCCTGCTCGGGGCGTAGGGATAGATCGGCTAATTGCCCAGCGGCCTGGGCCTGAGCCGCAACGATCAGCGAGGCGAATGTGCTCATGCCCACTGAGATGGCTCGCATCACGACCCGCAGCAGATCGGAACCTTGATCTTGTCTCGCTTGCGCTCCCATGATTCACACTCCTCATCGCCCATTTACTATGCCCACTCGATATGATCCCTGCAACTACAAGTCAAGTCCTCAGGTGAGGGAGTGGTGGTTGTCCACTGGGAAGCCCCGCTCAAGATTACCTCAGTCTCCAATGCGAGGATACGACCCCGCAGGAGTGGCCACTGAAATATCAATCTCATCATAAGATATAGCAGCTTGTGAGAATGAAGGCTAGGATACCCCAGAGGAATTCAGGAAAGGGAGCAGATCTGCTTACTGATCGATGAGGTACTCAGCGTACACTTCCAGACCAGACCAGACCAGACCAGACCCCGGACGTAGGCCCACCCCTAGAGCCATTTTGATCCAAGAGGCGATACAGGGAGTAATACGATGAGGGAGGTGCTTGTGAGGAGCATCTTCAGACCACATCATATTGGGGATCCCATTCGATGACAGAGGAGCAAACCTATTATTTTCTGGTCGCCAGTCAGGACTTCATGGAATCCGAGCCCCTACAGGAGGTGCTTGAGGAGAGACAGCGCTACTATCAGGAGCAGGCTAAGGCCATCGACTTTCACTACATTCAACAGCCGGCCTTTCTGGAGCTGCCGGAACTGGCTGAGATCCGCCAGCAGGTGACCTCTCCTACCGCTGCTGTGATCTCCACCGACATCGACTTCATTCGCTGGCTCCAACTCAGGCTCACTCTGGTGGAGAAGGGTCAGTTTGTCTGGCCCAACTCCCACCTCAACGATCCACTAGCCTCCCAGGCTGAGACCTAGTCAGGTGAGCCGACCTCTGCCGACGTCTCATCCCAATCTGGCGGGATGACCTCGATCTGGCCCTCGGGCTGTCGTCGAAAGCGAGCCCCCAAGGCCCCCAACTCGATCAGGGCTCTTTCCCGAGTCACAGGATCGTCGCTGAGGTTGAGCACCTGGTTCCATACAGTGAATCGGACCTGCTTACTATTGGGGCTCTCCACTAGCCGATCCCCTAAAGCTCTCCACAGCTCAGGAGCGTTGCCCTCCAACCCAGCTTGTTCGTACCACTCCGCAGCGGCATAGTACGCCCCCCGACCCGCCTCCGCATCCCCGATCAAAATAAAATAATTGATGGCCAGATCGAGATATAGACGATAGCCATCCGGTTGTTTTTGGGGATCGAGATGCTCAAGCCCTCGCTGGATCAGCTGCTCCGCTCGTTGGGGCTGACCCGCGCTAAACCCCACTGCGGAGGATATGTATCGATAGGCCCAGTAGAACTCTTCATCCAACTGAGTGATCTTGTCGAGATAGTCATAGGTCAAACCATAGCCCTGCTGCCGTCGCCTGGGGGAATCGCCATAGTACTGGACGAACTCCATCCACAACCAAGAAGCGGCCAAGTTGCTCAATCCGATCCCTTCCAATGCGGAGGCAATAGCGAAGTTTTGCTCCTTGCGCACCACATACTCATCGGTGAATCCAGAGCGTGTCTCCTGGATCGTCAGCCCCTGTAGGCCCAGGATCGCCGCTGATAGAAGCCCTATAACCCCCCAACCCAGAAGGGTCTGTTGCTGTTGCCGTTGACCTCGTTGTTGAACCCAGGACGTCATTGTGATGGTCTCTCCCTCGATCTACTCTATGATTTAGCATGACCCATCGCCCGAGGAAACCCGTCTCCATGGCCTCTTCTCAGCTACCCCACGCCAAGACCGTGATCGATCTCTACGACGAGATCCCTTACCCCAACGTGCCGGTGACCCAAACCCTTGAGAACACCGATTTTAACGAGTTGTTCAAGGTCTCCTATACAACGGCTCAGTATGCCCGCACCCGCCAGATCGTCTCTAGTGAGGGAGCCGTAGTCCTGAACGCCGGCTGTGGCTCTGGTTGGGAAACCCATATTCTGGCGTTGGCCAATCCAGGGGCTAAGGTTGTCGGCATGGATCTATCCCATGAGTCTGTGCGGGTGGCGGAGCAGCGGTTGCACTACCACGGCTATCCCGATGCTGAGTTCTTCACCCTGAACTTGCTGGATCTCAACCAGCTGGATATGGAGTTCGATCTGATCAGCTGCAATGATGTGATCTACCTGCTGGACGCTCCGGTTGAGGGATTGAAGGCCATGGGATCCGTCCTCAAACCTGAGGGGATCATTCGAACCAACCTCCATAACACCTACACCCGCCGCTCGATGTTGGAGATGCAGGAGACCTTTGGGCTGTTGGGTCTGTACGATATGAACCGCACCCAGGCCGCTACCCATGTTCGAGACATTATGGGGAACTTAAATTCCCTCAGTGACAGAAGCCATATGTGGAATCGCAACTATTCGAACCAGGCTGATGTTACTGGTATTTTTAATAACTTTCTGCTGTCAGGAGACAAAGCTTTTAACATCCCCGAGACCTTTGCCTTCTTGAGGGAGGCGGATCTAGGCATGGTCAGTCTGGTGGATTTTGGCACCTGGGACCTGAGTATTCTGTTTAATGAGATGCCTGAGTTTTTGGAGCAACAGCTGGAGAAGATGAGCTTAGTGGATCAACTTCATCTGTTCGAGCTGTTGACCCCCAATCGCCGCCGCTTGATTGATTTTTGGGCCGAACATCAAGGTTCCTCGTTGTCATTTCCGTGGAGTGATGATGATTGGCTGACTGGGATCGTTCATCTCAATCCTGTTGTGGTCAATTCATTGCCCTTCCGTCAACAGGTTTCTAAGGTTCTGAACAAGAAAGTAAACACCCTCAGGGTGGGTTGGGAGGCGGCCAAGAAAAAGCAGTTGGTCTTTGATCACTCCCTCCTCTCCTGGCTATCATTACTGCTGCAGGGACCCCAACCCTTCACCGCTCTTGTGGACAAACAAATCGAGATCACCGATCTCGATCGGGAGAAGGCAACGGAACAGGTGCTGACCTACCTACAGGCTTTGGAGGAATATCTGTTTGTCATGCTGGAGCCGACAACCTAGATCAAGGCCCTGCTGGGAGCGCTGTGCCGCCAAGCTGGAACCCCCGTGAGCAGATCTGACCTGGACAGATACTCAAGTTGAAAATGTGGTCTCGATCAGTGCCGCCATCCGATCACCCGCCCCTGCTGGATCAAGTTCCGCCAAACGTTCCCGTCTTCGAGCGAGCCCCTCCGGATCCCTGATCCAATGCTGACCTAGCTGTCGCAGACGCTCCAGGTTATCCTCCGACTCCCTCAGGATCTCGGCGGCCTGGATCTCCTGCAGAGTAAGGGCGTTGTGATATTGGTGATCCTCGGCGGCATAGGGATAGGGGATCAGGATAGCGGGGGTGTGGGTGGCAGCCAGTTCCGCTAAGGTGCCAGCTCCAGAACGACTGATGGCAAAGGTGGCACGTTGCATAAGCCCAGCCATATCCTCCCAAAAGGGTTGCCGTAGATACCGAGAGTGATCCGGGGCCAGCTCTGCCACAGCGGCTGCATCTCGACTGCCCGTCAGATGGACGACCCAAGCCCCCTGCTCTAACCAGGCGGGAGCGCACTGGAGGATCATCCGATTCAGTCCCCTGGCTCCCTGACTGCCACCGATCACTAGGATCATGACTCCGTCCCCTGGGATGCCTAGGGGCTTGTAGGGGTGTGGTGTACTGGGGGAATCCTGATCTTTCCAGAACTGAGAGCGAACCGGTGTCCCCACTACCTGCGTAGGGATCTGACCTAGGGGGCGGGCGGCGCGAGCGGTCCCCAAGGCAACGAGTTGACAGAATCGACCTAACCATTGGGTGGTCTTGCCAGGAATGGCGTTGGATTCATGCAGGATCACCGGGATCCCTAGGGAGCGAGCGGCCAGGATGGCGGGGGCGGAGATATAGCCACCCATGGCCAATACCCCGCTGAACTGACCCTGGCTGAGGATCTGGCGGGTGCGTAGGGTGGCTGTTACCAATTGAGGGATCGCTGTGGCCCAAGCCTGCAGTCGTGGACCCTGGATCCCGGACATGGCCAGGGTATGGAGCGGAAACCGATCCTGCACCAGCTGCACCTCCATGCGATCCGGGACCCCCAACCACTCGATCTGCCACTCCGGTAGGTGTTCGGTGATAGCCAGGGCGGGAAAGACATGTCCTCCAGTGCCACTGGCGGCGATCAGGAGGCGACGGGGGCGAGCCATGGGATTCCAGATCTACGGGATGCCTCAGATTAAAGTAGACTCTGGGGGTCAGCTCAAGGGGAAAAAGGGATCTGAAGCATGACGAGGGTGCGACTGGCGATGATCGATTATGATGCGGGCAATCTACACTCTGCCTGCAAAGGGTTGGAGTATGCCGGGGCGGAGGTGGAGCTGGTGGAGTCTGGCACCGATCTAGCCCGGTTTGATGGGGTGGTGTTACCAGGGGATGGTGCTTTCGATCCCGCCATGCAGGAGCTGCGCTCGCGGGGATTTGTGGAACCGATCCAGACCGCTATCGCCCAACGTCAACCGTTTCTGGGCATCTGTATTGGTCTACAGCTGCTGTTCGAGAGTAGTGAAGAGGGGGAGGAGCCGGGATTAGGGATCGTGCCGGGTCGGATCAAACGATTACAACCTGAGCCTCAGATCCGTATCCCTCATATGGGCTGGACTCAGCTGGAGCTAACCCAACCCCAAAGTCCCCTCTGGCAAGATCTGGGTGAACATCCCTGGGCTTATTTCGTGCATTCTTATCACGGAGAACCTACCGATCCCAGTTGGATCAGTGCCACTGTTACCCATGGAACTCAAGTGATCACTGCCGCCATGGGTCGAGATCATCTGATGGCCACCCAGTTCCACCCCGAGAAATCCTGGCCTGCTGGGTTGCAGATGCTCAAGAATTTTGTGAGATTTGTTCAACAGGTTACTTTTCAGAAACCCGACCTTTAGCCGGAGCTAACGGAAGGACATGTGGTGCTTGCTACGGTTTGCAGCCTCATGAGTTGTGGCGTCTGGATCTATATCCAATAGTTTCATAATGGACAGTTCCTTCATGGGTAAGATAACAAGTTGAGGACAGGAATGAACCTAAAATCCTTCTGGTTCTTGCTTAGCAATGGGATATCCAACTCAATGGCTGTAGCTGATATTAGAGCATCAGGGATCAGCAATCCATGACTTAGACGGTAGTTCCTCAGTAACTCTGCTGCCCTATTCGAGATAGCTGGATCCAGCGCTATCACTCTAAACTTGCTCAGAAATCGATCAAGTGTTCGTAACTCTGCTTTATTCCGGCACCCTACAATCATTTCCATCTCTGTAACCAAACTAATGCAAACAAGATAGGCCGCCGACTCTGCCTTCAGGCGATTGATGGCTTCTGCGTTCCCTCTAGAGACATCAATCAGGACGTCGGTATCAACCAGTAGCTCACTCATTGCCATTCTTGCTGACGGAGAGAACGGACCCACTGAGTAC
>CAYSEO010000261.1:0-6423 GCA_964429885.1 uncultured bacterium
ATCTAGCCACTTGCACGTGGAACTGTGACTCCCTCTCTAGGAAGGTGAGGCTTGTAGGGCTTTGTCTCTAAAATTAGAGCAGTTGCGATAGACGGATCCAATGGTAGAAGAACCGACAAGAGATGATCAGCAGAACTGGGCTAAGGCTGGCTACGTCGAGCCTGACCCCCTTGTGCTGAACAGGAATCTAGATCCGAATCGGAGCATCCAGAACCAGATCAAAGGTTTGTCCCGGTCGTAAAACCACTGTGGGATTGGCTGTGACGTTGCCCACCACCACTCCAGAGGCCACACCTCCGAACACACTGGTCAACCCCAGTCCCCCGGTCACCAGCCCAAAGGCTGTCCCTGCCACAGCGCCAAGAGCTGCATCCCCCAAGATCGCCCCCTCAGAATACTGTCTGGGATCCTTCTGATCGGGCAGAATGGCGGAGCGAGCCACGATGCTATAGGCCCGACCTTCCACCACCAAAGACTTGCCGATGAACTCCACTCCCCCTGGCGCGGGCTGGATCTGGCCATAGATCTTGCTTCCGGCAGGCAACAGCAGACGACCCTGATCGTCATAGATCGACCGATCCAGGACCACGTTAAGAGGGGCGACGCTATCGGAATTGAAGTGTTGAGGGGTTGCGGCCCCAGCTGGAGTCACCGATAGGACTGTCCCTTGCTGCAGCTCCACCGCTCCCAGATCGAAGGTCTGAGCCCTGACCACAACCTCAGGTCCGATCCCGACAACACCCCAGATCCCGATCGCCAACCCCCACGCTCCGATCCACTCAGCTATCCTGCTCATCTCTGATCCCTGACACCATCACAGGTAGTGTAGATCAATCTGCTAGCCTCCACAGGTAGTGCTCCAGAGGATCCACCTGTGATAAACCGAGGAATCTCGGGAGCCAGAGGTTCTCGTCCCGACCTTTCTGAATCGACCCTAAGTGGATCAGCAATAACGTTTTTACAGACTATAGAGTGCATACCAAAGCAATTTTGCCGATCTACTTATATCGATAGACCCTACTCTGGGTTCGCCAGGATCGGTAGTTTAGACTTGGCATCCTCATCTGCAGCCTGGTGAGCAGAAACTCTTTCCAGATAGAAAACCTGATCGCCTCGGTGCCAGATCTCTGGCTCTGGCAGGAACAAGACCCGGGTCCGATCCACCTTGTTCAACCAGTCCATGGGCTCCGGTCGCAGCAACATCAAGGGTAGACAGCTATTGTGGGCCGCGCGATTGGAGAAGAAGTTGCGGATCCGATCAAAGGTTAGATCCTGCATGCCGGCATAGGCCGAGATCCCATAGTCCATAGGAGGATTCTCGTTCTTCAACCCCAGATCCGCCAAAGTCGGGAGGGTGATGGAACGCAGCTGCGCTGTGCCCTCCGCCAACAACCGAGACCACTCCTCGATCTGATCGCTGGTGGTCTGCAACACCCGTACCCCCTCCGTGGTGGACATGGTGGGGCAGAGCGCCGTCCAGACTCGGGCCGACTCAAACAACTTCACAGTCAACGCCGACACCGCCCAATTGACCTGGGGATTCAACGTCAACACAATCACCGTATCGGCATGTTCAATATCCGCCTCCACGATCACGGACTCACTCAACACCTCATCCGGGTGTAATTCCGAGGTCATAGCCTCAGCGATCGCCTGCTCCATCTCCGGATCCAGCTGTGCAGGCTGCAGATCCAGATGAGTGATGTGGCCCTGGGGCGCCGTGCCGGGGGAGGACAGGAGGGACACCAGCTCCACCGATTGTCGTTGAGATCGCAACAGTTTGGCCAACCGCCGAGTCAGGGGATGATCGCCGATGATCACCGTACACCCCCCCTGTTCCAAACCCAGCCACCGGGCCAGCCGAACCGCCGTCAATCCCTGCACCATCACCGTCACCCCAATGGTCAGGAACACCAAAGCTTTGAGGGCCTCTCCCCCTGTGATCCCTCGCTCCGTCAACAGCAGAGCAAACAGGGATGCCACCGAGGCCGCCACGATCCCCCGTGGACCCATCCAGGCTACGAACATCTTCTCGCGCCACCCCAGATCGCTAGATCCAGTGCAGATCCAGACGCTGAGCGGTCGCATCACCAGCATGAGAAAGATCACCGTCGCCAAGGCCCCCCAACCCAAGGCGAACACTGCCTCCAAGGAGAGACTGGCCGTCAGCAGGATAAACAACACTGAGATCGCCAACACCACTAACTGACTGTGGAACTGCCGTACACTGCGCTCTGCGATCACCGCCGTCTGTCGGACCACCAGCCCCGCAATCACCACCGCCATCAGGCCCGATTCAGAGACTAGGGACTGAGCGAGCACAAACACCGCTAGTGCCTGAGCCAGCACCACCGAATTGCGGAGCTCCTCCGTCATGTACTGGCGAGACCACAGCAGGAACGCTCCCATCAACCAGCCCGCGATGGCCCCGATCCCGGTTCCCACCACCAACCGTAGGGCCAGCTGCTCCACGGCACTGACCAGATCCGTCTGTCCCGAGACCACCACCTGCAACACCACCACCGCCAGAATGGCCCCGATCGGGTCGATCAACACCCCTTCTCCCTCCAGCAAGGTACTAACCGAGCTCTGCAGCCGGACGCGACGCAAGATCGGCGTGACCACCGTCGGCCCCGTCACCACCACTAAGGAGCCATAGAGAAAGGCAATTGGCCAGGGAAACTCCCCCAGATAGTGAGCCGCCGCACTGCCCCCAAGTAAGGTCAACCCTACCCCGACCGTCACCAGATTGCGCAGACTCCGAGAGACCTGACTCAACTCCTCCAACCTGAGGTTTAGTCCCCCCTCGAACAGGATCACCGCCACGGCGATCGAGACGAATACCTCCAATCCCACCCCCAATGCCTGGGGTCGGATCAGCCCCAACCCATCCGGACCCAACAGGATCCCGAGGGGCAACAGGAATACAATCCCAGGCACCCGGAGGAAGGTCGCGATCACCTGGGCGCTAATCCCCGCCACTAGGGCTAGGGTAATCATCCGGGTGAAGTCAAACGAGATCTCCATAGCAGACTCAGATCCTGACTTGCGGTAGGGTGGATCCGGAGATCCATAGGGGATGAGGTGAGAGCCCATGTCCTCATCTGCAAAGGCATGTTGGGTCAGCTGTCGAAACGCAACAGACCCTCCCAACAGTAGCCTATAGGTTCCTCAGAACTCAATGTCCGCAGCTCTGAGCCATCATCTCTGCGGCTTGGACAACATCTGCAAGTCTGACTGTTGTTGCCTGAGTAGAGTCTTGCCAGCAGGAGTTAGATCTCAGATCAATCGAGTCAACCGACGATTTTGATCTAGAAACATATCGCAGTAACGACAGGCTTCTAACTGAGGTTCCTTTTCACAATGACGCAGCGCCCCAAACCCCGATCCAGTCCAGATCTCTCTAAAGGACTGCCGTTTGAGATCTCCCAACACGGGCTGATGGGGACTCATACAACAGACGCTGACTAATCCTTGATGATCGATCAAAGCATGGGTCCAGGGGGCGAAACAGGGATGACGATCATAATATCCATGGGCATATAATCCCCGAGCGCTTTGTTGGATCTGTCTGGGCCAGATACCGAAGGGAAACGCCTGGGAGCGTCGTTGGATCAAACCCTGGCTCAGCCCCTGCCGCAGGATCTGAGGTCCCACCTGACGGTTGTACTCCCGGATCTGCGCCACACTCAGACAGCTCAGATCGGGAGTATGAGGATCCATCGGGATCAAATGGATTCGATCCGCCCCCAGGGATAGGGCCAACCGAGGCAGATCCCCCAGACTGAGATAATTGGCTGCCGAGATCACCGTATTGATCTGCATCTTGCCAGGTTTGAGCTGGGATCGGAGATGACGAAACCCTTGGGTGGTCCGCTGCCAGGCTCCCATCACCCCTCGCACCCGATCGTGCACCTCAGGATCAGGGCTATCGATGGAGATATTCACCTTATTCAAACCTGCCTCCACCAGAGATCGGGCGCGTTCCGCCGTGATCAGGCTGGCATTGGTGGTCATGGTGGCCCGGATCCCCCGGTGGCTCATGTGGGCGATCAGGTCCTCCAGATCGGGGCGTAGGGTCGGCTCTCCCCCGGTGAGATGGATCTTACGGGTGCCCAGCTGGGCCAACTCATCGATCAGTCCTCGATAGAAAGCCGTATCCAGGGGGGGCTGCACTGGATCCCGCCAGTGATTGCACATGCCACAGCGCAGGTTACAGCTCCAGATCAGCTTGATCTTAATGTAGAGGGGCTTGTAGGCCGATCCACTGTGTACCGCTCGACGGAAGGCGACAGCATCGGCTGCGATCAGGTGGGGATCGTTCATCGTGGGCTGGCCCGAGAGAATACCTGCAGTGTAAGAGCTAAGTCAAATCTTTCCTCCCCATAACGAGCAATCTTCTCATCGGGTTGAGTTCATCAAGCCCTAACCAGCCCAAGAACCGGAAATCCGAGAGCGTGATCAGCTCAGATCACCCCCTTCAATATCCGCCAGTGATCCCGACCAGAAGTCTTGAAAGATGCAGATTATTGGCCCTAGGTAGATCAACAAAGACGGTGATGAGGATCTGCGAGGGAAAGGGCAGTCCTGTTGCTGAGTCTTAAGATTCTGTGTCGGTCTGTAAATCGATGGAATCCTGCTTAACCCCTAGATCTATAGTGAGGCTAGACAGTCGTTGAGCTTGCCACACAGAGAGAGATCTTCCACCCACGGGAATCCTCTCCATCGTCAGCACGATCCGGTTGAGTGGCAGGAGCTTAGCACTTTGCGGGCCTGACCGTTGCGAAACAAGGAAAGAGTGAGATGGTCAAACGGTTTGAAAACGTGATCGTAGTGGTGGACAAGGCTGGGGCTTCGCAGCAGATGATCCAGGTGTTGTTGAAGTTGCCTCTGTTCGCGAACTCCAAGGTCACGTTATTACATGCGGTGCCTCCTCAGATCTCAGCAGATAAGATGCAGACAGAGTGGGAGGCGGGCCAAAAGATGTTGGCGGACGCCCTAGCGGAGCTGGCGGTGAAGCCAGGGATGCGAGTGGACACCCAGTTGGTGGAGGGGGATCCGAAGCTGGTGGTGTGTGAGGTGGCGGATAAGACCCCTGATCCGTTGGTGGTGATCGGATCTCGGGGTCTGGGACGACTGGCGGCCATCCTGGGCAATTCCGTCAGCCAATATGTGTTTCAGATCGCCTCCTGTCCCATGCTGCTGGTCAAGGATGACATTTACGTCAAGCAGACTAACCGGATCATGGTGGCCCTAAATGGGACTTCAGCAGCCCAACAGGCGTTTGAGTTGGCTTTGGGTATGATCAAAGACATCCCCGGTGGACAGCTGTTCATCGCCCGGATCTATCTGGACGCGGTAGAGGGCAAGGACGAGTTGCTGCAGCAGGCAGAGGGTGAGGCCAAGCGGGCCGGGGTTTCCCATAAGGTGTTCACCGCCGTGGGGGATCCGGGGTTAGAGCTCACCCGTCTGGCTCAGGAGAGTCGGGCGGATATACTGTTGTTGGGCTCACCGGATCGGCGGCCTACGGTGGCTCGCAGTCTACCGGATCTGGATCGGTTGCTGGGTAAATCCACTTCCGACTACCTGCGGGTCCATGCGGACTGTCCGGTGCTGATGGTGCGCTCGAGGGAGTGAGTCGAGGCAGTGCTTGTGATCGATTCGATCGAATCAAGTCATAGGTAAGAACGATCGGAGGTGATCCCATACAGCTGCATCAGAGTCCGATCGTTTGATCTCAGGGTTATCTCAAGATGTGATCAAAAGGGAGCGATCCAGGTGCTCCCCATCAGGGCATTACTCTTGATCTGCTGTTGTTTCAGTGACAGCTTGGGTCTCGGTGGAGGCACTGGACATGGCTTGCTCTAGCTGGTGACGCTGTTCCATCACCCGTAACATGTAGCCCCCCATCATGGCACTGGATAGCATCTTTGCCAAGCTCTCACGGTTGGTGACCACCTGTACCCCGAACTGCTCTGGAGGAAGGCCGCCCACGATGTTGCGAATGTTGTATCCCAGGATCTCCAACACCTCAGAGGAAGAGGCTTGTGCCACCTCTTGAAAAGTTTCAGGGGATTGAGATTGCAGATATTGCCAGAGAGCGTTGTCGGCATCGGGGGTCTGAACACCCTCGAAGCCTGGCATATGGTTGATCGGGCTAGACATGGTGCCGAAGCTCCTACGTAACAACTGCGCCTGCTGTAGCGCGCTTGCGGGTTAATTTCCAACTCCCTGAATTTTAACCCCCACTCTCAAGGGCTCCAGTACGGGATCTGTCCTTCGATAGGGGGAGAATGCCGCACCTATGTTCCGAGGGTCCAGCACGGGAACTACAGCTCTTGAGGATCAATTCCAAGCTCTCGCAGGACACGCTCCAAGTGTTCCGTCCGCTGCCGCTCCTGTTCTGCCCGTTGCCGCTCTCGC
>CAYSEO010000262.1:0-6420 GCA_964429885.1 uncultured bacterium
GTCGAGAGGCGTTGGCTCGGTAAACCCCGGTGGGGTGCAAGGCCGCAGCAGCAGGATCGATGGTTCTCCCTGAGTCTATCGAGTCAAGCCCAGGCTTGTCGGGTGTTCTTCCCCGTCTGACTGTTGCATCCGGATCCGAGGATCTGGGTGGAGGTGCGCTGCTAGAGGTGGTTGGTAACAATCATCCCAGATAGATGATCATCACTGCTGTTTCGATGGCAGAACAGAACCCGGCTTACAACCTGCACTCTCTTCATCATTTGTCCCTGGGTCGGATCTCCCGTGTTTGCTCACCTATGACTGAATTTTCGACATCGTCCCACCTATGAAAAAGATCGGCTGCCTTTAGACAACCGATCCCGCAATGAATCAAATCTATAGCTTAAGATCAGCCCCCATTTAGCGAGGCCGTGGAGACGGACTGATGTTCCTCCACCTTGACGGAAGGCGCATCCCAGATCTCAGCCGCGTACTCTCGAATGGTCCGATCTGAAGAGAAACCGCCCATGCGCACCGAGTTGTAGATCGACATGCGGGTCCACTTCTCCTGATCGGTGTAAGCTTGGCTCACCTGATCCTGACAATCCACATAGGCCCGGTAGTCTGCCAACAACAGAAACGTATCGGTATTGAGCAGGGACTCCACCAAAGGCCGGAATAGATTCGGATCCCCATGGGAGAAATATCCTAACTTGACCCGATCGATCACCTCCTTCAGTTCTGGATCCGCTTGGTAGTATTCCCAGGGGCGATAGCCACTCTCCCGCAGGGCCTTCACCTCTGGCGTGGTCAACCCGAACAGGAAGAAGTTCTCGGCTCCCACCGCCTCCCGGATCTCGATATTGGCGCCATCCAATGTGCCGATGGTCAAGGCCCCATTCATAGCAAACTTCATGTTGCCGGTTCCTGACGCCTCCTTACCCGCCGTAGAGATCTGTTCCGAGAGATTGGCGGCTGGGTAGAGCAGCTGGCCCCTGGAGACGTTGAAGTCCTCGATAAACACCACCTTGAGCCGATCCCGCACATCCGGATCATGGTTGACGACCTCGGCGATGGAGTTGACCAACTTAATGATCAGCTTCGCAGTGACATAACCCGGAGCCGCCTTACCCCCCACCATAAAGGTCCGAGGCACAACCTCGATATCCGGATTGGCTTTGATTCGGTTGTAGAGGGTGATGATGTAGAGGGCGAACATCAACTGCCGCTTGTACTCATGGATCCGTTTGATCTGAATATCGAACATGGAGTGGGGATCGATGGTGATGCCATTGTGCTCTTGCACGTACTCCGCCAGATGGATCTTGTTGGCCAGTTTGATCTCCTGCCAGCGTTGCCGGAAGGCGGCATCCTCCACGCAAGGCTCCAGCTGCTTCATCTCATCCAGGTGCAGCACCCAACCATCCCCGATCTTCTCCGTGATCAACGTAGAGAGCTTGGGATTAGCCAGTAATAACCAGCGCCGAGGCGTCACCCCATTGGTTTTGTTGCTGAACTTCTCGGGCCACAGCTCATAGAAATCCTTGAGCACATCCGACTTCAGCAGCTCCGTGTGTAGCGCTGCCACCCCGTTGATGGCATGGCTCCCCACACAGGCCAGATGGGCCATCCGCACAAACTTCTCCGATCCCTCCTCGATCAAGGACATGCGGGTCAAACGGGTCAGATCATAGGGATCCTGGAGCCGCAGGTCATTCAGGAAGCGTTGATTGATCTCGTAGATGATCTCCAACAGCCGGGGTAACAATCCACCAAACAGGCTCACCGGCCACCGCTCCAGAGCCTCCGGCAACAGGGTGTGATTGGTGTAGGCAAAGCTGCCTTGGGTGATCCGCCAAGCCCCATCCCAATCCATGCCATGCTCATCCAGCAATAGCCGCATCATCTCCGCGATCCCCACTGCCGGGTGGGTGTCATTCAGCTGGATCGCCACCTTCTCCTCTAATCCTTCCAGACTGGGATGAGCCCGCAGGTGGATGCGGATGATGTCCTGCAGGGAGCAGGAGACGAAGAAGTACTGTTGCTTGAGCCGTAGTTCCCGACCCTGGGGAGAGTTGTCATTGGGATAGAGCACCTTGGAGATGTTTTCCGACACCATCTTGTCCCCGACGGCCCCGAAGTAATCCCCCTTATTGAAAGCATCCAGATCGAACTCCTCACCCGCCTCTGCCTTCCACAGCCGCAGCATGTTCACCGTGTTGGTGCCATAGCCGGGAACAGGGGTATCGTGGGGCACACCCGTCACCATCTGGCCTGGGATCCAGCGCACCCGGTAGCGACCTTGATCATCGATATAGGCCTGGGTATAGCCCCCGAACTGGACCCGTACCGTCGCCTCAGGGCGGGGGATCTCCCAGGGATTGCCATAGCGCAGCCACTTGTCCGGGATCTCCACCTGCCAACCATCCCGGATCTCCTGATCGAAGATGCCGAACTCATAGCGGATGCCATAGCCGATGGCCGGGATCTCCAGAGTGGCCAGAGAGTCCATAAAGCAGGCTGCTAGCCGTCCCAGACCCCCATTGCCCAGTCCCGGCTCCTCCTCCTGCTCGATCAGCTCCCCCAGATCCAGATCCAGTTCCTGGAGGGCCTGCTCCACCTCCTCGTAGAGACCCAGATTGACCAGGTTATTGCCCAGCTGTCGCCCCATCAGAAACTCAGCGGACAGGTAACAGACCCGCTTCACATCCCGCTCAAAGTAGTCCTGGATGGTGCGCAGCCAGCGCCGTAGCAGTCGATCCCGCACGGTGTAGGCCAGAGCCATGTAGTGATCGTTGCGAGTGGCCTGGGACAGGGGTTTGGCCTGGATGTAGTAGAGATTATCCCGGATGGCTCGCTTCAGGGTCTCCTTGCCGATCCCTGTGCGATCGTCCTCGATAGGACGAGTAGCGGTTTGGGGGGAATTGATCTGCTGCATCTTGGTCCTTCGCCCTTCGTAAGGTTCTCCTAACTTGCCACCACTGTGTCAGCTGTTCTGGGATCAGGGTCGGATCTTTTGGAATGTTTTCCGATTGCTCTCACCTCCCTCCCCGATAAGACATCAGAGCACTCGGTATCCCGAACCTGGTGATCTGGGGAACATCCCTCGCTCTCATAGGAAGGTTTCCTCATCGAATAGGGCTTGTCTGAGGGTCACCCCGATCAGGCGAGCCCCCCGCAGATCCGCCCCCCGCAGATCGGCTCGGCTGAGATCGGCTTCCGTCAGATCGGCCTCCCGTAAGTCGGCTCGACTCAGGTTAGCTCGGTGCAGGTTGGCTCGACTCAGATCCGCCCGCCATAGAAACGCCCCGCTCAGATTTTGCCCCTCTAGTGGCCGACCCGCTCCTCCCTGATTGGCCAATGTCCAGATCAAATGGGACTTGTCGTCCAGAGAGGTCTGTTGATCGATCCGTGATCCTCTCAGTACAGCCCGATCTAAATCTGCTCGACCCAGATCGGTTGCCATTAAGTTGGCTTGAAATAGGTAAACAGCAGTGAGATTAGAGCCCGTCAGCACCGCTCTCTGCAGATCTGCCCCTTTCAGATTGGCCCCGCGCAGGTTGCTACTTTTCACCAATGCCGACCGAAAGTAGGTGTCCTGGAGGTTGGCCTTGCGAATGTCAGCCATGTAAAGATTGGCATAGCCCAGGTAGCACCCCTGCAAATTGGCCCCGCGCAGATCCGTAAACCAGCCGTGACAGAACCCCAAATTGGCCTGGTGCAGATCCGCCTTGGGCAGTCGTGCTGAGCTCAGATCGGCTCCGGCCAGGTTAGCAAAACTGAGGTTGACTCCTGGGAGATGGACTTCGGTCAGCTGGGCCTCCCCCAGATCGGATCCTTGGAAGTGACGTTCCCCAGATCGATATCTGTCGAGCAGCTCCTCCACCGTCCTGACCTTAACCATCTTGACCCCTGTGCTGAACCCATCTCACAACCTGCCTCCTGACTCAAGTGGAGCCGCAAAAACGTCTATCAATGATCGCCACGAGGCTTAGCCATGAACTCACTATCCTTGATCTCGACCTATTGATACAGCAAATCGATCTGGGGTAAACCTAGAATGCACAGGCTTGAGTGAATGGCTTATTTATGATCGCCAGAGATCCGGTGGCGATCCCTCCGAGGCTGAAGATGATGCTGACTACCCCCAGCACCCTCCGTGGGATCCTGTTGATGTTACTGGCGGGGGCTTGCTTCTCTAGCATGCAGGCGACGGTGCGCCATGTCTCTGGCTCCTTGCACCCCTTTGAGATCGCTTTCTTTCGGAATCTGTTTGGTTTTCTCGCTACTCTGCCTCTATTTTTCAAGGTAGGGTTCAGATCTTTACGAACACAGCGGCTGGATCTGTACGCTCTGCGGGGGCTGGTCAATACCGTGGGTAAGTAGATCAGCAAAAACGTTTATACAGGCTATATAGTGCATGTCAAAGCAATTTTGCCGATCTACTTATGTTGGTCTCCTTCACCTCTCTCAGCCTAATTCCACTGGCGGAGGCAACAGCCCTGCGATTCACGATCCCGTTGTGGGCGACAACGAGATCAGTTACAGTCCCTGATTGAGGTGGAGCCGGTGAAAACCCCCAAGGATCCTGAACAGTCTTCCGATTAGTTCCCCTGCAAGCTGTGCAGACACTGCTGGATCGCAGCCCTAGAGGATCCCAGATAGCCCCCCCCGAATAGATTGAGGTGATTGAGGAGGTGATAGAGCTGATAGAGGGGCTTACGCTGGCGATACCCTGGATCGAGGGGAAACTCCTGATCGTAAGCGGTGTAGAATTCTGGAGGAAAACCGCCGAATAGCTCAGTCATGGCCAGATCGGTCTCCCGATCCCCATAGTAGACTGCTGGATCAAAGATCACGGGATTGCCCTCGGCATCCACCCCATAGTTGCCCGCCCACAGATCTCCATGTAGCAAGGACGGATCCGGGTGATAATCGACAAAGAAACCGTCTAACTGCTCCATCAATCCCTCAGCCTCCTCAGTCCAAGATCCGGTATATCCCTGACGACGAGCCAAGCGCACCTGATAGTTGAGGCGATGATCGCGATAGAAGCTGACCCAATCCTCACTCCAGGTATTGATCTGAGGTGTGGAACCAATGGTGTTATGCCGATGCCAACCAAAGCGTTGATCTGCTTGGGTGAACCGATGCATTCGAGCCAACTGTCGCCCCAGTTCCGCTGCTACCCCTGATCGATGGCCCCCCAGCTGCAGATCTTCCAACACCAGATAGGCCTGATCCTCAAAGCTACCCCAACAGATCGGTAAGGGCACCCGCACTGCCCCTGGCTTGGCCAGCTCCTCTAACCCTTCGGCCTCCGCCTGAAACATCTCCAGATCAGTGGCCCGATTGGTCTTGACAAAGTAGGACCGATCCTGAGTCTGGACTACGTAGGCTGCATTGATACTCCCCCCGCCCACGGAACGCTGCTGCTGGATCTCGCAGGGCATACCCGTACTTTGGGTGATCTGTTGGGTGATGGTCCGCCACAGTCCCCTATTGATCATGAACTCGCCTCGGATCCGGTTCGCTCTGTTTGGAGAGTCTCCAGAGACTCCAGTAAGCCACCACAGGCATCCAGCAACAGCTCAATCACATGGCGGAACCCCGCATCACCCCCATAATAAGGATCCGGCACCTCCTGATCGCTATGCTCCCGACAGTACTCACACATCATCTTGATCTTGTGATGGAACCGCCCCTGGGGATCAAGACTGAGGATATTGTGATAGTTCTGTCGATCCATGGCCAGGATCAGGTCGAACTCCTGCAGATCTCGCGGGGAGATCTGTCTGGCTCGCCCTCGCATCTCAATACCGTAGGACTTGGCCATCTCCCGCATGCGTCGATCGGGGGGGCTATCGATGTGGTAGGCCGAGGTGCCCGCTGAGTCACAGAGGATCTGGGTGGTGGTGCCGGACTGTCGGATCAGGTGATCCATGATATTTTCGGCAGCTGGAGAGCGACAGATGTTGCCCAGACAGACAAAAAGGATCTTGTGGGTCATGAAAGGCTAGCACAGAACGCAGGATCAGGGTCAGTCAAGGCGAGGGCCGGATCACCCAGAGCCCCCACCGTTACGTGTCCTAATCCTACCAGCAACCCCGATCTCTCTCCTGAGCGCTATTTCCTAGGTCTATGTCGAGGTTTAGTTAAGCTTCCGTTACCAACTGCCGCCAGCTCCACCACCGTCATCATCGTCATCGTCATCTTGATCGGGTTCCTCCTCAGGCTCTTGATCTCTAGAGTCCTCCTCAGGCTGAGATCCCCACCAGGAGGAATGCTCCTGATCGCGATCATCGTCTCGATCGTGATCCCAATCCCGATCTCGCTCCCGGTAGTAGTCCCGATCGTCGTAGCGATCATCATCTCGCTCGGAGTCCGTATCTGATCTGGAGCGTCGTCTCCCAGAGGTGGGTTGACTGGACTGGTTAGATT
>CAYSEO010000263.1:0-6418 GCA_964429885.1 uncultured bacterium
AAAGAGTATGTTGCCTCTTCTCAAAGCTAGGAAACTTGTTCTGAACCATGGGAATTAGTGCTCCACTCATCTGAGTCCAAATATTAGGATAAGCAGGCGGACAAAAATGTATTAAATCAGACATTATGGTGAATTGAGTGCTCTGCTGGTCTCACCACTCTCACCGCTCCTAGCTTGCTATTCTCAATAAGCCTCTATTTTTAGAGGTGCCCAAGAGATTTCTTGCCGATCGGTAAGCTTGATCGCTAGGTTTCATAAGATCGTGGTGATCTACAACTGAGCTAACTCTTCCGCTGGAGAACTGAGACACTTGAGAGGAACGGTTATCTTCTCCCACTCACCCAAGTGATCATAGATGAGCTCGGCACCGCGATCGCTCTCGAACTCCTCTTCCACCTGTGGATCGCTCCTACTCCTCATCTGGATCCCTCGAGATCTGTAGACAAGGTAACATCTGCCCACAGACGCCCGATCAGGGAATACACCAAGACCCACAAAGCGATCTGAGAGAGGCAACGGATCTGACTCAGATCCTCACCTCAGCCCATCTGCTCGATCCCCCTGACAGAGAGCTGGTCTAAGATTGAGGGGATCTCACCAGCTGGGATGATCGGGGGCACGGGTGAAACCGTAATCAAAAGCGCGTCTGGCTCTCTTTCTCCCATGGGATAAACGTGTTATCACTGGGAGCGATCCATATGGGACCAAGGGATCCTCCGCCCCAGGCTTGGGAGGATGATCTGGATCAGTCGGGGATGTTTGGGGGAAATGCGATGGATGTGATCATCAATTTATTTCGGACGGTGGGGCCGGTGGCCTACCCGCTGTTGGGGTTTTCGATCGTCTCCCTGGCGCTGATGTTGGAGCGCTGGCAGTTCTGGTGGAAGATCTCCCATCGTCAAGATCAGGTGGTGCAGGATTGTCTGGGCCTTTACACCCGTAACCCCCGTGCCGCCCTGTTTAAGCTAGAGCAGAACGCCGATCTGCCCATCGCCCGGATCTTTATCGCCGGTTTGGAGATGGATGATGCCAGTCCTGAGGACTTCCGTCTGGCCCTAGAGACCGCCCTGGCGGCAGAGCTACCCCTGCTGAAGCGCTTCACCACCGTATTCGACACCGTCGTCACCCTCTCCCCCTTTCTGGGACTGTTGGGAACCGTCACCGGGATCATCGCCATCCTCTCCTCGATCCAGTTAGGAGACATCGGTGGCAGTGATGCGGAAGGGGTGGCTAGCGGTATTGGTGAAGCCCTCTACTCCACCGCCTTTGGTCTGATCGTCGCCATTCCCACCTTGCTGATCTCCAACGTGTTCCGTTCCCTATACCTGCGGCAGCTGTCTCAGATCCAGGAGTATGGTGGACAATTGGAGCTATTGCATCGTCAACGTCAGGAGCAACTCGACCAGGATCCTCCCTATGCGAATCCCTGAAGATCCCACCTTTCGCCCCGCTGAGATCAACATCGTGCCCCTGATCGATGTGATCTTCTCTATTCTGGTGTTTTTTATCGTGGCCAGTTTGGTATTGACCCGCTCCGAGGCTCTGGATGTGGAGCTCCCGGAGGCTTCCACGGCTCAGACCAAGTTACAGCCGGATGTCACCATCAGCATCACCGCCGACGGCCAGATCGCGGTCAATCGAGAGCCCGTGCAATTGGCGGATCTGATCCCCAGAGTGGAGGGGATCCTGAGCGAGACCGAGGCCGAAGGGGAGCAGAAGCGATTGGTGGTGATCAACGCCGATCTGGCCATTAACCATGGCAATGTGGTGGAGGTGATGGACTCCCTGCAGCGGATCTCAGGTCACAACGTGAGCTTGGCGATCGCAGCCCAACGCAATTCCTGATCCTTTAGATCCCCCAAATCAGATCAGCGACAGCGATACAGCCACCCCCGAGGAGAGATCCCATCAATACCTGAAAGGGGGTGTGACCTAATAGTTCCTTGAGATAGGGTTCCTCGAATTCCTTCTCATCAAATACCTGATGGATCACCCGATTCAGAACCCGTGCTTGCTTACCCGCCGCCTGACGCACCCCTGCCGCGTCATACATGACCACCAGAGCCAACACCACCGTAGCGGCGAAGAGTAAACTATCCCAGCCTTCCTTGATCCCCACCCCCATTGCTAGAGCGGTCACCAGAGCCGCGTGGGAGCTAGGCATCCCCCCTGTTTGCACCAGCACCTTAAAGTCCAGTCGCTTCGACTGCACCAGCACCAAGGACCACTTGATCGCTTGAGCCAGCCCACAGGCAAACAAAGCGATCCAGAGAACATGATTGGCGAACAACTGATGCAGCATGGCGTGTTGTCTCCCAGGGGGCTGATCACAAACCCGTCTCTCAGTCTAATCGGTGGGTTGGAGGGCTAGTGGGTGCGCTGCGTAATGAAGTCAGCTAGGGCTAGCAAAGGAGCAGCAGCGGATCCATAGGGTTGGAGCTGGGCTTGGGCAGAGCGGATCAGTTCCTTGGCCCGTTGCTGGGAGGCTTCTAGACCCAATAGGCTGGGGTAGGTGGCCTTGGCCGCAGCTACATCCTTGCCCGCCGTCTTGCCCAATTGCTCACTGGTGGCGGTCACATCCAGAATGTCATCGATGATCTGAAAAGCCAGACCGATATTTTGCGCAAATCGGGTCAGTCGATCCACCCGCTCCTGATCCGCTCCGGCTAAGACCCCCCCCGAGACGACGGAGATCTCTAGCAACGCCCCGGTCTTGTGGGCATGGATGTATTCCAGAGTCTCCAGCGGGATCGCCTTGCCCTCCGACTCCAGATCCACCACCTGGCCCCCCACGAGTCCTGCTGCGGAGGAGGCTTTAGCCAACCACGCGATCACCCGCAGGATCCGATCGGCACTGACCCCTTTCGTCTGCTCTGCGATCACCTGGAAGGCCCCAGCCAGCAGGGCGTCTCCCGCCAGGATCGCCATATCCTCCCCGTAGACTTTATGGTTGGTCAGGCGGCCCCGTCGGTAATCATCGTTGTCCATGGCTGGGAGATCATCATGGATCAAGGACATGGTGTGGATCATCTCCAGGGCACAGGCGGTGGGCATAGCCTGCTCGACGGATCCACCCACCAGATCGCAGCTGGCCAGACAGAGGATGGGTCGTAACCGTTTTCCCCCCGCTAACAAGCTATACCGCATAGCCTCATAGAGCCGATCTGGGTAGGAGGCAGGCACCAGATCAGCCAAAGACTCTTCCACCCATTGCTTACGGATGGTGAGATACTGGGTCAGATCGAAAGTCTCCACAGCCACGGGTCTGGATCTCCCTAGCCAAGGTTACGTCAGCCTGAATTATCTCATGACTTCGCAGCCCTCTTTGGATCGGAGATCTGGGTTTGGAAAGGGATTAGCATGAGCACAGTAGGTTTCTGACTGGAGCATCCAGGTCCCGATCAAGGAGATCGGCAAAATTGCATTGACACACGATAGGTAGTCTGTATAAACGTTATGGCTGATTCCCTGTTTCAACTCGCAACTCAGATCTTTGGGGGGCTGTCCCTGGTGCTGGCCCTAGTGACGCTCGTGGCCTGGATCCGAGGCTGGGGGATCCGGTTTGCCATGGTAGGCTATACCGCCTTTGCTGTGGTGTTGACCGTGGGCAGCTTTGCCCTCACCTTGGGGCCGATCATGCAGACCTCGATCCCTGGGGCTGCTCGCTATACCACCGTCTACGATCAGGGGGCCAATCGAGCGGTGATCGCTGTCAGTGACTCGATCACACCCGAGACCTTGGAGCTCACCCTGCAGCAGGCCGCCCGTAATCTGGTCTCCTCAGGACGCTTCTCCACCGGATCCCGTACCTTCACCCTACGAGCCCGTGCTGTCGTACATCCTCAGGAAGGCGTGACTCGCCCCCTTTACCTAGGAGAGTTGCAGCAAGCCCTGGGGCAACGGCAGGATCCCGATCAAAAGATCCAGATCTTTACCGAGGGGTTTGAGGAACTTCGTCAGTAAGTAGATCGGCAAAATTGCTTTGACAGGCACTATATAGCCTGTATGAACGTTTTTGCTGATCTACTTATCAGCCCCTTGACTCCTAGATCCCCAATGGCCCTGTGTTTGTAACCAGCCTTGTAGATCCTGTTGTACCTGAGTAGGGATCTCCCAGGGAAACAGATGGGCGGTGTTGGGGTAAGGGATCCAGGTGGCGTGGGGGAGCAGCTGGGCCGTTTCCTGACTAGCCACACAATTGATATGTCGATCCTGTTCCCCGGCTAGGACCAGGGTGGGGATCTGGAGGGAAGCGAGATCTGGGGTGCGATCGTAACGTTGCCGCAGGGCCTGTCTCAGGGCCTGACGAGCGTGGGCAGAGGTTTGCAGATAAGCCGGTAAAGCATAGCGGGCCAGAGATCGATAGGCTGCCGGGGTGTGTCTCTGGATCAGATAGCGATACAGGGAGCGGCGTCCCCAAGTGTCGATCACCCAAGGCCAACCGGGCCAGATCCAGTTCAGGATGGAGGCGATGCCGGTGTTGATCTCATCCCAGATCGTTACAGGAGGATGATCCCCAACGGGTCTAGCTGCCGAGGCCACCAATACGATCCCCGCGATCCGCTGGGGCTGCCGTAGAGCCAACTCTAGGGCCAACAAGCCCCCCAAGGACCAACCCAGGAGCAACAAGGGCTCCGTGGGTAAGCCCTGGATCACTGCCTCCAGATCCAGCAGGTGATCTGCCATCTGGAAGGGCTGCGAGACTCGGCTCCGGCCATAGCCCCGTAGATCAGGGGCGATCACGTGGAATTGTTCCTGAAGGGCCTGGGCAAACACGGCCATACAGGCCCCACTGCCCGGATGGCCGTGCAACATCAAGAAAGGGGTCCGCTCCTGATCACCCCAGTGCTGTAGGTGAAGCGGAACCGACCCATGGGGTTCTACCATGGCAAGCTCTGATCAGGCAGTGTAAGCCGAGGAGGGGGGACGCTTGATCTTGACGGCACTGGGCATACACAGCTGGTTCTGCTCCAACACCTGAACAAATCCCCGTGACCGCAGGCTACCCAACAGACGAGTCACTGTGACCCGAGTGGCACCGATAGCATCCCCGATCTGGGCATGGGTCAACACCCAAGGCAACACCAACCCTTCCTCATGGGGCTCGCCATGTTCCTCGATCAACAAAGTGAGGAAGCCCTTCAACCGATCGATGGCCCGCCGCTGACCCAGGTTGCCCAACCACAGGAGCTTGCGCTGCAGTTGATAGCGGAAATCCTCCTCCACCTTCTGATGCATGCGGGGCCACTGTTCCAGATCCTGCCAGTAGAACCACATGACGGCAGTGCGCTCTGCATGGGTGCAGGCCTTCAGCTCGAACCGCTCCTGAGTGGAGAGCTCAAACGGATATCCGGCAGTGATGAAACCCACAAACACCTCCCGGCGCTCGGGGGTCTGGCTCACCAGCCGCACCACCCCTTCCTGCACGATGTACACCAACCCTGGCCGTGTGGGAATGCGCACATCCTTAGGAAAGGTTCGACACCGATAGTGCTCATCCGCCCACTGGCATAGCTCACGCCACTCTTGCGCCTCTGCGGCGGATGCGATGGAAGCAACAGACATAACAAAGAACCCTCCGTGTCAGTAGAACCCGTAAATCAGACTCGTAGCTAGCGCAGCAGAGGATACAAACCTAGCATAGGATCGGCATCTGCTGGCGCCTCCTTCACGTTGCCTTTATGATGCCACCTTCAGTGGTCAGACTAACATCGTAAAACCACGGTACTTGTTGTTAAAGATACTGTAGGTGTAAGGTGGGTCCGCCTCGACGATCGTTCCTCTAGTGGGAAGATCCAGGGTTCAGACCCGGATCCTGCTCAGAAGCAGGAAATTGTCGTTCTCGAACATCCTGACAGAAGCGACTCAACCCTTCGTGAATCTGTTGTCGCAAATTAAGATAGGTCTTTGCGAAGGGAGGGATGTGCTCGCTTAGCCCCAACAGATCGTGGGTCACCAGGATCTGACCATCACAGGCATGACCCGCCCCGATGCCAAAGGTAGGGATCTTCAAGCTACGGGAGATCTGCTCCGCCACCTGGCTGGGTATATGTTCTAACACAAGGGCGAACGCACCCGCTTGCTCCAGGGCTTGGGCCTGTTGCAGGAGTTGATCGACTTGATCGGCGGTTTTGCCCTGTTGCCGAAAGCCCCCTAATTGATACTGGGACTGGGGCGTTAGGCCGATGTGGCCCAATACCGGGATGCCCCGCTCCACCAGATAGGCCACCGTGTCCACCATGGCTGGGTAGCCCCCCTCCACCTTGACCCCCGCCACCTGGGCTTCCTTCATAAACCGTCCCGCCGAGATCAGGGCCTGTTCCCGGTTGATATGATAGCTCATGAAGGGCAGATCCGCCACCAGACAGCCATGACGAACCCCCCGCCGCACCGCCTTGCAAAGGTGTAACATCACCTC
>CAYSEO010000264.1:0-6349 GCA_964429885.1 uncultured bacterium
CCCAGCCTCCGTCGCCCAGTCCCCCACACTTCCTCAACCCTCAACCTCACCCGATCCTCTCCCCACTTCCACCCTGACCCCCTCTACACGGGAGATCGTGCCTGATTCCACCTCCTCCGCCGATCTCTCCTCTCCTCCTCAACAACTGGCCTCACCTTCACTCCCCGATCTGGATAATCAGGGTTTGACCTCCACCCAGGTCGACTCTGAGACAGGGAGGTCCCTGATCCTTGCCCCCACCCTGGCTCGTCAACAGAACGCTCCGCCCCCGTTGATCGAGCCGGAACCCTTTCTGAATCGCCTGGATGACACCGACATCGCTGCGCCTCTCTCCCGCCATAGCCTGATCCCGTTTCCAGGAGAGGACTCGGTTCTGTTAGCCACTCAACCAGGGCCCGGTCTCCCAGATACTCGAATCAACCTTCTGCAGGATGCCGCCACTGCCCCTAACCAACAACCCCGGCTGCTGACCCCCGATCCCCGCACTCCAGATCGTTCCCAAGCCATTCCTCTCGATCAGCTCAATCCGCGCCTGCCGGGTCAGGTCTCCGAGCCCGCTGGCCCCGCTGACTTGTCGAGCTCAGGGCAGACCTCTTCCTCTCTAAGTACCCTGATCCCTAGCTCACAACGAGGCCCCTCCTTTGAATCCACCCTACCTGCCGCTACTGGATCTCGCTCCCCCGCCATACCTGAGCTACCTCCCCTGCCGGGAGCAACGAGTTCAACCTCCTCCATAGCGGCCACCGAGGGCGGCACGACTCTCCCGATCCTCACCCCCTCCCTGGAACGAAATCAGCCCCTGGATCTACCCTCTAGCCCCCGGTTCGATACCCCTGCGCTCCGGGATCTACCTGGGGCCACCCTGACCCAGCCGGAGTCCACCGATCCCCTGCTGCTCCCACAGCCGTTTTTGGGGCAATTGGGGGATGGCGAGGTGGTCTCTCCCCTGCAGCGGAACAGTCTGGCTCTGGTGCCGATCCTGGCTCAGGCCAATCCTCCAGGGAGTCCAGATCCTTTTGAAGTAGCGATCCTACCGGATCAGGAATTTGAGCGCACCCTCTCCCCGCTGGAGCGTCCTCCTCAGCGACTGTTTGGGTTCGAAACTGGCACGATCCTGCGCCATGGGGAGATGATGGTTCACGCTGGGGGCACCTCCTTCCAGAATCCCAACGACTTCCGCACGGTTTTGTTCGATGAGAGCAACCGCAGCAATGATCTGCAATTCGGCTTCGATATCGGCCTCTGGGACACCTTCCAGCTCAGCCTTGGAGCTGAGGGTAAGGATGATACCATCTTCGCCAACCTGATCGCGGAGAATGCAGGGGTGAGCGTCATCTACCAGGGGATCCCGGTGCAATTGAAGTGGCAGGCCATCGACTCCCCGCGCCTGAAGGCCGCTTTGGTGACCTCCGCTCAGTTTCCAGCCAACACGGTCCCAGGCCGGATCGACAACCAGGAGTTCAGCAATAACCCCTCCTCCCGCAAGATCCTGATCACCACAGATGCGGCGGTGGAGAATGCTCTTCTGGCGGAGGATAGTAGTATCTACTACAGCATCGCTGCCCCTGTCACCTACCAGCTGGATCGACAGACCCGGATCACTTTCAATCCTCAGGTCAGCTTTTTCCCGGAGACCATCCCGGTGACAGCGGTGCAGGGTAATGCTGTCGATCTACAGGAGGCCGATATCGGTTTTGATGGGGAGCGACTCAACTATCTAGGCACCATCGTGGGTCTGGGTCTGGGTCTGGACTACGATCTGAGCCGTCACATCAAGTTTGTAGCTGACTACACCGCCATTGTCAGCGGCAATAACTCCATCGAACAGACCTCCGATGACTCCATCTTCGGCTCCCGTTCCGTCTGGAGTGCGGGCTTCAAGTTCGCCCCCAACAGCCGCCTGGGTATCGATCTGTTCGCCACCAATCGCTTCGGTCCTCTCACCTATTCCCCGGCCAACATCCTGGCCCAACCGGGGGGAGATGCGGGCATGGGACTGGGCTTTACCTACCTGCCGGATCTGAGCACCACCGACTATCAGATCTATCAACGGCCCGCCTATCCTGAACCCTCCGCCTTCCTCTCCGCCACCACCAACTTCTCCCCCACGGTTCTACCTCTGGGGAGCGCCGCCTATGAGATCGCCTCGGGGGGATCGGGTCGCTTCAGTCAGATGGCTCGGTTTGGTCTGCTGGACGATCTGGAGTTGGTGCTAAGCCAAAGTAGCTTCGACCGTCCCGACAGTCAGGCCCTGGCGATCGAGGGCTCACTCTTGGGGCGCTTGGCGGTCTATCCCGATCTGGGCCAGACAGGACTCTCTGCTGCTTTGGGTGCGGGCCTCTTAGCCTATCAAAATGCCGATGAGGCGACCACGGTGGCTTTGTACGGCGATTTCCCCATGCGGTTCCGGAGTCGCAACTCGCAAGCAGTGGAGTGGAGCCTGACCCCCAAGTTGGTGATCCCGACCCAGGCCAGTGGAGATGACAACATCACGGCGATGACGGTGGGGGCGAAATGGAGTCTCTCCGAGAATACGCAGGTATTTGGGGAGTACACCCCCATCTTTGAAGGAGGGAACCAACTGTCTGACCAGCAGGTCAGTGGAGCCTTTTTACCCGAGCAGTCCTCCTTATTTAGCCTCGGGGTGAGACAGATGTTCTCTGCCCAGAATTCCCTCTATGCCCTCGATCTCTACTGGAGCAACACGGCGGGTACCACTGGATTGCAGGGGCTGGCCGCTCTACCGGATGGGGAGAGTCAGATCGGCATCCGCTTTACCACTCTGAACGGGATCCCCGATCTGGATCCGGTGGCTGGAACACCTCAGTAGCCGCTCTCCTCAATCTCGGTCTGACCTCAACAACTCGTAGATGGCCTGGGCGATGGTGCGATTGCCCTGTCGGTCGATCCCCTCTGGATCTGTGGGCTCGATCACGGGGTCCTGAAGAAAGGCCCAGGGTTCAGTGAAGAATTGCTCCTGGGGAATGATCTGGTGTCTGCCATATCGCTGCAAGCCCGCCATCAGGATCTCCGACTCTGCAAAGCCCTGACGGGTGACACAGCAGAGGGGCACTCCTACCCGTAAGGCCTCTGAGATCGTGCCATAGCCCGGTTTAGACACCACGCGATCGCAGATCGGCATCACATCCACGGGGCGCCAGCGGGTGCCATCCAAGCGCAGCAGGTTCGGCAGATCGGGGGCACTGGCATCGAAGCTAATGAACTGCCAGTCTGGAAAGGAGCTCACCTCATGGTAGGGAAAGTTATCCACCCCAAACCCGCCGAAGGTGAGCAGCACGGTGGGTCGCTGTTCCGGCAGACCGATCTGTTCCCGCACTTGCTCCGGTGCCAGGAGGGGATCTCCCCCCGTTAAGCCCACCAACTGTCGATGGGGAAAAGCAGACATAGGCTCATGCATGGGCAACTGAAACAGCCGCTGACAGCCCTGATAGAGGTCCTCGATCCACTCCACCAGGGGCAGGAACGGTTCCCCAAAGGGGCGATAGATGAAATCCCAACCGAAATTGCCCTCCAGCCAACAGGGCACCCCTGCCGCCGCCGCGATCGCGGTAGCCAGAGGGGGAATATCCCCGTACACCAGTCGCACCCGATTAGTCCGAATGAAGTCTGCCTCAGCCTGGATCAGTTGCGGAGAGCGGGTTTGTAGATCTTGCAACGCCTCTAGGGTGGAGGGAATGTCCATGTTCAATCCATCTGTTTGCAAGACCCCCACATCCAGAGTCCGAGGTCGATGTAGATAGCGTCCCTGCACATACTTCTCGATCAGCCAATGGGGCGTAGTGGTGACAAAGATGGGCAGGATCTGCGGATCCAGCTGCAACAGCTCATGGATCACGGAGGCGATCCGGGTGGCATGGCCAAATCCATGGGCCGTCACCGCCACATAGATCGAGATCACAGGTTTCACGAGCCGGTCTCCGTCACACGTGCCGTTGCCTTCTGAGATTGCCAGAGGATGCTGCCGATGATCAAGGCTAATCCCACCACAGATATTGGGGCGATCGGTTCCTTCAAGATCAAGGCGATCAGACCCAAGGAGAGAAACGGGGAGAGATAGCTGAGATTCGCCACTGCCCCTCGCTCTGGCGCTAGCTCCAACCCCTGCAGCCAGAAGACAAAGGCCAACCCCATCTCAGCGATGCCGATGTACACACTAAAGCCTAGCTGCTGCCAATCGATCACCAAGGGTGTAGCGGTGAGGATCAGTAACAGCCCCACATAGCCGCTGCCAAACAGAAAACTGAGGGACAACTTCACCACCCCATCTCGACCATCCCGCACATTCACCAGCCAGTAGCTACACCAGATCACCGTGCTCAACAGGGCCAGCCCCACCCCGATGGGGTCCTGCACTGCCATGGTGCTGAAGTTCCCTTGGGTCGCCAGTAGGATCACCCCGACGAGACTGATCCCGATGGCCAGTACCGTTCGCCACCGCAATGGCTCCCCCAGGATCGGCACCGCCAACATCGCCAACATTAGCGGCCAAGTATAGTTGAGGGACATGGCCACCTGGGCCGGAAGTCGATCGTAGGCTGCCAGCAGGATCAGGTAGTAACTACAGGGGTTCAACGCACCTTGCAGAGCCGAGATCCCCAGTTGCAGGGGGGACTGGCGCCAGAGTTGATGGATCTTACCCTGGATCGCCATCACTAGGAGTAGAACTAGGGCGGAGCTAGGGGCAGCAACGGCTAGCACCTGGAGGACCGTCAGGGATTCCAAGGCAAGCTCAAAGGCACTGGCTGCCGTGGCCCAGCCACAGATCGCCAGCAGAACATATCCATAAGCCCGGCCCGCTTGGGATTCAGCCACTATTTGATCTAGGGTTAGTTACTGATGCTCTGATCCGAGAGGATCACTTCAGATCCATCGTTCACTGAGAGGATCCCCGCTTGAATCGAGGCGCGATCAGGAAGCGATAGAGCAGGTAGCCGACCCCACCCAACAGAGCCAATTTGATCAACAGCCCCACCAGATTCAGGATCCAGCCCGTCACGATCAGCCCTGCTCCTACCAGGGCCACCAGACCGATCGTCTTCCCCCAGCCCCAGCGGGAGGTCTCAGGAGAGGGCTCAGAGGTGGGTGATACCACTGGCGTTGCCTCTGCAGGTGCTGCTTGGGCCTGAAATTGAGATCGCTCCAGCTCCCGTTCCATCTGTTGGAGCCGATCCATCGGATCAGACTGGGAGGAGTGAGAAGAGGCCATGGTTGATCCCTGTTATCCGTTTGCCATCTCCATTGCAGCACGAGAGATTCGGGATCGCATAGATCAATCAATCCTGAGGACAAGACAAGCCTGTCACCTCCAGCTGCATCCCTTTATCGTCGAGCGGACGGTAGATCCCGAGCCATCTCCTTAAACATCTCCAGGGACTTACCGGGGCGACGCCGAGGTTGAGGGATCATCATCTGATCGGGATCAAAGGGGGGAGGTGCTGATTGGGTAGAGGATCCTTGTGGGGCAGACATCGCTGGTGCTGGGGCCGGGGCTGGCGTGGGAGTGGGAGCTGGCGTGGGGGGAGCGGCAGCAGCCATCGCGGCATTCGTATTTGAGGCGGAGACAGAGGTCACCTCAGCAGCGGGTTCCTCCGTAGTCTCTGACCCTTGGAAGGCCCCGACCACCGTATCCCAGAGGCCCCCAAACAGGACGCCGAAGATCCCGAAGATCAGGCCAAAAAACTTTCCGATCATGCCCATCGCTGCAATCCTCTGCTTGTCAACCGAGATCACTCTCTCTATCCTCCATCGATCTGGATCCTGTGGCGATAGGTACAACTGCTGGGTTCCAGAGGATCGTGGGACCCGCTGGGAATCCTGAGATCTTTTAAAGATCTGACTCAGATCCCGATTCTGCAGGGGGAGAGATTGGTACAGTAGCATGGGGGCTAGAGCCAGAGGAGAAAACCATGGGTTTGTTCGATCGCGTCAGCCGAGTTGTCCGCTCCAATATCAACTCTATGGTCAGTGCCGCGGAGGATCCGGAGAAGATCCTCAACCAGACCATCGATGATATGAAAGAGGATCAAGTCCAGATGCGCCAGGCGGTGGTCCAGGCCATAGCCAGTCAAAAGCAGATGGAGCAGAAGTATCGTCAGTCCCAACAAGGGGTAGAGCAATGGCAGCGGCGGGCGGAGCTGGCCATGCGGAACGGCGATGAGAACCTGGCTCGGGAGGCTCTGATGCGAAAAAAATCAGAAGCTGAGGCCGCTCAAGGACTGAAACAGCAGCTGGATCAGCAATCCCAACAGGTCAGCGTCCTGAAGGAGAACCTCACCAAGTTGGAGAGCAAGATCTCTGAGGCCAAGACCAAGAAGGATATGTTGATCGC
>CAYSEO010000265.1:0-6347 GCA_964429885.1 uncultured bacterium
GCACACCATGGGATTGACCCTGGGAATGGCCATCACGTTGGTCTGTCGATCCCCCCAACTGATCATTCAAGTCCAGGGACAACAGATCCCCATTAGCGCCCAACTGGCCCAGCGGATCTGCGTCCGGGTCGCCCCCACCTGTCCACTCCTCGCTCGCCCCCAGATCTGCCGTCGTCGCTCCCCCATTCCAGCGCCCCAGCTCCTGACCTGGCTACAACAACTCCTGAGCCATCGACCCACCCAAAAGATCTAAACCCGATCTAAAACGGTAGCTTTTGTATCGAACAGATTCATGCAGGAAGCGGATAATCAAAGTATGTAGAAAGAATGATCCCAATATCTCCAGAGGGGCTCTTATTCCTCAACCAAGGCCCATTGGCCTCAAAGGATGAAGGGATCGATCCGAAGGTAAACGGAGATTAACAACCATGAACACCTGTGAGTACAATCTGGGCTCCATCCTGAGAGCCGCTGAGGAGCTGAGCCGGACAGAGCAACCCTGTCCCAGCCTCAAACACATCCAGATCAAGACCGGCCTCACCACCGATCAGCTTGTGGCCGCCCTGGAGTTTGAGCCCAATCCTCTGGGTTGGCAGCTGAAGAATCTGGATCCAGAAACCGCTGCTGAGCCCACCTTTATGGTGCGGGGACGCCCTTATACCCGCCTGATGATCAATCGCTTCGCCTCAGCGTGATCTGCCTCTTAGGTAAGAACAGGATCGAGAGTCTGCTCCGTGACCTGGGGCAGATTTTTATCGGGTGCTGGCACCAGAGATCCCTAGAAATAGGTTTATAGAGATACAAAACCCGTCAAATTAGGTTCATACCGAACCAAACAATGTAAAAGAAAGCTTAAGATCCCAAGAAGGTTCGTCCTTGACTAAAAAGGGCTAGGTGGATCCCGGCCCTATGAGGTATTCTTCAGAGAACCGGCGGGGGATTAAGAACACTTAACCTCGCGCTCCCACACATACCGAGGCGACCCCTGTTGGGGTGGGGGCTTATAGGTATAGAGGGAGCCAAGATGATCATGGCGAAGGGGGTATTATGGCCTATCGAATTCCTGAGGAGTGCACGGGTTGCAACACCTGCCTACCCCATTGTCCAACCAATGCCATCACTATCCAAGATGGAGAATACTGGATCAACCCTGCTCTATGCAACAACTGCGAAGGTTATTTTCCAGAACCGCAATGTCGAGTGATCTGTCCCACGGATGCACCATTGCCCTATCAGGCGATGAAGGGACGCACCAAGGCGATCTCCGCCCGGATCGCCAGCAGTGCCGCCCTATTTCCCGATGGTAGGAATCATCCCTTTGCCTCCTCGATCCTGATGTGGGAGGCCTGTAATCTCCTCTCCCAGCGGGGGTCGTTGCCATTAGAGATCTCTGAGGAGGGGATCGCTCGCTATCACAAACGGGTCAGCAACGATCAAGGATCGATCACCCTATCGCTACCCACTCAGCCCAGCTCCAGTCCAGAAGAACCTTCCCTAGAGTTTCTGGATCTACGGGCAGTCTGCCTGCACCTGATCTTCGCGGCCTATGTCACTGGCTTAGAGCAGCCGTGGGAGCAACCGTTTGTGTTCACAGATGTGCAACTGGAGTCCTACCTGGGCCTGGATAAGCGCAAGGATCTCAATAAGATCTCTCGACTCACCTTGATGAAGACCCTAGTGGAACAGGTGTGTCTGATCGAGGCCACCATCGATTGGCCCTCCCAGGGCAAGGTGAAGGGGTTCACGATGGAACGGGATCGGCTCTGGCAGGTGGTCAAGACCCATCATCATTTCCAGAAAGACGATCAGGGTTGTAATCATTTAATCGGGTTGACCTGGGTGATCCAGGCGGGGGAGTGGACCCGTTACTTCCTAAATCGACAAGCCTGTCGCCAACGGGAAGCGTTCTATCAGTACAGCAGCCTACCTCTCTCTCTATTGAACACAGTCATGAGCCATTGGCAGCATCATGAGGGCGCAGTACGGATGATGGTGTGGTTGGTGTTCAAAACCCGCCTGGGTCGCAAACAACGGATCACGGTGCCCACCTTGATGCGAGTAGCCTATGGTGAACAACGAGTATTACAGGCCAATGCCCATCCTCCAGAACGGAAGCGTCTGGTGCGAGCCTTTGAAAGCGATCTGGAGATCCTTAACCACTGTGGGGTCAAACCGATCTTTGACCCGACCACCTATCCCCCTGAGATCCAACCCCTCTGGGCGCGCTTGGAGGAGGTTCCCGAGGATGCGGAGGAGGCCTTGGATTTCTGGATCGAGGATGGCTGCTCTGGATCAAAACTCACCGCAGCAGGACCTCGGGGCAAATGGAACCTGATGATGCACGCCCGGATCCAACAGTTTGAGCTGCCGCCGGATTGGTTGAAACCCGCTCAGACGGAGGATGCAGCCTCTGAAAAACCGGCTCGCTCCCCCCGTCGCTCCCGCCGCTCATCGGAGGGGTTACCCATCCAAACGATCCCAACCCTGGATCTAACCGCCGATTTAACGGGAGCCCAGATCGCGGCTGCTCGTCAAAAGATGGGCCTCAGTCAACGGGAGTTGGCTCGCCGCACCGGCAAGAGTCAGAGCTGGATCCGAGACATCGAGAACGAGCGCTTTCAGGTGCGAGCCACAGATCAACAGGTGCTACAGGAGATCTTGAAGTTGGGAGGACACCGAGCCTGAGGAAACCGATGGCTCTCCTCACCTACACCCGTCTCTCTGCCCCGGCTTCAGTGTGGCCAGGATCACCATTTGACCGTCCGGATCCAAGGCCAAACCATAGGGATCCAGATCGGCAACGGATACTTCTTGGACCGGCACCGAATCCCCTATCAGGCGTTGAGGGGGCTGTAGATCCTCCCAAACCATCTCGCTCCCCAGTGGTTGCCGTGGATCCGGTCGGATCCCACCCCGTCCCGTGCGAATAAACCGACTGGCAGAAGAGCCTGCAACCGCGCACCCCTCGATCAGATCAGGTACTGCAATGGGCTGTGAGGTATCCACCAAACCCTGACTTGGATCAACATCGGGAGAGTTGATCTCGACGATCCCATCTTGAGCAAACTCAGAGCTGGCCCGGATCGCGCTCTCTGGAGAGAGAAACGTGCCTCGGCTGCTGATCCGAATGTTACCACCCTGACCCTGGACGGCATCCGCTGTGATCTCGCTCTGATCGAGAAGGGTTAGGACCTCAGCCCCGATCTCGATGTTGCCACCACTGGCGGCCTCTGTAGCATCAGTTCTGATGGCGCTTTTCGCTTGCAAAGTCACATCCCGAGCTTGCAGGAAGATATCGCCCTCCTGAGAACGGGTAGTCGCAGATAGTTGTCCATCTCCTTGCAATTGAATGGACTGACCTGTGATCACCAAATTTCCAGCTGATCCAGATCCCTCACTACTAACTGTGATCTCACCCCCTGGTCCTACCACCAGAGTAGGTGTCTCCAACTGCAGATCCCCAGCATCCCCTTGACTAGAACTGGAGGCCCTGATCCCGGATGACGCCCCCTCGACCTGGATACTCTCCTGAGCTTGAATCAAGATCTGTCCAGCTGAACCTGACAGCTCATTAGGTGCAGAGGCCGAGATCGTGCCGCCATCCACCACATGAATCTTGGGGGCTCTGATCGTGATCTGTCCCCCGGCTCCGGGGCCGTCTGCTTCCGAAAACAGACCACTGCTGCGCGCAAGACCATCAATTTGACCGGTGCCTCGAATGTCGACATTTCCCAAGACTTCGATCGTCAAATCTCCCCCATCACCAGAGCCAAAAGCGGCGGTTGAGATCTGTCCTCCATTCACCAGGGTCAGGTCCTGAGACTCAATCTGAACATCTCCCGATCGTCCTGTGGAGAAACTTGAGCTCGCTATCTGAACAAAAGATATGTCTCCATCCAGTTCTAGTGTCCCTGTTGCTGTGATGATGATATCCCCTCCGTCTCCCTGTCCTCCTTGAGTACTAGCATCGATGAAGGAACCATCTGATAGGATTAGATCTCCTGTTTCAATCACAAGGGTCCCTGCATCACCATCCCCGAAAGATCCAGTTAGGACAAACGCACCATTCTGAAGTTTCACTGATTCAGAAGCTTGTAAACGAAGGATACCTCCATCGAATTGACTACCGTTGAGCGAGAAGATAGCGGAGCCATCTACCTCGATAACTTTCCCGGTTATATTGATTGCACCACTATCCTCGGTCAAGATCGCCTTACTGGCGGTCACTGTAGCGGCGTCTCGTATCACAATGTCACTTAATGGAATTGTATCTTGAAAACTAAGAGACCATCCCTCTAGCTCTTCAATCAAACCTACAAAACTGCTATCGCCAACGCTGCCTATCTCCAGGCGTCCTCCAGGAGCCGTAAAACCTCCACCATCGATGATGATTCCATTTCCAACAACTGCGAGAGTTTGGCCCACGTCCACTCCGAACTCTGGATCTCCCAGTGCATCACGCTGAGAGTTTTGATTGACAATACTGCCAGCCCTCTCTCCAAACTGAAGCCCCATGGGTGTCCCGACAGATAACAGAGGGGGACCCGATCCTTGTCCCACTCCAAAGCTTTTGTCGTCTGAGAAGTCAATAGAGCTAGCAGTGCTCAGCACCACTGAACCATCGATGTCAAGAGCAGAATTAGGGCCAAAGATCAGACCATTGGGATTGATGAGAAGTAGATCCGCACTTCCCTGAATCGAGATTGAGCCGTCAATCCAAGAAGCTTGCGAACCCGTTACCCTTGCGACGACACGATTGATCTCGGAAGTTCTCGCAAAGGTAACAGATCCATGTGATGGCACAGAAAACTCCTGAAAGCTATGGAAGAGGTTACCTCCTGATGGCACACCTCCCTCTACAAGAAAGTTTTGTCCATTAGAAGTGTTCACCAATGTGAAGAGAGAACTATCGCTTACAACCTGGGCTTGAGAGCTACCCCTACCAATCAACACAGACATCAAGCCTGTGCAGATGAGGAGTAGTGAGCAAGAGGTCCGCTTCTTCCACTGCATGATCGAAGTCCCTATAAAGCACAGAACTTATAGCAATAACCGGAGAAGCATTTACACAAGCATCCCAGCGGACAGGAGGTACAACAGCTTGGAATAGAAGACTGGGCTGATATCCCTTCAGCTGAAGATTCAGAGTTTTCTCGCGCAGGAAGAAGCCTATCCATGTCCATCTTCAAGTCAAATAAGATGTCACTTGTCCCCTGATCTAGATCATCTTCGGAGATCGTTAACGTCACTACGTTATCTGAGTCTGGAACGCAAGGAGTGATCTCTGTAGGGACAGGCTCACTACTGCTGACCTGATCCGCTTGGGTCGCAAAGGCAGGCGCTGAATTAACAAACAAAGAAGCGAGCAAAAAGAAGATAGACACTGCGTAGATAAGCAGGTTCTTGCCAGTCTTAAAATTTGCCATCATTGGGTGTTCTTGAAATCGATACGATAACAGTCTCATGACTCCTCAAGTCTGTCAAGGGTTGTTTCGATATTTTGACCATCATTATGTAGGCTGGGCTACAAATTCTTAGCAAGGCAGAGTGGACCGGATCATCTCCAGCTTCCCACCAAAGTATAGGGTGCCCAAAAGTAGGGATTCCGAAAACCTGGATCCTGCATGAGCTGAACCTGGGCTTGCTGCAGGGCTTGAGCATAGGTCAACTCCCCCCCAGCTATCAGATCGTAAAACAGCTCGGAGAAACGAGAGGTGGCCCGATCATCCACCTTCCAGAGGGAGGCGATAGTGCTGCGAGCTCCGGAGCGAATGGCGATCCCAGCCAATCCCAGGGGAGAGCGATCATCCCCTGCAGCAGTCTGGCAGGCGCTCAACATCAACAGATCGATCGCTGTGGGAGCGGATCCCAAGAGCACCTCAATATCCTCGGCCCGCAGCAAGATCCCCTGGTCGTCGGATCCATAGGCCAGGAGATAGGTCTGCTCAGGATCGGAGCTGAAGTGACCATGGGTGGCCAGGTGAACGATCGAGTTGGGGGCCTGGGTCAACTGTTGACGGATCCGATTGGGGGTGAATTGGCTATTGGTGAGGATCTCAGTTTGAGGAAATCGGGAGGTGAGTTGCTGGATCTCTCCTGTGGTGTTGAGGGCTGGAAAATACAGATCTCCCACGGTTAAGGCCTGATCAATACTGGCGGCTAATAGCCTCGGTTTCACCTGAGTTTTGGTCAGATCGAACAGGCGAGGACTCGGTAGGGTGGCGATGGCGTAGGGCTTCTCAACCAGATACTGAGCGGCCTGTTGATCATAAAGCACGGTCAGGGGAACCGTACGAAATAGATCCGCCCCCACCACAAACACCACGGTTTCCACAGAGGTCTCTTGG
>CAYSEO010000266.1:0-6323 GCA_964429885.1 uncultured bacterium
CTCAGAGAGGACTTTTCGCTTCGCCACCGCAGTAAAGGAGTTAAGCCAGATCCCACCCATGCTCCCGTTGGTCGCCGCGCCTTCCCCGCGCCCGGACCACCCTTGATCCGGTGAAAGGGAAACCTCAATCGAAGCCTTAGTCCTGCTAGCTTTGAGGGTGTTGATCTCTCCTCTTGGTGATCCTCGTGAATCCCTGTCTAACCCTTCCTGAACTTGGCCAGATTGTCAGAGTGCGTTCACGGCAGTATCTGGTGGAGGATGTGATCCCTCCCAGTTGTGCTGAGGGGGATACTCAGGTTCGGTTGGCTTGTCTGGAGGATGATGCTCAGGGCGAAGCTTTGGAGGTGTTCTGGGAGCGAGAGATCGATGCTCAGGTGTTGGCTGCGTCGTCTTGGGAGGCTGTGACTCAGCGGGGATTTGATCAACCACGTCAGTTCTCGGCTTATCTCCATGCCTTGCGGTGGAACTGTGTTACGGCTACTGAGCCTAAACTGTTTCAGGCTCCTTACCGGGCTGGGATCGAGGTGAAGTCCTACCAGTTGGAGCCCCTGCGGAAGGCTTTGCGGATGCCTCGGGTAAACCTGTTCATCGCCGATGATGTGGGTCTGGGTAAGACGATCGAGGCGGGTCTGATCCTGCGGGAGATGTTGATGCGTCAGAAGGTGAAGCGGGTGGTGATCTGCTGCCCTCCCTCGGTGGTGGAGCAGTGGCGACAGGAGATGGAGAGTCGGTTTGGATTGACGTTCATTGTCTACGATCGGGACTTTGTGGCAGCTAAGCGACGAGAGCGGGGGTATGGGATCAATCCCTGGAAGACTCATACCCGGTTCATCATCTCCCAGGCTGTGTTGCGGGATGAGGCGTATGCAGCTCCTCTCCGGGATTGGTTGGGGGACTTTTGCTCCGGATCGCTGTTCATTCTGGATGAGGCTCACAATGCAGCCCCTGCTAGCGGATCCCGCTATGCGGTTGATTCCCAACTGACTCGGACTGTTAGGGAGTTAGCCCCTCGATTTGAACATAAGCTGTTTCTGTCTGCCACTCCTCACAATGGTCATTCCAATAGTTTTGCGGCGTTGCTAGAGGTTTTAGATCCGCAGCGGTTCTGTCGGGGGGTGCCGGTACGCAGTAAGAAGCTCCTGGATGCGGTGATGGTACGTCGCCTCAAACAGGATCTGAGGGAAATCAATCATGCAGATTTTCCTTTGCGACATGTGATTCCGGTTGAGATCAACGGTTTGCCAGAGGATACTCCAGAACTGAAACTGGCTCAGCTATTGCAGCAGTATCGGTATTGTCGAGAGGAACGGTTAAAATCAGCTCCCCGCTCCACTCAGGTCACGGCCATGCTGGTGATCACTAACCTGCAGAAGCGATTGCTTTCGTCTATTGAGGCGTTTGCGATGACGTTGGCTGTACATCGACGCGGGATCCAGCGGCAATTAGAGAAAGCCAGTACACCAACTGGATCTAACTACTCTCTGTTGTGGGAATCCCCTGGGGGTGATGATGAACGAGCCGATCTGGATGAGGCTGAGGTTTCGGCGGAGGAAGCCACCCAGATGGACAAGGCTAGCCGTAGTGGGACAGAAGGGATCACTGAGCAGGAGCTGTCTTTGTTAGAAGAGATGACTCGGATTGCGGGGCAGGCCCGTCATCAACCCGACTGTAAAGTCAAAGCCTTGGGGGATTGGATCCGTCAACAGCTCTGTCCTGATTTGGGATCCGATGGAGCAAAGTGGTTGAATAAGCGGGTCCTGATCTTTACAGAGTACGCCGATACCAAGCGGTATCTGGAGCATCAGTTGGGGTCTTTGATCGCTCGGTCAGATCAGGAGTATGAACGGATCGGGACCTTTCATGGAGGTATGGGGAATGAGAGTCGTGAGGCTATCAAAGCAGCTTTCAATGCTAATCCTGAACACCATCCTCTCCGGATCTTGATCGCAACGGATGCGGCACGGGAGGGGGTGAATCTGCAGAACTATTGTGCGGATCTCTTCCACTTTGATGTGCCCTGGAATCCTAGCCGGATGGAACAACGGAATGGTCGGATCGATCGGAAGTTGCAACGGGAGCCTGAGGTGCGATGTTATTACTTTGTCCTGCCTCAACGACCTGAAGATCGGGTGTTGGATGTGTTGGTACAGAAGACGAAACGGATCCAGGAGGAGCTGGGGAGCCTGTCTCCGGTGGTGGAGAAGAATGTCTCTCAGTTGTTGGATGGTGGGATCCGAGCTGTTGAGGTTCAGAGCTTGAGTGATGCCATCGATCAATCTGATCGGGCGGATGAGACTTCCCGTGCTCGGGGTGGGGCAATTAAGGAAGAGTTGGAGGCGATCCGGTTGCGTCAAGACAAACTCCGTCAGCAGCAGGTGGAGCTGGAGACTTTGTTGAAGGATTCCCGCTCCTGGTTGGGGTTGGATGATCGTCATTTTCGGGATGCTCTGTCTGTGTCGCTGGAGTTATTGGGATCGCAACCGCTGAAGCCCCTGGCTGCGGAGGCGGCTGTGGATGATGAGGAACGATCCAGATGGATCCTTCCGGCACTGGACCAAGAGTTGGGGGCGGATCCGACCTGGGCTAATACATTGGACAGTCTACGAGGGCCTCGACAGAAGGGACAAAAGTTGTGGGAGTGGCGGAAGGAGTCTCCGATCCGGCCTGTAGTCTTCCGGGATCCGGGGTCTTTGGATGGGGAAGTGATCCATCTGCATTTGGAGCATCGGATCGTGCAGCGGTTGTTGGGTCGGTTTCTGGCTCAGGGGTTTCTGCATCATGAGTTGAGTCGGACCTGTGTTTGCCGGACGGATGATCCGATCCCTCGGGTGCTCATCTTGGGGCGGTTGTCGTTGTATGGGGAAAGGGCGGCTCGGTTGCATGATGAGATCATCTCGGTGGCTGCGGAGTGGATTGATCCGGAGTCTAGGGGACGTGGGAAGTTACGACCTGTCTCGGAGGGGGAGAAGCGGGATGTGTTGCAGATCCTGGAGGATTCGTTGGCTAGCCCTCGGTTACGGGATGTGACTCCGGCTGTGATGGAGAAGCTGAAGGATCATGCCGCTAGGGATGTCAAGGATCTGCTGCCTCATCTGGAAAGGAGGGCTAAGGATCTGACGGCTCGGGCCAATCGGAAGCTGACCCAACGGGGAGAAGCGGAGGCCTCTGAAATGCAGACGTTGCTGGAGGAGCAACGGGAACGGATTCTGAAACAGCAGCAACAGTTTAAAGAATATCAGATCAATCTATTTAATAAGGATGAATTGCGGCAGCTCGAAGCAGATCGGAGGCATTGGGAAACTCGGGTCAAGGAGCTTGAGCAGGAGATCGTCTCGGAGCCTGGACGGATCCGGCAGATCTATCAAGTCAAGGCGGAACGGGTGGAGCCGGTGGGGCTAATCTACCTTTGGCCGGTGTCTAGTTGACGGATGTACACCGTTGGTGACTCAGAGGGTTGGGGTGATTGATCAATAGCTAGAGTATGGTATGACAAGAACATCAATCCATCCTCTGACCTGGAGGCTTTGAAGTCTGATTAGTCTGTTGTAGGCTCTTGCATGTAGTCAGCTCTTGATTCTCTTGAGGTAAGACCATGACAGCATCCCTGCCCCAAGGGGCCGCTGGCGCGAACAAGCTTCTCGACCGGATCACTCAGATTCCAGACCAGTGTGGGGGCCGCCCCTGTATTCGAGGGATGCGGATCCGGGTAAGTGACATCCTGGAGATGTTGGCAGACCAAGTCAGTCCAGAGGAGATTTTGCAGGACTTTCCTGATCTGGAGCCTGAGGATATTCAAGCGTGTTTGCTGTTTGCTGCCCGCCGTACTGATATCCCTCGACTCACGGCATGACCTTCTGGATCGATGCTCAGTTGCCGCCTCAGATGGCTCTCTGGCTGACTCAGACCTACGGAGTTACTGCAGTTGCCCTCAGGGAGCTGGGATTGCGAGATGCACGAGATACCGAGATCTTTATGGCAGCCCGAGAAGCCCAGACGGTAATCATGACCAAGGACATTGACTTTGTTGATCTGGTCACTCGTTTGGGAATTCCACCTCAGATCCTCTGGGTCACCTGTGGCAATGTAACGAACCGGAGGTTACAAGAGATCCTTAGCAGGACTTTTCCTGAGGCCCTGAATCTTCTGGAATTGGGTCAAGCTATTGTCGAGATCGGTGGGTAAAGGTTTGACTGGAGATCCTGTGGGTCATGCTTGGGTAATCTGTTACGCCTACGGCAGGCTTACGCCAACGCGCCAGCGGCCCCTTGGGGCATTGCTCTGTCCTCTTGACCCTCCTGACTCTCCTGACTTAGAGGAGTCGCTAAGGCTATTGTCTGAACTACTCCATGTCACCCGTAAACTAGGTCTTCAGCATGGCAACCGATCTCGATACCTACAGACATAAGGAGTGGTTGGGGCTGCTGCAGCCGGTGGGCCTGGTGGTGTCCCCTCCCGCTCTGATCAAGGCCCAGGCCATTATCGATCGGGGTCGGTTGGTGGAGCTGCAGGATGAGTTGCTGACGGTGATCTCCCGCGATCCAATCCCGCGATTCAGGGGAGAGAGAACGGCTTGGATCCCCAGTTTCCCCACCTTTGCCCAGAAGGTGTTGAGCTGGTTGCCTCAAGATATGCTGGAGCCTCCGGATGAACTGTCGGTGGTGTTGCCCAATTATGGGGAGACGTTGCGTCCTACCTATGGGGTCAAGGATCCGGATTCGCAGGCGTGGGTGTTGTTGATCCAAGAGCTGCCGACAGGGTTGCCTTTTGATGAGGAGGATCCGGATGCGGGATCCCAGGGATGGCGGGCGAGTTTGCAGGCCAAGTTTGAGCGGCTATTGCGAGAGACTGGGGTTCATCAGGGGCTGTTGGTGAATGGCACTGAGATCCGGTTGGTGGTTGCGCCCAGTGGGGAGTCTTCAGGGCATGTGACATTCCCAGTGATGGCCATGGCGGAGGTGTCGGGACGGTTGATCCTGGGGGCTCTGGATCTGCTGGTGGGGGCGGATCGGGTGTTTAATGTGCCGGAGAATCAGCGGCTGCCGAAGCTGTTGCAGGAGAGTCGGAACTATCAGGCGGAGGTGTCCAATAAGCTATCGGGTCAGGTGTTGGATGCTCTCTGGGAGCTGTTGCGGGGGTTTCAGGCGGCGGATGCGGCGGCGAACGGATCTCTGTTGCGGGAGTTGGCGGCCACCGATCCTCAGCATATCTATGGGGGATTGATCACGACGCTGATGCGGTTGGTGTTTCTGCTGTATGCCGAGGATGAGGGGTTGATGCCGGATGATGAGATCTATCAGCGTAACTATGCGGTGTCGGGTCTCTATGAGAAGTTGCGGGAGGATGCGGGTCGGTATCCAGACACGATGGATCAGCGCTATGGGGTGTGGGCGGCGCTGTTGAGTCTGTTTCGGTTGGTGTATGACGGGGGGGGATCGACTCCGGAGTATCTACCGGCTCGCCATGGTCAGTTGTTTGATCCGGATGAGTATCCGTTTCTGGAGGGACGCCCTAGAGGATCCAAGTTTCAAGAGTCGGGTCGGGTGGAGGCTCCTCGGATCCCAGATGGGGTGATCTATCGGATGTTGGACAAGTTGCTGATGTTGGATGGGGAGCGGCTGTCTTATCGGGCGTTGGATGTGGAACAGATCGGCTCGGTGTATGAGGCGATCATGGGGTTTGAGGTGGAGGTGGCGGCGGGGCGATCCATTGCGGTGCGGCCTAAGGATGTGGTGGTCGATGTGGATCAGCTGTTGGCGAAAGCGGGCAAGGATCGGGCCAAGCTGTTGAAGAATGAGGCGGAGTGTGAGTTGTCGGGGAAGGGATCCACGGCGTTGAAGGAGGCGAACACACCTGAAGAGATCGTGGCGGCGTTGGATCGGCGGGTGTCGGGGCGGACGCCGAATCTGTTGGCTCCGGGGAGTTTGTATCTGCAGCCGGGGGAGGAGCGGCGGCGGACGGGATCCCATTACACGCCTCGGAAGTTGACCCAGCCGATTGTGGAGACGACGTTGCGTCCGGTGTTGGAGGGGTTGGGGGAGCAGCCGACGGCGGAGCAGATCTTGGATCTGAAGGTGTGTGATCTGGCCATGGGATCGGCGGCGTTTTTGGTGGAGGTCTGTCGGCAGTTGGCGGATCGGGTGGTGGAGGCTTGGACGGTGTATGGGATGCCGCAGGATCTGCCGGAGGTGGTGGAGCCGGTGGTGTATGCGCGGCGGTTGGTGGCCCAGCGGTGTGTGTATGGGGTGGATAAGAATCCGTTTGCGGTGAGTTTGGCGAAGTTGTCGTTGTGGTTGGTGACGTTGGCCAAGGATCTGCCGTTTACG
>CAYSEO010000267.1:0-6311 GCA_964429885.1 uncultured bacterium
ACCGAGTCCGGTTGAACTTGGTTTGCCCACCCGTTCCGGTCGCCACTAGTAGGCCGGGGGTGCTGACAGCTGTCAACGTTAGATCGATCCTTAGTGAAGCAGGAGATTCCCGTCTAGAGATGGCGGTTTTCGGTAGTGATGAAGATCCCTCTCCCCTTCAAGATCTGGCTGTTGAGCCTGTCCCAAGCCATGCATCAGCTCGAAAAAACTGATCAGTCTCCTCAGATCCTGATCAGTTCCCACAGATGATATTGGGTTTGGGCAGGGGACAAGATCTACTTCCAGCCCACTCGATCAAACAGCTTCACCGCCTCTGGATTGTTCTCCCCATAGACCGTGGCATCGATCGTGTCCTCTTCAAAATCCCCCAGATTCTCCACGGTGGAGTTGGCGTTGACACCGGCCACAACCGGGTACTCATGGTTGCCATCCGCGAAATAGCCCTGGGCAGAAGGGGTGACTAGGTACTCCAGAAACTGCACCGCTGCCTCGGCATTGGGGGCATTGGCCACCACCCCACAACCGCTGATGTTGACATGGGTTCCCATACCGCCCTGGTTAGGGAAAATCACCCCCACCGCCTCAGCGACCTCTTGGTCAGCAGGATCATCGGAGTTGATCAAGCGAGCCAGATAGTAGGTATTGGACACCGCCAGATCCCCTTCTCCTGCGGCCAAAGCCCGGATCTGATCGGTATCTCCGCCTTCGGGAGGCCGAGCCATGTTCCCCATAACCCCAGCAGCCCAGGCTTCCGTCTCCTCCATACCCAGATTCTCGATCAGGGCAGCCCCCAGGGACTGGTTATAGATATTGCCGGAGGACCGGATCAGCACCTTGCCCTCCCACTGGGGATCCGCCAGCTCCTCATAGGTGGAGATATCATCTGGATTCACCCGATCGGTGTGATACATGATCACCCGCGCCCGTTTGGAGAACCCAAACCAGTGACCATCCGGGTGACGCAGGTTCTCAGGAACGGATTCCTCTAGGATCTCGGAGGAGGTGGGAGCAAACAAACCCTCCTGATCTGCTCGCCAGAGACGACCTGCATCCACTGTACACAGGACATCAGCGGGGCTGTTCTCCCCCTCGCTCTTGATCCGCTCGATCAGCTCATCCGCACCGCCCTCGATCAGATTGACCTCGATGCCCGTCTGCTCCGTGAACTCGTCATAGAGGGCCTGATCGGTGTTGTAGTGACGGGAGGAGTAGAGATTGATCTCAGCCTCGGATTGCCCTTGGGCAGAGAAAGACAGCCCCCCTAGGGCGACAGCCACACCCGCGAACAGAGACAGGCTCAGGTGGTTTCCGATTCTATTTCTCATGATTGTGTTGAAGATCTCAATGGAGGAAGAAGAGCATCAAGAGTGAGCGACAAAGTCAGCTGCTGATCTAGTGCCAGCAGTCCAGCTTATTGAAACTCGTTCTTGATTCACCTTACCGAGGATAAGCCTAAAGAAAACTGTTGTCAACAAGGCCGCACAACCATCAGCCCTGACAGCCTGGACGTCCTAGGTAATTTGACTCAAGGCACACCAGACCCCTCGTGAAGCCCTGTTGAGGAGAGCAAGGGGAGTGAGAATAGCTTGCAGTTAGGTTGGGATCCGGGTATCGGACAACGGTCGAGCAGATCGCTGCTCTAGACGAGGTATTGATAGGTCGAGATCAGCCGATTGCGGACCATATCCACTTTGGGGATCATCCGCTTCTGCCGCGATAAGGCCAGATTGGCATACATCGGCATCACAGCGCCGGGGATCCGATTGGCCGGAGCAACCCCATTGATATCCCAGTGGGGAAATCCATTGGGCGGGATCACAACCGATCCGCCGGGATAGGGAGCATCATATCGGTTGGCACAGATCAGATAAACCCGATTGTCTTCCGCTTTTGGAACTGCCAGTAACTCACGCTCAAATCGATGCTGCCAGGCACAGCACCAAGCGATCATATCTGCTCCCTCTAGGGCAAGCACACGAGCGGACTCGGGAAAAAGACCGTCGTATCCCAACAGGATCCCAACTCGACCCAAAGGGGTTTCAAATACAGGCCAACTATCCCCTGGTTTAGCCCAACGCTGCTCATCCGGCGTCAGGTGAATCTGATGGTACTGACCGATCACCTCACCACTGGATCCTAGGAGAACGGCTGTGGACATCACCTGACCTAGGACCTGTTGCACCAGGGGCAAAACGATCCAGCACTGATACTGCTGAGCGATCTGCGACACCTGAGCGATCCGGTCTCCCGCTTGTTCTGCCTGAGACTCTGCTTGAGAGGGATCCAGCTTCCAGGTGGAATGGGCACAGTGGTAGGGAAGCACCAGGAGCTGAATGCCCAATTTTGCAGCATGTCGCAGCTGATCCAGGGTGCTCTGCCAAGATTGTGGATCATCGGTAGCATGGGACTGAACAGCCGCCAGTTTGACGGTAGAGTGTTCCGGGATTAGGGGCTGTTCTAGCACGCTGGCCAGTGGAGTTTCCTCAAAGGGTTTCACCAGTAAGCCGTAGGTCTCAGGTCGCCGATCTGATAACTTGTCCCCATGACTGGGCCAACTTTTATCCAATGCCATGGAGGTATCCACCTCACAGGAGGCAACCGCATGGGTATCGTTTGGAACGCGCGTCCTCACAAAACCGTTGGGGTCCACGATCATACTCCCCCCTGGGTAGTAGATGCTGCGCTCCACCCCTGACTTTGTCGCCGCAACCAACCAGATCCCATTCTCAAAGGCACGAGTGGGTCCCCATAGATCAGCTTGATCCAGGGCGAAGAAGTTAGCCATATCAACGATGACCTCAGCTCCTTGTAGAGCCAGGCAACGAGCGATCTCTGGGATCCGGCCATCAAAACAGATGAGTAAGCCGATGCGACCCAATTGGGTATCCGCAACAGGGGAGCCTTTTACCCCTACTGCAAACCAGTTTTGATCGTGAGTGGCCAGGAATTGCTTTTGGTAATGCAGGATGATCTCCCCTCGATCATCGAGGAGCACCCCACTGTTATAGATCTGGTCTGTTTCTGGATCTTGTTCGGTGATCCCGCTGGCGATATGGACCCCGTAGCGACGACCTAGATCCGCCATCGCCGTCACAAAGGGACCTGTGAGAGGTTCCGCCAAGGCTCGACAATGATCGGCTGAGTCAAACAGATAGCCTGTGTTCATACACTCCGGGAACACGATCAGATCGGCTCCCTGGCGCACAGCCTCCTCCGTGTACTTCTCCAGGAGACGGATGTTACCCTCGATATCCCCCAGACCAGCCAATGTTTGCACGACAGCAGCTCGAAACTTCATCCCAGATCCCTTGCTGACAACTTGATGCGATGACCGACCTGATCCCTACAGCCCGATGACGGAGCCATCCAGCAGGATCTCCTGGATATCACGACGTTCCTGAAGGACCTCTTCATCGTAGAAAACATCGACGAACTTTTGATAGGAATCCAGATCCCGCTCATCCAGATCCGCAAAGCTTCTCAACCGAGGCTGAGCGACAAAACTGGCCTGCTCCTCCTCTAATGCGGTGTACTCAGCCAAGACAGGGCGATACTTATCGAAGTCAGCATTGGTCAGTCGAGTGGCCTCATCGATCACCTCCACCACACGCTTGGCCACCTCAGGACGCTCCTCGATAAACCGCTGGGACAACACCGAGGCCCCAGAATAGAAAGGATCTGAGATGAACATGGAACAAGGATTGATCAGGGCTCGTTTGGCTTGCCCAGTGGCCTCAGCGATCGATCCCACGGGCTCAAGGGAGAGAGTTGCATCAACACTCCCAGAAACCACGGAGGGAAGCTGTAGACCCACTGCCAGCTCCTGGACCCGCACATCCTGATCCGGATCCAGCCCATTCTCACGCACCAGATGACGGGTGATGGTTCGCCATTGGATCCCCGGAACAGTCCCGATGATCTTGCCCTCTAGATCCGTAAAAGAAGTCACAGGAGAGTCATTGGGAACCAGCAACACATCGTTGGTCCGATCTGCCTCGATGCCTCCACCCTGTAAGCCGAACACCTTTAACGATCCACGGGAACGAGTCTCAGCCAAAACTGCGATCCCTGCCGCTGCTCCCGGAGGACCAAAATCAGCCCGACCTGAGATCAAAGAATCGATGATCTGGTTGGGATTCTCGAACTTGACCGACTCGATCTCGATCCCTGCCTCCTCGAATAACCCTTCCTCCAGGGCCACATAGTAAGCAGTCGTCTGCATGATCGGCAGCCAGGAAGCGATCACCTGATCCGCAGCCCGCCCCGGTCGAGTCCCAGCGAATACGGTAGCCGCACTCACGCCAGCGGTAATCGAACCGTACTTAAGAAATTGACGACGATACATAGATTCAGATCTCCTTGAGTCAGGGAACTTGTCAACAAAAATCGCTGTAGGTAGCGAGGATAGTCAGAGCCAATGAACGACGGCTTTCTCTGTTTTGAGAAACACCAAATTCAGCAAATAGCCCATGAATCCGGTGGCAATGATCGAGGCATACATCTGCTCCATATCGTAAATGATCTGAGCATCAATAATCCTATGACCCATACCGTTCACGGAGCCAACGAACATCTCTGCCACGATGATCACAACCAGAGTCAACGAAACAGCAGTCCTTAATCCGATGAAGGTCTGAGGCAAAGTCTCGAAGAACACGACATCCAAAAAGATGCGCCACTGAGGTGCTCCCATCACTTTGGCAGCCAAGACTCGAGTCTTCCCAGCATTCATCACACCATAGGCAACATTAAAGAATACTACCAGCATGCCCGCGAATGCAGCAACCGCGATCTTCGAGAAATCATCGATCCCAAAGATAATCAGGAACAATGGAAACATTGCCGTTGCCGGGGTGGAGCGGAAGAAGTCGATCAAGAACTCGAAAGAGCGATAGACTTTCTCATTGAATCCAATCACGATCCCCAAAGGGATCCCAATGGCAGTAGCGATCCCAAATGAGTACAGTGTTCGATATAAGGTAAAGCCCAAGTCAGCGGCCAGATTTCCACCCAAGAGACTGACCACGAACGTTTTTAGAGTTGAGAACGGACCCGGCAACAGTAGGGGATCGATCAACTGCAACTGAGCGACGATCCACCAGATGAGCAACAGAGCCAGTGTCCCAACATTCATGAGGGCGGTGTCGAAGATCCGCTGCTGAACAGAACGAAGCGTGCGTTTCGTAGACATGATATTCTTCCCCAATTAGCTCCTCACTTCCCGTTGGAAAACTGCCAAGCAGTGAGATTTGACAGTGATAAACTCCGGCGATGACAACGTCTCAAAGGTCCTGGGACGAGGGGCATCATAATCGATCTGATCGGCAACACGAGTGGGCGCCTTGGTGAGGAGTAAGACTCGATCCGCCATGTAGACGGCCTCCTCCAGATCATGGGAGACCATCACCATGGTGATCTGTGAGGCTTGAAAGATATCCTGCAGCTTATCTCGGATGAATAAGGTGGTCTCGTAATCTAGTGCAGAGAAGGGCTCGTCGAGGAACAATACCTCTGGATGGGTGATCAGGGAGCGCATGATGCAGACCAGTTGTTGCTGACCCCCGGATAGCTCATAGGGGTATCTCGATAGATCGATCTTGATGTCAAAGGACTCAACCAGCTCTCGCACCCGTTGATCCCTTGCCGATTTATCAACCCCGTCTACTTTAAGGGGGTACTCGATATTGTCAATGGCTCTCAGCCAAGGGAACAGGGCCTCGCGATAATTCTGGAAAACATAGCCGATCTTGGCTCTCCCGCCTCCATCATGGTTGAAGGATATCTCACCCCGATCGGGTTTGATCAATCCTGCTATCATATTCAGCAGGGTCGACTTACCACACCCGTTGGGGCCAAAGATACAGGTGATCTTATTCCGAATCAGATCCAGCTCGAAGTCTTGATAGAGAGGCTTGTCCGCAAACCCTTTTGTCAAGCCTTTTACCGTGATGTGCGTCTGCTCTGGCGCTTGCTGCAAAGGGCTGAGCGATGAGGACATTGGTATTCCACAGTGAACACTGCGGCAATCATAAACTATGCCAGCAGTGCTCCTTCTGTATCTTCAGACACGAAACACTAGGGCCTGCCGCTTGGGACCCTGCCTCCGACATTATCTTCCTAAGCTGCTGTCATCAGGGCCACTTTAAGGATCAAGGAGAGCCCTAGGCTGATGGATCCTACTGATGATCAGGACAATCCACCCGCAGATCCACATCCCAAACGGCGCATACACAAAAGCAAAATGATTGGGGCCAAGGGGATAGTAATAGCGGTGGGGCAGAAAATAGCGACAGGGACCACACAGGTGGGCC
>CAYSEO010000268.1:0-6294 GCA_964429885.1 uncultured bacterium
TCGGTCAGATTGACCTCAACGTCTGCCGATTGGCTGAGGGTGTAGATAGGCGCTCAGCCCCACCACCTGCTCAAAGGCGATCCCCGCTAGTCGTCGTAATCCCTCCGGTGCCTCCTCCTGGGCCAGCTGATCTTGGATCCCCTGGGGGAGTTGATCGGCTTGATCGAGTAGAGCCGGTTGCAGGATCGGACCATAGCCAGTTGGGGTGAGGATCAACTGTGGAATCGAGTCCTGAGATCGCTGACTGGCGGGATCGAACTCCCGCATCCGCTCCAGCTCATTGCCAAACCACTCCAAACGCACCGGCCATTCCGAGGCCACTGGAAAGATATCGACAATATCCCCCCGTTGGCTCCACTGTCCCTCACTCTCCACCAAAGAGACCCGCTCGTACCCCAATCGCGCCAGTTGCTGTCCCAGAGTCTTGAGGGTCATCTCCTGCCCCGGCTCCAGAGTCAGACAAAAGGATCGAAACACCTGCGGCGGTGGCAAATGAGGTTGTAAGGCCCGTTCCGTGGCCACGATCGCCGTCCCCGTCTTGCTTTGCAGCAGATCCGCCAAGATCTGAAACTGCCCCCAGGTGATCTCAGCCTCCGTCTCAAAGGGCTCGTAGGGAGAAGCCTCCGAAGTGGGATAAAACGAGACCGCCGACCACCCCATCGCCTCCAACTGGACCGACCATCGCCCCGCCTCCTCTAAGGTTGCCGCGATCACCAGCAACGATCGCTCCGCCTGCTGGGCCAGTGCTGAGGTCACTAACCCTTTGGCTAGGCGGGTCAGCCCCTTCAGCTGCAGCGGCTGCTCATCCAGTTGGGTCAGCCATTGGCCCAGGATCGGAGCATGACCCAGGGAACGAACCAGTGGAGTAAAGGACATGGGCGTAGATCGGGAGGGCGAGGACTCAAGGGCACAGTCTCCATTGTGACCCGTCTTCTCCTAGGGCAGCATCCCTGTGCCGGAATTCCAGCCCTATCCCCCCCAGTTCCCCAATGAGGTAAAAGCATCCCGGAGCACGATCTTGGCCCGCACCACCGACAGATTGATCCCCTCACCCCAGGACTTGACATCCGCCACACTATCGGAGACCTGTACAGCTGTGCGGCGGGACCAATACCCCACCGTCTTGCCCACCGTGTTCAGCCAGGTTTGGACTTGCATATCTGTTCGCCTCGATAAACTTGATCGATCTCAGATTCTCAGATCTAGACCCATAGATCGATCTTATCGGTCCACCGGGATCGACTGCCTCCTTAGCCCCTAATGTAAAGTTCTGTTGCAGTCTTGCCGTTAAGCCAGTGAGGCAGCTACAGTAGGCCCATGTTGGCTATGAAAACGCTGTATCTGAAACCATGAGCCATCGGTCAGAGCAAGAACAGAAGCAAACCGACGCGGCCAAGCAGAAGGTGACCTTATACCTCCCTGCGGAGCTGCATCGCAATCTCAAGATCCGAGCGGCTGTTGAGATGGAGCCCATGTCCGTCCTTGCGGAGAAGGCATTGAGCTTCTATCTGGATCATCCGGAACTGATCGAGGGGGTTTATGGCGACACCCATCGCGTTCACCACTGTCCAGCATGCACCCATCCCTTTATCCTGCAGGCCGGTCAGCCCCGCTCCCTTCCTGATCCCTCCAGTCCCACTGTGATCCTCGACGATTCTGAGACTGAGCTTGTGCAGACCGACTGGAGTTCCTCTTCAGACGAATCCTCAGACAACTCTAAACAGGACGAGCTGGTCCCATGCTAGGTGACTGACCGCCTCTTTGCCGCCGGAGGGCAAGCCTCTCCCCGATGCTGAATAGAAGGCTTCATCATGAAAGAGCTAGAGATCCTCATCCAAGCCCAATATCCTCTGATCTATCTGCTCACCCCGGAGGAAGAGCGGGCCGAGTCAGTCCTGGCCTCGATCGCGAAGCTGAAGCCCCAGCGTCGAGTATTTGTCTGGACCGTGACCCGTGGCCTTGTGGAGTACGGCAATCCCCGCAGCATCACCCAGCACAATACTCAGTCCCCACAGCCCGCCATTCAATGGGTTCTGGATCAGAAGGAGCCTGGCATCTTCATCTTCAAGGATCTGCACGACTTCCTGGATAACACTGAGGTGAAGCGGTGGCTACGGGACACGATCACGGGTCTCAAGGGCACCAACAAGACGATCATTCTCATGTCCCCGATGCAAGTGGTGCCGGTGGAGTTGGAGAAGGACATCGTCGTGGTGGACTTCCCGATGCCGGAGATGAAGTCCCTAGAGAAGATCCTGAACCGACAGCTGGAGGAGATCGCGGTGCGGCCTGGATCGGTGGCCCCAGAGACTCGGGAGAAGCTGGTCAAGTCAGCTCTAGGATTGACCCTGGATGAGGCGGAGAAGGTGTACCGCAAGGCGGTGGTCACTTCCGGCAAGCTGAGCGAGGCGGAGGTGGAGGTGGTCCTCTCCGAGAAGAAGCAGCTGATCCGGCGCAATGGCATCCTGGAGTTCTTGGAGGAATCCGAGACCATGGAGTCGGTGGGGGGTCTGGAAGAGCTGAAGCATTGGCTGCTGCAGCGTTCGGATGCCTTCACGGAGCGGGCTCGCACCTACGGGTTACCCCAGCCGAAGGGCATGTTGATCCTAGGGGTACCGGGTTGTGGTAAGTCCCTAATCGCCACCACCACCGCTCGGGTCTGGGGTCTGCCTCTGATCCGGTTGGACATGGGTCGCGTCTACGACGGAACCACGGAGGGTAAGTCGGAGTCCAATCTACGAGGAGCCCTGCGCACCGCTCAGTCATTATCCCCGGCGATCCTGTTCATCGATGAGTTGGATAAAGCCTTTGCGGGGGCCTCTGGATCGAGCGACTCCGATGGGGGCACCTCCAGCCGCATCTTTGGCTCCTTCCTGACCTGGATGCAGGAGAAGAAATCCCCGGTGTTTGTGATGGCCACCGCCAACCGAGTGGATCGGCTACCGGGAGAGTTTTTACGTAAGGGGCGCTTCGACGAGATCTTCTTTGTGGATCTGCCCAACATCGCCGAGCGGGAGGATATCTTCCGGATCCACATTCAGAAGCGCAACCGAGACGTTAACCGATTTGATCTACGCCAGCTGGCCACCGCCTGTGACGGCTTCTCTGGCGCCGAGATCGAGCAAGTTTTGATCGCAGCCATGTACGAATCCTTTGCCCAGCACCGCGAGTTTACCCAGCTGGACATTTTAGCTGCGACAAAAGCCACTCAACCGCTGTCCCGCACGATGACGGAGCAGGTGACAGCGTTGAGGGAATGGGCCCAGCGACGGGCACGGCCTGCAGCAGCGTCTGTGGCCGAGTACCAGCGGCTGGAGTTCTGAGGTGATGGCCTGGCTAGTCTCAGCCTGGCTTTCTGGCCGGAGAGCAGCTTAAGACAAACCAGGGTCTTGACTCAGATCAACCCATTCGTGTTGTTCCCAACCCAAACCTTAGGAGGAAACTCTCATGTCTCATTTTAGCACCCTGCGCACCAAGATCACCGATGCCACCATCCTGCAACAGTCCCTGCGGGATCTGGGCTTCTCCGTGAAGCAGAACGCTGATGTGCGTGGCTACAACGGTCAGCGGGTTCGCTCTGACATCGTGGCCATGCTGGAAGGCGACTACGATCTGGGCTGGTCCAAGAACCCCGATGGTTCCTACGACCTGATCGCTGATCTGTGGGGCGTGGCCAAGAAGCACAATCAGACCGAGCTGATCAACTCCATCAACCAGAAGTATGCGGTCAACAAGACCCTGTCTGAGGTGAAGCGTCCTGGTCTGCAGAACGCCAACGTCAAGCTGGTGATGCACTAGTTCCTGTTGAGTGATCGAGACTCGCAACTGAAGTTCCTTATCCGACCGGGCCGCAACTGTGGCCCATTTTTTGTATTCTCCTCGGCCTGAACACTGTGGATCTCAGGTCTGCTCCGGATATCTCAATCGGTGTGGCGACCCTGTGAAGATCTCCCATTGAGCTCCCGCAAGGATCGGCGTGCCAACTTCGCATAGGTTTTAACTGTCTGATAAGGCATCTCCAGATCCTCAGCGATCGCCTGCAACGACTCTCCAAACTCCCGTCGTGCCAACACCGTTGCCCAAGTCTCCGCCACCCGCTGCGCCCGATCTCCTCCAGTCCGCTTCCGGGCCAACATAAATCGCTCCGTCAATTCCGCGATCCGCTGCGCCTGTAGATCCTGAACTGTGATCTGGGGCTCTGCTTCTACCTCTGAATGCCAGCCCGCTTCTGTCTGTCCCAAACAAAAGTGGTCTTATGTCCTGTGCCACAGTAGGGAGCCAGCCGCCCCAAGGTCAGAAACAGCTCGACAAACTCCCGATCACCCCGCGCCTTAGGCGTGATCCCAAACTCCACACGCCCCGTGAATCCCGTCACCGATCCCTTCTTCCCCGCCACCACCTTGGCTGACCTCAGCTCATGGCGCAGGATAATCACCGAACGATCCACCCACTCTATAAAAGTTTCCTGATCCACAGGTTGGCCTGAGAAGAGATTCCAGCGGCGGAGATAGCTATGGAACACATTGGTGGGCCAGGGCAGGGGCAGATGATCTCCCTTACGGCGAAACCCGGTTGGGGAATGAAAGGACAAGGCCACCGTGGGAATCTCAGGGATCTGGACCCTGGCCAGTTCTGCGTAGGAGGTATCGGCCAGGACTCGCTTCACTCTCTTGATCTGTAGTGGAGCTTGTCGGATCTCGATTGTGGAGGGCAGTTGCTTGATCCATCGTGAAAGCCAGTCAACCAAGGGCTTGCTAAAGGCAGTGATCTGCCAGCGATAGGTTTGTCCCCCCTTTAGTTGTAGCGAGTGACCCGAGGAGAGGATATTGCCGTCGAGAGGGGAGAGGGTGAAGGACTTCTCCATCTGATCATCGTGGAGCAGCGCAGAGAGAGCTGCATCTGTCTGGCGGATCTGATCAAGGAACCAAGCGTGAAAGCCAATGGTGTACTGGGCATATAGTGGGCAATCTGAGGGAGGCACCAAATCAAACGCTAGACCCACGAGTTCTGCCTTACGGTGCAGGGTGATCATTGCCATTCTGCCTGCTTCGCAGCGTATGGAACTCATCTTAATCCCCACAGAGTACTCGAATCCTTCCAAGGTATATGTCTTGTTTATCTCGCCAAATAGATTTTAAAGATACATGCAGATTAATAAATCAATACGAGAGACTGTCAACACATGTTTATATCCGACTGCGATAAGACATGAAGAAACTTCTATAAAATCTCGTCCATAACAGATATTTCTCTAACAGCGAAGAAGCACCGTTCTTCAAGTCCTGATATTGGACAGTACAATAAGTTTGACTACAACTTCGTTGCATCGTGTTACATTGCGCTACTTAGTCTTACACTGCTTTGGAAGAAAATCATTCCAGAGTCCTGTTATTTTGTTGATATCGTGAAGCCAGATAGGAGATACTGTGTATCCAACAGAGCATTGGCTAAGCGTTCTGTACAAGACGACTACAGATTCCAAAACTTCTGGTTCTGGATCGAACCCACACTTGCTTCAGGATCTGTGGTATATTAGTTAAGTCGGGTTTTATTTACTTGTCAACATTAGTCGGAGTCCTGAATTATGTTCATTGTCCTCATTGAAACTTCTGGAAACCAGAACTACATTTTTTCCTCAAACAAGCTCAGGGAGAACATCGGAGCCTCTGAGCTAACTTACAGGACAGGAACGCAGTGGATCTTAGAAGGCCTCTCTGAGAAACTCGATCTCAAGCAGTTCAAACTGGAGGATCAACCAGTGGATAGCCAACGCCTACGTGAGTTACTTCTCGATTCCAAAACAAATCCTCCTGTCACAACCAATGAGAGCAAAGCTGAGATCATTCTCGCAACCTCCGGCAAAGCCCTAATAATGATAGAAAGCGAAGAAGATGCTCGTCAGCTAATCCGCTTCGTAACATATAAAGCACTGGAACAAGGGCCTGGGATTGAAGTTTTTGGCGTATTTCAGGAATTTGATTGGGAGAAAGACTCCGCAGGAAAGAAGAATCAGGCTGTTCATGCTCGCTTTGAAGCAGAACGGGCGAATAAGCCTGGATCTGAGTTCCGTTACCTTCGGATTCCTATGGTAGCCTCCTGTAACACAAGCGGTTTGCCCGCTAAAGAGTTGGTTTGGGATCCTGAGACAGACAAAAGGAACTTAGCGCTCTCGGCGATGAGTATTGCTAAACGAAATCACAGAGAACATGGAGTGGAACGAATCCAGAGACTCATACGGGATAAGTATCCAGATCATCGCTTTGCTGAGACCGTCGACGATCTGATCCTGCTCGG
>CAYSEO010000269.1:0-6291 GCA_964429885.1 uncultured bacterium
ATCACTTTTCAGTAACTCTGTGTGCAAGGCCGCCACTCCATTGATGGCATGACTGCCTACAGAAGCCAGATGTGCCATCCGCACATACCGCTCCCCACTCTCATCGATCAGAGAGAGTCGAGCCAACTTGTCCGGATCTCCCGGATAACGCACCCGCACCTCATCTAAGAACCGCCGGTTGATCTCGTAGATGATCTCCAAATGACGGGGCAGCAACTGACCGAACAGATCCAACGACCAGCGTTCCAGAGCCTCCGGTAACAGGGTGTGATTGGTGTAGGACAAGGTTTGTTGTGTGATCTGCCAGGCGGGATCCCAGTCCAGACCATGCTCATCCACCAGCAACCGCATGAGCTCAGCCACCGCGATGGAGGGATGAGTGTCATTCAATTGAATCGCAAACTTCTCAGGGAAAGTCTCTAAAGATCCTCCTGCAAACTGATGGATCCGGATCATATCCTGCAGGGAACAGGAGACAAAGAACACCTGTTGCTCCAAGCGCAGCTGTTTGCCTTGCAGAGGTTCATCATTGGGATAGAGCACCTTAGTGATATTTTCTGAGATCACCTTCTCATCCACCGCCCCGTAATAATCCCCTAAATTAAACCGCCGAAAATCAAAAGACTCCGGGGCCTCTGCCTTCCATAACCGTAAGGTATTCACCGTATTCACCCGATAACCGGGGATCGGCGTATCATAAGGGATTCCTTTGACCACAAAGCCCGGCACCCAACGCACCTGATAATGACCCGATCCATCCACATAGGGCTCCGTATGGCCGCCAAACTTGACCTCCACCGTCGCCTCCGGTCTGGGGATCTCCCAAGGGTTACCAAACCGCAGCCACTTATCCGTGATCTCCACCTGCCAGCCGTCCTGGATCTCCTGATCGAAGATACCGAACTCATAGCGAATGCCATAACCGATGGCGGGCACCTGGAGAGAGGATAGAGAGGCCATATAGCAAGCGGCCAACCGACCCAATCCCCCATTGCCTAAGCCCGGCTCCTCCTCCTGTGCCAACAGGTCTTGCAGATCCAACCCCGCTGCCTGCAACGCCTGCTGCACCGGCTCCTGGATACCCAAACAGATCAAAGCATTGCCCAGATGAGGACCCAACAGGAATTCCGCTGAGAGATAACAGGCCAGCTTCACCTCAGGATCTAGATAGGTTTGTGTTGTAGCCAACCAGCGTTGCAGCAAACGATCTCGCACCGTGTAGGCTAACGCCATGTAGTAGTCATTCCGGGTGGCAATGGCTGGGAATTTTCCCTGTATGTAGAACAGGTTATCCGCCAAAGCCCGCTGTAAGGTCGGGATCTCTAGCCCCGTCCGATCATCCTCGATCTGAACAGACTGGGAAGGTAGAGGTTCTGAGGAAATCGTCATAGATCTCTCCTAGAAAGATAGGGACTTCACAACTCCATAGAGCGATCTCTAGTCCCGAGATCAAGATCCCCCTAACCCTAACAAACCTACTCCAAACCTAAAGCAGCTTTTCCTCGCCAGTTTCCTCCTACTCCAACCCATCCCAGGGCAACCCCCGCGCTAGCAGGGATCAACTTATCGATCGCTTAACATCAATTCATCCAGCTTTACCAAGTCGCGACATGACGTTACTTTTTGTCAATGACTCTCAGGTCCCCCCAGATCACCATGCCAAGGTAGGGCCATGAGTTGAATACGCGGTGTTGACTCTAATTGAATGACGCTCCCACATCACAAAGGAAGGTGGATCATGCTGAGTAGCCGTCGTCGGCAGCAGGAAGTGGCCAACTATGAGACCGCTCTCACCGTCTATCGTCGCAAGGGCAGCACAGGGTATTTCTACCTAGACGCCATGATCCGAGAGGTCTTGAACAAAGATCCCCAGATCAGCGATCATCAGGCGGCGACGGAGATGCGGGAACTAGCCCATGCAGGAGAGTGATCCTGTTCCCTCGAGTTCCATAAGTAGATCGGCAAAATTGCTTTGACATGCACTATATAGCCTGTATAAACGTTTTTGCTGATCGACTTAACACGAGTGTCCTCCTCTCTCAGGCTATACTAGTTGGCTGGCCTGTTACCTCTAGCCGTCATGTCCAGCCTCACTTACCACACCATCACCTTCGGCTGTCAGATGAATCGGGCCGATTCTGAGCGTATGTCCGGCATCCTGGAATCCCTGGGCTACCACCCGATCGAGGATCCCGATCAGGCGGATCTGGTCCTCTACAATACCTGTACGATCCGAGACAATGCGGAGCAGAAGGTGTACTCATATCTGGGTCGTCAGGCCGTACGCAAGCGCTCCAATCCAGGCATCAAGCTGATCGTGGCTGGATGTGTGGCTCAGCAGGAGGGAGAGAGGTTACTCCGCCGGGTTCCAGAGCTGGATCTGGTCATGGGTCCCCAACATGTCAATCAGTTAGGGGATCTGCTGGCTCAGGTGGAGGCGGGTAGCCAGGTGGTGGCCACAGAGGCTCGTGAGATCCCAGAGGATATCACCAAACCCCGGCGGGAGAGTCGGGTCAGTGCCTGGGTGAATGTGATCTATGGCTGCAATGAACGCTGTACCTATTGCATCGTGCCTCTGGTCAGAGGTTTGGAGCAGTCCCGCACGCCGGAGGCGATCCGAGGAGAGCTGGAGCAGATCGGGCGCTCTGGGATCAAGGAGATCACGCTGCTTGGTCAGAACATTGATGCCTACGGGCGGGATCTGACCCCCAAAAGCAACCTGGCTCAGCTCTTACGATTTGTCCATGACGTGGGGGGCATCGAGCGGATCCGGTTCGCCACCAGTCACCCCCGTTACTTCACCCAGGAGCTGATCCAAACCTGTGCAGAGCTGCCCAAGGTCTGTGAACATTTCCATATCCCTTTCCAGGCGGGTAACGATCTGGTTCTCAAGCGTATGCGGCGGGGCTATACCCAGGAACGCTATCGGGATATTATCGACCAGATCCGGCAGCTGATGCCCGATGCTGCCATCAGTGCCGATGCCATTGTGGGTTTCCCTGGAGAAACAGAAGAGCAGTTTCAGGACACCTTACGGTTGGTGGAGCAGATCAGGTTTGATCAGCTCAACACTGCCGCCTTCTCCCCCCGCCCTGGCACCCCTGCCGCTGATTGGGAGGAACAACTGAGCGAGGAGATTAAAAGCGATCGGTTGCAACGGCTAAACCATTTGGTTGCTCAACAAGCCGCAGAGCGTAGTGCTCGCTACCTCAGTAGAACGGAGGAGATCCTGGTGGAGGGTCGCAACCCCAAACGTCCAGATCAGGTGATGGGTCGCACCCGCACAAACCGGCTGGTGTTCTGCCCAGGGGATATCGATCAACTCTTGGGTCAATTGGTCCAGATCCGGATCACAGAGGCAAGAGCTTTCTCTTTAACAGGTGAGGTGATCACTCCCTTTGTGATGCTTCCTCAAGTGTGATCAATCAGAAGTACAGAGGTGGACCCTGAGCCAGTACCCTCCAGGTCGGGCGGAAGAAGACAGGAGCAAGAGTTCCGCTTGATCCCTTGTCCTATCAGAGTTTGACAAGTTCTGTCAGTCAGTCAGCTAGCCTTGGATATGGAGATCTGGGTTGTCCAACAGCCTCCGGAGAGGACCCTCAGATAACCAGACCCGCAGCCGTTGTCGCCAACGTTCCCGAGTATTGATCAGATAGACGCTGAGCAGTGTGATCCCCACCCCGATCCATTGCAACCCCATCAGGGACTCCCCCAGGAATACCCCGCCCAGTAACAACGCAAACACAGGGGTGAGAAAGGTGAGGGAGCTGAACTCAGTCAGCTTCTCACGGGAGGCGAAATAGAAGAACAGGCCATAGGCCAAAGCACTACCCAGAACCGCCGCATAGGCCAGATCCAACCAGTGAGGCAAGCTGAGCTGATCCCACTGATGAGTCTCAGTAACAGCGGAGATCCACACCAGGGGCAGACTACCCAACACCATATGCCAACCCGTCGCGATCACCGGATCTGCATAACGACACACCTGCCGGATCATGACCGTGCCCACCGCCATAGAGAGAGCCGCCAAGGCCATCCAGCCGATCCCTGCGGTGATCACCAAGCCCTCCGCCTGCCAATAGGGCAATATCCCAATGATCAGCAATCCCACCAGACCGAGCAGCAAACTCAGCCAGCCCAAAGGCCCCAACCGCTCCCGATAAAACCAGCTGGCCATCAACGCCACCGCCAACGGCTGCGAGTCGATCAGCACCGATCCCAAACCCGCTCCGGTATCCACCAAGCCCCAGGCCAGAAACCCTTGAAAGCAGGTGCCATCCACCAACGCAAAGGCCAAGATCCAGAGCCATCCCTGCCACACCTGGGGATACCAGGGTTGAGTCGAGGCAGAGTCCCGCCCCTGCAGATGTCGCACCAATAGCACCAGGAGCCCCGCCGGCAATAACCGCATCACCGCGATGAATAAGGGAGTGGTCTCCATCAGGGCATCGCGCATCGCCACCATGGCCGATCCCCAGAGGAAGAAGGGGGCGATCATCAGCAACCGTTGGCCCGTGAGCAGAGCAGGGATCCTGTTGGACATGAGCAACCGTCGAGAAAGAGCAACCCTATGTTAATCAATTCTGAGGGATCGTTGCACTTCTTAACAATATGAGGAGGGATCCTTGAAGACAGAATCGTCACCCTAGGATGGAAACTCCCATCAGGCAATGGCTCGACGCACCACCCAGATCAGATAGCAGCCATAGAGGGCCATCAAGATCCCCCCCTCCAGACGGGAGATCCGTTTTTGGGTCAGGCCCAGGGGCAATAGCAGCAGGCCACTGCAGATCATCCAAGGAAAATCGAACCGGATCAATTGGGGATCTACCTGCAGAGGCACGATCAGGCCAGAGATACCCAGGATACCCAGCAGATTGAACAGGTTACTGCCGATCACATTACCGATAGCCAGATCTCCTTCCCCTTTGTAGGCCGCCAGGGTGGAGGCCATTAGTTCCGGCAACGAAGTCCCTACGGCCACGATGGTCAAACCGATCACAGTCTGTGAGACCCCCAGAGTTGCAGCCACTCCCGCAGCACCCCCCACAACCCATCTGGCCCCGATCAGCAGCAGCACCAAGCCCCCCGCCACCCATCCACAGGCCAGTCCCACCGGCATGGGCTGGATCTCGTCCACCTCCTCCTCAATAGAGCTCGGGCCATCGGAGGTAAGGCTGCTCCAACAGTTGTAGCCCAGGAAAGCCAACAACCCCAGACATAGACAGATCGCCTCAGCTCGCCCGATCTGGGTGCCATAGGCCGCCATCAGGATCACTAAGAGGGAAGTCACCAACAACATGGGCACCTCCCGCTTCAAGACACTTAAGGAGAGGATCAACGGTCGGATCAGGGCTGGCAGGCCTAGGACCATCAATGTGTTAAAAATGTTACTGCCGATCACATTGGAGACCGCGATATCGGCATCTCCTTTCAGGGCCGCTAGGATACTCACCCCTAGTTCCGGCGCTGAGGTACCAAAGGCTACTACCGTGAGACCGATCACCAATTTCGGGATCCCCAACCGTTGGGCCAGGGTGGAGGCCCCTCGCACCAAGCCTTCTCCTCCTCCTACCAATGTGGCCAAGCCCAGCACCATCCAGAGAATATCTATGGCCACAGATCTCGCCCTCTCGCGTCGCGTTTAGATCATCATAGGGCGAATGTTAACGAAAGATAAGTCGATCCGGCTCAGCTGCTCCTCCAGCATAAAACGGATTCTATCGGGATCTTCAAGGATCCTCAACGTTCTAGAGTCTACAGATCGGGGAAGACCTCTCGAACCGCAGGATAAACCAGCTGACCTTGAAACACATTCAATCCCTTGGCCAAAGCAGGATCCTGTTCCATCGCCCGATCGGGTCCCAAAGCAGCGAGTTTGAGGGTGTAGGGCAGGGTCATGTTCACCAGGGCCTGAGTGGCGGTCCAGGGAGTAGCACCGGGCATATTGGGCACCCCATAGTGCAGAACTCCCTCCTGCTCATAGACTGGCTGAGTATGGGAGGTGACCTGGATCGTCTCGATACAGCCCCCTTGATCCACCGCCACATCCACGATCACTGAGCGCGGTCGCATCTGACTGACAGTCTGGCGAGACACTAGGCGTGGCGCCCGTTTCCCCGTCACTAACACCGCCCCGATCACCAGATCCGCCTCGGGTACGATCTCCTCCACCATCTGAGCGGAGCTATAGAGCAACTCCACCCGCGCCCCAAAGATCTCCTCCAACTGATTCAGCCGTCGTACATTGACATCCAGGATCTGGACCCTCGCCCCCAAGCCCACAGCCAT
>CAYSEO010000270.1:0-6279 GCA_964429885.1 uncultured bacterium
CCCATCGCCATCACCTCAACGAGAGCACTCTGCAACGAGCCATCCGCCAAGCCGCCCGCTCCGCTCAGATCCCTAAACGAGTCAGCTGTCATACCCTACGCCACAGTTTTGCCACCCATCTGTTACAACGGGGGACAGATATTCGCACCATTCAAGACCTGTTAGGGCATAAAGATATCAAAACCACCATGATCTATACCCATGTTCTGAAGATCAATACCCAAGGAGTGCGTAGCCCACTGGATTGAGAGAAAAAGGATCGTTCTTAACCGGAGAAAACGATCCTCAATCTAATTCGTGATGAGAGGAAAACAGAGGTTAGACGACCGCCGCCGCCATGCTCTCCTCCTTCAAGATCTCTGCCTTATCGGTGCGCTCCCAGGGCAGATCTAGATGCATCTGACCGAAGTGACCATAGGCTGCCACATTCTGATAGAAGCGACCGCCCCGCAGGCTGGGCATCTCCCGCAGTTGGAACTGATGCAAGATCGCCGCTGGCCGCAGATCGAAGTGACGATGGACCAACTTCAATAGCTCCTCATCGGAGATCCGTCCGGTGCCGAAGGTCTCCACCAGGATGCTGATGGGCTCCGCCACACCGATGGCATAGGCCACCTGTACCTCGCATTTCTCCGCCAAGCCAGCCGCCACAATGTTCTTGGCCACATAGCGGGCATAGTAGGCCGCACTGCGATCCACCTTGGTGGGATCCTTGCCAGAGAAGGCACCGCCGCCATGACGAGAGTAGCCACCGTAGGTATCGACGATGATCTTGCGTCCAGTCAGGCCGGAGTCTCCCTGAGGTCCACCGATCACGAACTTGCCCGTGGGGTTGGTCAGGATCCGAGTCGCATCCGTGGGGCGTACATCGATATCTTCAAAGGTGGGCTTGATCACCGTCTCGATCATGTCCTGCTTGATCCGAGCATGGATGCCCTTCTCATCGGAGATGCCATCGATCTCGGACAGGTGTTGGGTGGAGATCAGCAGCGTGTGAATCCCCACTGGCTTGCCATCCTCATAGGCCACCGTCACCTGGGTCTTGCCATCGGGACGCAGATAGTTGAGGATCCCCTGTTTCCGTACCGTCGCCAGACGCAGGCTGAGCCGGTGGGCCAAGCTGATGGGCATAGGCATCAGTTCCGGGGTCTCGTTACAGGCAAACCCGAACATCAGGCCCTGATCCCCGGCCCCCACCTCATCGAAGGGATCTTGATCCCCTTCCCGGCGCTCCAGGGCTGCACTCACCCCCTGGGAGATATCCGGAGACTGCTCATCAATGGCCACCAACACCGAACAGCTCTGGCTGCAGAAGCCATTATTGGCATCGGTGTAGCCGATCTCCGCCACCTTGTCTCGCACCAACTGGGCGATGTTGACATAGGCCTCCGTGGTGATCTCACCTGTGACCACCACCAAACCTGTGTTGACCACCACCTCAGCCGCCACCCGGCTTTTGGGGTCCGAGGCCAACATGGCATCCAAGATCGTGTCGGAGATCTGATCGCAGATCTTGTCTGGATGCCCCTCTGTCACAGACTCAGATGAGAAAAGAAACGGTTTAGCCAAGGAATTATCCTCCCTAAAGAACAACGCCAACGCGGTCGGCGCGTCCTCTACCCAGCGTTCAACAAAAACAGCAGCCAAAGCCTGTCTGTCCCTATCTTCCGGTTAGCTCTAGATATCTCTCTAACCGCAGGAGTTAGCACCAGATGTCGGTATGGAATCGGATCGCATCCCGCTCACAGGTTGCCGCAGCTTCAACGGGCCTGGTCCCTCAGACTGCTCTGGATAAAGAACTATGACAATGCTAGAGGGGGATGGGGATCTTGTCAAAAGCTGGACCCCAATGTCTCTAGAGTTCGGTTGGAGTTGAGGTTGCGATCTGGGCCATCTCCTGTTGATTCGCCTCATGGCGGACCTGAGCCCGTTCCAGGGCCTCCGCCACCACCGTCAACCCGGTGCCTCCATAACTGGTGCGAGCCGTGACCACCTGCTGAGGATCGATCGCGGTGAAAATATCTACCTCAAAGGTGGGAGCAAAATCTTGCCATCTTTCTAAAGGTAGATCTCGTAGGAGGATCTTTTCCCCTAAACATGTGCGGACAATCTGACCCACCAGATCATGGGCAGATCGAAAGGGCATGCCTTTACCCACTAAGTAATCCGCCACATCCGTCGCGTTGGAGAAATCCTCTCGCACCGCCTCCGCCAATCGCTCCGGTAGAAACCGGATCCCCTCTCGCAACAGGATGGTCATGGCTTCCAGACAGATCAGCACTGTGTCCACACTGTCAAACAGTCCCTCCTTGTCCTCCTGCAGATCCTTGTTGTAGGCCAGCGGTAATCCTTTCAAGGTCACCAGTAACCCTTGCAGATGACCAAACACCCGCCCGGTCTTGCCCCGGATCAGCTCCGGCACATCTGGGTTCTTCTTCTGGGGCATGAGGCTGGAGCCGGTGGCACAGGCATCCGTCAGCTCCACAAAGCCAAATTCCTGGGAGGACCAGAGGATGATCTCCTCCGAGAGACGGCTGAGATGCACCAGGATCAGACTGGCCGCCATGTGGAACTCCACCCCATAGTCCCGATCACTGACCGCATCCAGGCTATTTTGGGTGACTTGGGTAAATCCCAGTAACTGGGCCGTCAGGTGGCGATCGATGGGTAGGGGGGTTCCGGCTAAGGCTCCCGATCCGAGGGGACAGACATTGACCCGCTCTCGGATCTGACCCAGCCGCTGCCAATCCCGTTGCAATTTCTCCCCATAGGCCAGCAGGTGATGAGCCAAACTCACTGGCTGCGCCCGTTGCAGGTGGGTATACCCCGGCATCAGGGTGGTTTGATGATCCGCTGCCAACTGTAGGATCACCCCCTGGAGCTCCCCGATCTGGAGTCGGATCCGGTCGATGTGATCCCGCAGAAATAGGCGTAGATCCGTTGCCACCTGATCGTTGCGGGATCGTCCTGTGTGCAGCTTCTTGCCAACTTCTCCCGCCAACTGGATCAGACGTTTCTCCACCGCGTAATGGACATCCTCCGCATCTGCCGCCGGAGTGAACTGGCCTGTCTCCGCCTCCTGCTGGATCTGGCTCAAGCCGGAGAGAATCTGGTCTGTCTCAGTCGAGGTGAGGATGCCACAGGCTCCCAACATGCGGGCGTGGGCCTGGGATCCTTGCAGATCGTAGGGGAGCAGTCGGATATCGAAGGAGAGGCTGGCATTGAAGCGGGCGATGGTGGGATGCAGAGACCCCTCAAAGCGCTGGCTCCAGGGCTGCTGACTCGGTTGGGGTTGAGAGGAGGCGGCTTCGGATCCCACGGTTGCAACTCTCGGTAGGGAAGGGCAAGGACTCATCTGGGGCTAGATGATACCACGGAGCTTGCGATGGGAGACGGATCCCTATCGATCTCTGAGATCTGGCACATCCCCTGACCCATGTCCTGGGATCGCCGATACAGTGGGATAGCAGGTGGTTGAGGTGATTTATGTTACGAGATGTTGTGGGACTCGCGGTGACGATCTCCCTACTGTTGTTCAGTCAAGCGGTGGCGGAGCAGCTACAGAGACAGCCCATCCAGCAAACCTCCTTTGATCTGGCGCCCCCACAGGTCTCGACAGCTCTGCAGCAGATCCGAGAGATCCATTAAGGGTCGCTGAGCAGACGCTCATTTTGTGCAACACTCATGCTTATCCCATCCCGGGGCCTCATTTACTCTCACAACAGGGATCAGTTGGCTGAGCTATGCGTATCGCTCTGTTTACAGAAACCTTTCTGCCCAAGATCGACGGGATCGTCACCCGTCTTTGTCATACGGTCCGGCATCTCACGGCCCGAGGCAATCAGGTACTGGTGATCGCCCCCCAAGGCGCTCCCCATCGTTATGCGCGGGCGCGGGTCTATGGTATTCCCGGTCTCTCCCTGCCCCTTTATCCAGAATTGATCCTGGCGGCTCCCACTAGCCCCGCCATTGGTCGGCTACTGCGCCGCTTTCATCCCGATGTGATCCATGTGGTCAACCCCGCTGTCTTGGGATTGGGAGGGTTGTACTATAGCCAGCGGTTTCAGATCCCCCTAGTGGCCTCCTACCATACCCACCTGCCCAAATATCTTCAACATTACGGCCTAGGCTTTCTAGAGGGGGTCCTGTGGACCTTGCTGAAGCTAGGTCACAATCAGGCTCGGATCAATCTCTGCACCTCTACTGCCATGGTTAAGGAGTTAGGGGAGCATGGCATTGAGCGAGTGCATCTCTGGCAACGGGGGGTGGATACGGAATTGTTTCACCCGGAGGTGGCCTCGGCACCCCTACGGGAGCGGCTGACCTCAGGCCATCCGGAACGTCCTCTGCTGCTGTATGTGGGTCGGCTATCGGCAGAGAAGGAGGTGGGCCGGATCAAGGTACTACTGGAGCAGATCCCCCAAGCTTGTCTGGCCATTGTTGGAGATGGACCAGCACGAGCGGATCTGGAGAAACAGTTTGCCGATCAAGCCGTCGTATTCACCGGCTATCTGCGGGGTAAGGATCTGGCAGCGGCCTTCGCCTCAGCGGATCTATTCGTGTTTCCCTCTCGAACCGAGACCTTGGGATTGGTGTTACTGGAGGCCATGGCAGCAGGGTGTCCGGTGATCGCCCCACGCTCCGGAGGGATCACAGACATTGTGACGGAGGGGAGTAACGGCTACCTGTTTGAGCCCGAGTCCGATCCGGATTTTGTGGACCAGGCTCGACAGCTACTAGATCAACCGGAACGCCGGGAACAGCTCCGCCACCATGCCCGTCTGGAGGCAGAGCGTTGGAGTTGGGCTGCTGCAACTCAACAGCTGGAGACCTACTACAGAGATGTTGTGGTTTGATACCTTCAGCTGTTGATCCCTGACTCTCAACAGCTCACGCTAAAGTCATTGGGGAGAACTCAAAATGAGATCTTGCTCATGTCTAAGGGAATTCTGCCCACCCGATTCTTTAGTTGTGCCCATCACATCCCAGGATGAGGCTGACGTCGTAAACTGAATTGAGATTTCCAAGTGCTGGAGATCGTTCCCCGTGAGTTGACTTGATCGTACAAAGGAGTTGCCATGAACAGCCGTCGCATATTTCAGATCGCGCTGTCCGCTATCCTCGGGTTATTGCTGAGTGCTTGGTGGGGATGGTTCAGCCTGACTTCACCGCAGGTTCAGGCTCAGGATCAGCTGTCTGGAGAGATGACCTTCTACACCTCCGATCCGGATAGTGTGATCAATCAGCTGGTCAATGACTTCAACGAGATCTATCCCGACATTACGATCAACATCTTCCGGTCGGGAGGCACCGAGGTGGTGGCCCGATTACAGGCGGAGGAGGAAGCCGGCGAGATCCAGGCTGATGCCATTATGGTGGCGGATGGCGCCTATGTGAGAAGTCTGGCGGAGAAGGGGTTGTTGTTGACCTACCGTCCTGAGGATGCGGACATGGCCCCAGATAACTATCACTACTTTGATGATCAGGCCCATGATGTCAGAACCACCTTTGTTGTGTTGGGCTACAACACAGAACTCGTGGACACCCCACCCACCAGCTATTTCGATCTGCTGGATCCGGACTATCAAGGGCGAGTCGGCACCACCAATCCCTTCTTCAACGGCACGGCCTTCTCTCAACTGGGCACCTTCGTCAACGATCCTCGGTTTGGCTGGGAGTTCTACGAGGACTGGAAGGAGAACGATGTGCGGTTTGAGCAAGGCAACACGGGCTTGGCGGCCAAGGTGGCCAATGGGGAGTATGCCATCGCCAATCTGGTGGATGTGGTGATCCGAGGGTTGGTGCGTGAGGGATCACCGGTGGCCTATGTGTGGCCCGAGGAGGGGGCTCTACAGATCCCCACCCCCTTCGCCATCCTCAAGGACAGTGAGAACGTGGAGCTGGCCCAGACCTTTCTGGATTATCTCTACACCCAACGGGCTCAGCAATTATATCTAGACATTGGTCTGGTGTCGGTGCGATCGGATATGCCTATCCCGGATGACGCTGAAGGGGAGTTGGAGGTGTTCGAGGTGGATCTAGACTACATCGAAGAGAACCGCGAGGCGATCCGGGAGCAGTTTGGCGAGCTATTCGGTGGCGCCTAGGATCAAGACCTGGATGGGGACCCTGAGATCGATATGATGTGAATGGTTCCCCCCTGAGCCGTTGTTCATAGGTGAGGGAGGTTACTCGTATCCGTAGCACAACAGGGCTTATGGTGCAGATTGAACTTCCCTCCTCCGCTTCGCAGTCTCAGTCTACTGATCCGTCGCTCCT
>CAYSEO010000271.1:0-6256 GCA_964429885.1 uncultured bacterium
CACCTCACTCACATCCGTCCCCCCCAGATCAGCCCCCCGCAGATCCGCCCCCTGTAGATCCGTCCGGATCAGACGGGCTCCCCGTAGATCGGCCTTCTGCAGAGCCGCCTCACTCAGATTGGCCTCGAACAGATCCGCCCGAATCAGATCCGCCTGTTTCAGGTCCGCCCCCCGCAGATCGGCTCCCTTCAAATTGGCTCGGATCAGATGCACCTTGACCAGAAAGGTGGCCCGCAGATCCCCATCGCTGAGGTCGATCTCAGTGCCCGGATCCTGCCGCCGCCACTGGTTCCACGTCTCAACCCCTTGTTTGAGGAGCTCCACCTGCTGCTGATCCGCCACCCGTCCTCCGGTCGTTTGACTCCGCGACGCTGCCTATTAGTCTAGAGCCTGATCTTCTTCTCAGACAGGGATGGATCTGCCCAAGGGACTTATCTCTGCGGAACCTCACCTTGGAGATCCAGATCGGATACCCTAGGCTGAGCCTCGATCAGGGTTGTGGAGGGTGAGCGGATGCACCGTCGTAAGTTTCTCTGGGGAGGGTTCGTAATTGGGGGTAGTGCTCTGACGGGCGGCATCCTGGCCTATACCCAACGTCCCGCTGCAGGCCCGGATCCGTCCACGCCAGCCTCAGCACCGATCTCCCCATCCCCCACCCCTGAGACCGCTGCGGCGCCCTCTCCTGCCCCTACCCCCACCACGGTGGCCTTAGCCGATTTCCCTCAGGATCTCTACATTCCGGCCCGTAAGGATGTGCGGCTGATGGTGATCAGCGATATGAATGATGTCTATGGCTCCACGGATTACCCGCCGGAGGTGGATCGGGCTATACAGTGGATGACCCATTGGGATCCGGATATCGTGATCGGGGGTGGGGATATGGTGGCCGGTCAGGATCCGCGTCTCAGTCAGGAACAGATCCAGGCCATGTGGGCGGCGTTTGATGATCATGTGGCGGCGCCTTTACGGCAAGCAGGTCTGCCCTATGGGTTCACTATCGGCAATCATGATGCCTCCAGTGCTCGGGCCGTGACCGGATCGTTGCTGTTTCAACAGGAGCGGGATCTGGCCTCTGCCTATTGGAATGATCCTCAACATGATCCGGGCCTCTCGTTTATTGATAAGGCAGGCTTTCCCTTTTACTACACCTTTGAGCATCAAGGGATCTTCTACCTGGCCTGGGATGCTTCTTCCAATTACATTCCCCCCGAACAGATCGCCTGGGCCGAGGAAAGTTTAGCCAGTGAGGTGGCCCAATCGGCGAAACTCAGGATCGTGTTGGGTCATCTGCCCCTCTATGCCATCTCGGTAGGTCGAAATGCGCCCGGTGAGGTGTTGACGGAGGCGGATCAGAAACGAGAGCTATTGGAGCGCTATCAGGTGCATACCTACATCAGCGGTCATCACCACTCCTACTACCCTGGTCATAAAGGAGATCTACAGCTCCTGCATTGTGGGATCCTGGGTGGGGGGCCGCGTCCGTTGATTGATAGCCCTCTGCCTCCTCGCAAGACCTTGACCTTGGTGGATGTGGATTTCAAGGCGGCTGAGACCCTGTACACCACCTACAACATGCAGACCTTGGAGCTGATCAAATACGGCGAGCTGCCTCGTTTTCTGACGGGCCATAACGGCATGGTGCTGCGGCGAGATCTGGAATGGGAGGATCTATCCCCTGAGGAGATCGCTTCCTGTCAGGCTCGGATCGGAGCGTTGTGTCAACCCTAGAAGAAGATTACGGATACGACGATCATTGCAACCTATACCCGCTAATCTGGGTGTTGTTTGAGGGTGTTGTAGAGGATCAACAAGCTCATGGCCATGAATATGCTCAACCCTAATATCGTCCAGCCGAGAATCTGAACTGAGTCCGTGAAAATATCAATGGTTGATCGCTCTACAGTAATAGAGGTAGAAGTGGGAGGATCCAAGAAATCTTGTAATCTTTGGATCCCGTCTTCATCGATTAACTCCAGTTGCATCTCCTCTAGATCTCCTTGGAGAAAATAGGTCTCACTCACATGATCAGCGGAGTAGGAAACTTGAGCTCTGATGCCGGAAACGTTAGCGATCGATCGGGGCTCCATAGAGGTTTGACCTAGCCAGTAGGTGCGCTCGATCTGACAGTGAACTTGGGTTGATTCCCGCTGACAACGCACGATCTCGCTGCCAGAATACCAAAGCAAGAAACAGAGGCCGAGACCTTGAGCAAACAGCATGGAGGCTGCGGAGAAGCGGTTCCGGTGAAGACGACGAGAGATCTGGCGGTCAATATCGTCTATGGTGTGTTCATTGGGATCCTGAGCATCCATTGCCATCTTATGTGACCTTGATCGTTACTCCATAGCTTTAGAAACAGCTACTCTCCATCCTATATCGACTTGACTGAGATCAGCAGGTATAGCCAAACACATATCGAGGATTGTCTTTTGACGATCGACAGATCCTAAGTCAGTTCTTGATCCACTGCTGAAAAACCTTCCATCTCTCCCAAGATTAAGCCCAGCTCCTCCAACATCTCCTGGCCCTTTGCCAAGATCGGCTTCTCAATTGGAGGTTTGTCTGCAGCTAAGTATTCCTCGATCCGATCCAGGGTATAGTATAGTTTGCTATAGACATAGGGGGAGGAGATCCAAGCCTTTTCTCCTCCCGCGATCTCCGTCTCATAGTAAAATAAATAGGGTAGGACCTCTTGCTCAAATATATTAAAGCGATCCCTCACCAAGCGTCTCGACTCCAACGTCCCATTCAGCACCAGCCGGGTGACTTGTTGACAAGTTCTCTGAATGATCAGATCCACATTTTGCTGCAGTAGACATCGATGCCGATGAGCCATGAGTCGCTCGATGGCTCGGATAAATAAGCTTGGATCGGATAAGCCTAAGGCATTGAGCTGGCTCTGGGTGCGGGGATCTTGACTTTCCTTAATTCCCCATTGTGTCCAATAGTTGATCAGGTTCGCCTCCTCTGGGGGTAGATCGGGGATTAGGCTCTGGCTCCAGTGTAAATAGAGGTCGAGATCAGCCTCCTCCCAAGGGGTAAACAGGGTGATCTCAGAGGGTAACCATAGCGTGGCGCTGAGAAACTCAGTTTCATCATCTCCCGTTTGTTGGGCGATCTGACTCTGATGTTCCCGGAAAATATCTTTGAGGACTTGCTCTAAAGTCAACTCCGTCTTCACCACAGGACCCTGAATCTCTCGTCTCTGTTTGATCTGAGTACTCTCCCGTTTGAGTCGCTCCAACTCACCTCTCAGAACCTGTAGAGAAGAACCTGCCATCAATAATTCCCCCGCTGAAGCCGCCCATGCTCCGCTATCCGACTCATCATCCAGGGTGAAGTAATCCAACCGATTTAACCAATTCGCCTCAGGAACATGTAGTTGCTCCGCAGTCAATCCTTGCATCCGTACAACCGTGTAGAACGCCTTGCCCACAAATCCCAGAACCAAGGGCCAGATCCCCTGACGTTCTCGTTTTGGAAAGATCAGCTCCAGATGAAACTGAAAGGCCAGAGAGGGCAAAGTGCGGGCCTGTTCACGGATCACCTGGTAGATCCCATTCAGAGGAGCTCTCAAACAATGGGGGATCAAAGGTAAGGCAAGACCCAAGCCATGGGACTGGATCAGACGTAGATCCTCTAGAGCCAGAGGAAAGGTCTCCACCATTAAGCTTTGAAGATCCTCCCCAACTGAGGAGATCTGTTGACGACCATAGGCCATCACTTGATCTTGGAATCGGAGTAAGCGAGCTAACAGATCCAGCAACCCATTATCTAGATGGTCCCGAATGACCTGAGTAAAGCTACCATGGGCCACCTGATCGAAAACAGCACTCAGGTTATGATTACGGCTGGTATCCAACAATAGATTGGCTTTACGGGTGATCCGGTTACCTTTCTCATCTCGACTGGTAAACTGGATCGGCTGAGCGAAGGGGTTACTACTATTGTCGCGGGTACCCAGTTGCTGCAACAGACGGGATTGCTCACTCAGGAGCAGATCGGACCAGTTTCTCTCGTTGAGAATGAACTCGATCAACCGTTCCTGTAGCAGGATCCGCTGCCTCAAATTGCGGTGGCTATACTCCCGCTCCACCGTCTGAGGTTCCCTCTCCTGAACTATCATGGTTGCCATACACATATACGCAGAGTAACTAAGTTACAGCATAGATCCACAACCCTAGCTCTGGGTCCGCAGATCTGCGGGGAAGCCTACGCCATAACGAGAAATCATAGAGATCCCACGGAGGTTCCCTCAGAGTCTCAGAGTTTCAGACGAAAGATCCCACCCCGCCATTCCTTGGGGTCACTGAGATCGAGATAGGTGCCGTAGAGATCGCCGGTCTCAGTGAGGAGCAGTCGGGATCGAGGGGCTACCCGACTCTGAAACTGATGTAACAGGGTCGTTGTGCCTGAGCTAAGGTAGGCTTTGGATCCAGCTCACTCATGAATCCCGTGGCACAGAACGGGACTAGGCTCCCAACAAGGCTCAAGCTGATGGCCTGGATGTTGGATCTGATGCTCATCGAATCCCCTCCATAACTGACAAATGACTGGATCTCCCCTAGGATGACCCTTGTCCATGACTCGATAGTCCCCAGCGGAGTTAAGCTACACTAGCCTAGCCTGTTGTTCTGCCCGGATCCCATGCGTTTCGCCGATCGTCTCCAGCCCTTGCGATCCAACTTATTCGATGAGATGGATGCTGCCAAACAGGCTGCCCGCCTTGGGGGCCACACCGTCATTGATCTCTCCATCGGTTCCTCCGATCTCTCTCCTCCCCCCGCTGCTCTTGCTGCTCTGCACAACAGCCTGGAGGATCCCAGCACCTATGGTTACACCCTGTTTGAAAGCACCCGCAACTTTCGAGCAGCCTGTGCAGAACGGTATCAGCGTCAGTTTGGCTTAGCGGTTGATCCCCAAACCGAGGTCCTGCCCCTGATCGGCTCCCAGGAGGGCACGGGCTGTATGCCGCTGGCTTTGCTGAACCCTGGGGATCTGGCCTTGCTTACGGATCCTTGCTATCCTTCCCATCGCAGTGGGGTGCATCTGGCTCAGGGACGGATCTACAACATGCCTCTGACTCAGGAGCAGGGATTTCTACCAGATCTGGAGGCGATCCCGATGGAGCAACGGCAGCAGGCTGCCATGATGATCCTGAGCTATCCCCACAATCCTACGGCGGCGAGTGCTCCCTTCTCCTTCTGGCAACAGGCGGTGCAGTTCTGTCATGATCATGAGATCGTGTTGGTACATGATTTTCCTTACGGAGATTGGGTGTTTGAAGGGGATGCTGCGGTATCGGTGTTTCAAGTGGATGCCAATAAAGCGATCTCCATTGAGTTCTTCAGTCTGTCCAAGTCCTTTCATATGGGGGGCTTTCGGGTGGGCTATGCCATTGGTAACCCGGAGCTGATCCAGGGTCTGCGGCAGGTGCGTAGTGTGATCAACTTCAATGCCTATCAGGGGATCTTGGAGGCGGGGGCTGCGGCCTTACGGACGGGGGATGAGTTTATCCAACAGTCCCTCTCGATCTATCGACAACGGCGGGATCTGTGCATCCAGGCGTTGCAAGCCATGGGCTGGCAGGTGACAGTACCACGGGCCTCTATGTATTTATGGATCCCGTTGCCCGATCGGTATTCAGGATCCTCGATGGATTTCTGTGTGGATCTGGTCAAACAAACTGGGGTGGCGTTGGCGCCGGGATCGGGGTTTGGCCCCTCGGGTGAGGGCTATGTGCGGTTGGCGTTGGTGGTGGATCAGGAGACCTTGATAACAGCGATGGATCAGATCAAAGGGTTTTGGGAGCGTCTGCCGGTGGTGATGGAAGCTGCAGTTTGAATAGCGTAGGAATGGCCATATGGATCCAACCCAAAGATCCCAATAATAGCCCTGAGATCCAGAAGATCTGAGGGTAGCTGCCGCCGTGATCTAACAGGAATCCGTAAAGGGCACTGCCCAGTCCTTGACCCATAAAGAGCATCAGAGCAAACAGGGAGAACGCCGTCCCCCGTGCCCCAGGATTTAGCTCCGTGGCCTTGGTCTGTAGGGTACTGTGCATCATAAAATATCCCAGCCCCAACCCGATCACCAAAGGAATAGCCAACGGCCAGGCTCGGATCACCGCAAGGCTGATCCAGCCCAGGGCCATGATCACACCGCCCCATCGCAATAACCCCGCCTCCCCCAAGTGTCTCACCCATAGTTTGACAAAACGGCTGTACAGCATATTGCCCAAGCCGAATCCCCCCAG